>CAZSTH010000008.1:0-64986 GCA_964609835.1 uncultured Thermoanaerobaculia bacterium
CTTGTTTTCAGTGGGCCGAATGCTGTTTCCGAATTGTCTTGGACAGCAGTGATCCTAAACCTAACATCCAACATCCGACGGGCAACGCTGATCACTCCGACCCCATGCTGGCGACCCGATTCGCCTCGCTCGCCGCCATCGGTTGCTGGTCGGGTCCCCAGCCGCCGCCGAGCGCCCGGTAGAGCCGCACCAGGTTCGCCACCGTGAGGCCCTCGGCGAGCGCCAGCTCGTCCTCGCGGGTCAGCAGGCTGCGCTGGGTGTCGAGCACGTTCTGAAAATCGGTGAGCCCCGCGGTGTACTGGGTCAGCACGAGCTCGAGCGAGCGCTGCGTCGCGTCCACCGCCTCGGCCAGCCGCTGCCGCCGCTCGAGCTCGCTGCCATAGGCTGCCATGGCGTTCTCGACCTCCTCCAGCGCCAGCAGCACGGTGCGCTCGTAGCTGGCGAGCAGCTGCTCGGTGCGCGCCTCCTCGGCCCGGACCTGCCAGCGGATGCGTCCGCCAGAGAAGATCTCCCAGCGGATCGGCAGGCTGAAGCCCCAGGTCACGCTGCCCGAGTCCGACAGATCGCCGAGCTCGGTCGCCTGCAGTCCCAGAAAGCCGGCCAGCGAGAAGGTCGGGTAGAGGTCCGCCTTGGCGACCCCGATGCGCGCCGTCTGAGCCGCCAGCAACCGCTCGGCCTGTCGCACGTCGGGCCGTTGGCGGAGCCGCTCCGCGGGGATCCCGGCGGCCACCTCAGGCGGCTCGGTGGGGATCGGCCGCCGATCGGCGAGCTCGTCGTGCACAGCGCCGGGAGGATCGCCCAGCAGCACCGACAGGCGGTTCAGCGACTGCTCCAGGTCTCGTTCGATGACCGGGATCAGCGATCGGGTGTTGGCGAGGTTGGACTCCGCCTGCGCCACGTCGAGCGCCGACACCAGCCCGGCGTCGAACCGGTCCTGCGTCAGCCGCAGCGTGCTCTCCTGGCCGTCGACGTTCGAGCGCGCCAGCTCGAGTCGCTCCTGCTGGGTGCGAACGTCGATGTAGGCCAGCGCCACCTCCGCGTAGAGCGACACCAGCACGTCGCGGTACGCCTCGACGGTCGCCGCGGTGGTCGCATCGGCGGCCTCCACCTGACGGCGGATGCGGCCGAAGACGTCGATCTCCCACAACGCCGAAGCGCCGTAGTCGTGGAGGTCGCCGGCCTCGAATCCCTCGCGCGGCGACAGCTCGCCCAGGGGACCGTTGTCACTCGGCTGCGAGCGCGACGACTCGCCGGTGAAGGTCGCCTGCGGCACGCGCACGCTGGCCGCGATGCCCCTCGAGGCCCGCGCCTCCTCGACCCGCCACAGGGCCTCGCGCAGGCTCAGATTCCCGCCGGCCGAGCGTGCAATGAGGTCATCGAGCTGGGGATCGTCGAAGACCTGCCACCAGGTCTCGATCGCGGCGGTGCCGTCGTCGAGGCCCGCCATCGCAGCGGTGTGCCAGGCGTCCGGCACCTCGGTCTCGGGTCGCTCGTAGTCGGGCCCCACCGTGGTGCACGCAGCCGTCACCACCAGCGCCGCGATCGCAGCCGGCGCGAACGTCATCAAACCTCGCATCTCGCACTCCCTGGATGTCCTCGATGTCGTCTCGACGCGGTATTGTAGCCGAGAGGTGTTGCCGACACCCATCAGGTGATGGTTCCTGCTAGGGTGTCGCTGGGACACCGATTCCGCGTTGGAGGGACCATGAAGAAGACACTGCTCGCACCGCTCGCACTGCTGATTTTCGCGCTGTCATCACCGCCGGCGGCGACCGCGGTCACCGATGGCGACTCTGCGGACGCCTCCTTCGCCGGCCTCGAGCTGCGGAGCATCGGCCCGGCCCTGATGTCGGGCCGTATCGCCGACATCGCCATCCACCCCACCGACCACAGTATCTGGTACGTGGCGGTGGGCTCGGGCGGAGTCTGGAAGACCACGAACGCCGGCACGACGTGGGAGCCGATCTTCGACGACCAGCCGTCCTACTCCATCGGCTGCGTGGTGCTCGACCCCTCCAATCCCCACACCGTGTGGGTCGGCACCGGCGAGAACGTGGGCGGGCGCCACGTCGGGTTCGGGGACGGCATCTACCGGAGCCGCGACGGCGGCGCGACCTGGGAGAACCTCGGCCTCGAGGACTCCGAGCACATCTCCGAGATCATCGTCCACCCCGCGGATCCCGACACGGTCTGGGTCGCAGCGCAGGGGCCCCTGTGGTCGCCGGGCGGTGACCGCGGGCTCTTCAAGACCACCGACGGTGGCGCCACGTGGACGAGCGTGCTCTCGGCCGGTGAGTGGACCGGAGTCACCGACGTGGTCATCGACCCGCGCGACCCCGACGTGCTGTATGCCGCCACCTGGCAGCGCCACCGCACCGTCGCGGCGGTCATCGACGGCGGTCCCGAGAGCGGAATCCACCGCTCGACCGACGGCGGCGCGACCTGGGACGAGCTCGGCAACGGGCTCCCGAACGGCAACATGGGCAAGATCGGGCTCGCCATCTCGCCGCAGAACCCGGACGTGGTCTACGCGGTGATCGAGCTCGACAACCGCACGGGCGGCCTGTGGCGCAGCGCCGACCGCGGCCAGAGCTGGGAGAAGCGCTCCGACGCCGTCTCCGGCGGCACCGGGCCCCACTACTACCAGGAGCTGGTGGCGAGCCCGCACGCCTTCGACCGCATCTACATCATGGACGTCCGGATACAGGTGTCGGATGACGGTGGTGCCACCTTCCGCCGCCTCACCGAGAAGGACAAGCACTCGGACAACCACGCCCTCGAGTTCCGCCCCGACGACCCCGACTACCTGCTGGCCGGCACCGACGGCGGGCTCTACGAGAGCTTCGACCTGGCTGAGAGCTGGCGCTTCGTCGCCAACCTGCCGGTGACCCAGTTCTACAAGCTGGCGCTCGACGACTCCGAGCCGTTCTACAACGTCTACGGCGGCACCCAGGACAACAACACCCAGGGTGGGCCCACCCGCACGCCCAACGTCAACGGCATCACCAATCGCGAATGGTTCATCACGCTGTTTGCCGACGGCCACCAGCCGGCGGTGGAACCCGGCAACCCGGACATCGTCTACTCCGAGTGGCAGGAGGGCAACCTGGTGCGCACGGACCGCACGACCGGCGGCATCGTCTACATCCAGCCGCAGCCCGAGCCCGGCGATCCGCCCGAGCGTTTCAACTGGGACTCGCCGATCCTCATCAGCCCGCACCAGCCGACGCGCCTCTACTTCGGCTCGCAGCGGGTGTGGCGCTCCGACGACCGTGGCGACAGCTGGCGGCCGGTGAGCCCGGATCTCACCAGGAACCAGGACCGCATGCTGCTCGAGGTGATGGGGCGCCAGTGGAGCTCCACCGCGCCGTGGGACTTCATCGCCATGTCGGCCTACAACACCATCACCTCGCTCGCCGAGTCGCCGGTGGAAGAGGGCATCTTGTGGGCCGGCACCGACGACGGCCTGCTCCAAATCAGCACCGATGGCGGTGACAGCTGGCGGGAAATCCCGATGGCCGAGCTGCCGGGGGTCCCCGAGACCGCGTTCGTCAACGACATCAAGGCCGACCTCTTCGACGCCGACACCGCCTACGTGTGTCTCGACAACCACAAGCTCGGGGACTTCACGCCCTATCTGGTCAAGACCACCGACCGCGGACGCAGCTGGACCTCCATGGCCGGCGACCTCCCCGACCGCCACCTGGTGTGGCGCATCGTCCAGGACCACGTGAAGCGCGACCTGTTCTTCGTCGCCACCGAGTTCGGGATCTTCTTCACCGGCGACGGCGGGACGAGCTGGAAGAAGCTGTCGGGCGGGGTGCCGACGATTTCGTTCCGTGATCTCGCCATCCAACGTCGCGACAACGACCTCGTGGGCGCCTCCTTCGGCCGCGGCTTCTACGTCCTCGACGACTACACGCCGCTGCGCGAGATCCCCGACGACACGCTCGATCAGGGGGCGGTGCTGTTCACCCCGCGGACGGCCTTGTGGTACATCGAGCGGCGGCCGCTCGGCGGCGGCGGCCGTGCGTCCCAGGGCTCCTCGTTCTACGTCGCCGACAACCCACCCTTCGGCGCGGTCTTCACCTACCATCTCGGCGACGAGCTCACGACCCTCGAGGCGACGCGGCGTGAGGCCGAGAAGAAGCTCGAGAAGGAGTGGGAGGACACGCCGTATGTGGGTTGGGACGCGCTCGAGCGCGAGCGCCGTCAGCCCAACCCGGCGATGCTGCTGACCGTTCGCGGCGCCGCCGGCGAGGTCGTCAGGATCTTCGAGGGTCCGGTGTCGAAGGGCTTCCACCGCGTGGCCTGGGACCTGCGCTACCCGTCCACGGAGGCCATCCGCGAGGAGGAGGAGAATGAGTGGCGTCGCGGGCCGGCCGATCCTGACAGCGGTACCATGGCCCCGCCCGGCCGTTACACGGTCACGCTCTCGAAGCGGGTCGACGGTGTGGTGACCGATCTCGGTGGCCCGGTGGGCTTCGAGGTTCGGCGGGTGTTCCCCGGAGTGCTCGAGGGCACGCCGCCGGTCGAGGCGGCAGCCTTCATGCAGCGGGTCGCCGAGCTGCGCCGCGCGGTCACCGCGGCCTCAGCGATGGTCGAGCTGGGGTTCCAGCGGATCGAGCAGATGGAGACGGCGCTGCGGCGGTCGCAGACCGAACCGGGCGTCCTGGCAACCGAGCTCGAGGCCCTCAAGCTGCGGCTGTATGAGGTCGATCAGGCGCTTGCCGGCAACCGCTCGATCCGCGAGATGGGCGAGGTGCATCCGCCGACCATCGCCGGCCGGCTCCGCAACGCGGCCATGACCGACGGCCTCTCGGACTACGGACCGACCGCCACCCACCGGCGCTCGCTCGAGATCGCCGCGTCGGAGTTCGCGGAGCTCGAGCCGCGGCTGCGGCGGGTGCTCGAGACCGACATGCCGGCCCTGGAGGCGAAGCTGGAGGCGGCCGGCGCTCCGTGGACACCCGGCAGGCCGTTGCCCGAGGTGGACTGACTCCCGTGCCCGTGCCCGATGGGTCGGATCGATGGTTCGACTCATCCGGGCACGGAGACGGACACGGAAACGGGCACGGATTGGGAATCAGTCGGACAACGATCCCACTCGCGCCTGCAGCTCGCCCAGACGCTCGCCGAGGTCCTCGAGCCGGTCGCGGTGGCCGCCGAGCCGCTCGCTCTCCGAGCGCACGAACCGGGTGTAGGGGGCGATGGTCTCTGAGAGCCTGCGGCGGCCGCGGGTAGCCTCCTTCTCGAAGTGATCGGTGAGCCCGGTCATGAGCTGTGTGCGAAGTGCACCGAGCTTCTGCCTGAGATCGGCCTTGGCGCGGCGACGCCGGTGGGGCAGGACAAACAGGCCGAGGGCCGCCATCAACCCGGCCGCCGTCAGCCCGGTCACGTCTGCAGCGGTCGAGGTCGCGGCGAGCGCCACCGCCGTGCCGAGGCCCACCGCTCCAGCTTCGAGCAGGGCCGTGCTCGTGACCGCCTTCTGCAGGTCGTCTGCCATCCGCTTGGCCTCGGCTATCCGGTCGTAGGAGGCGAGGCCGTCGCGGGCGGCACGGCCGACCGTGTCGAGCAGCCGCGACCGGTCGGTTTCGAAGCGGCCGCCGACCTCGCCCACCATGCGGTCGGCGTGGGCCGCGGCGCGGCGGTTGACGTGGTTGACCACATTCTGCCAGTGACCGAGCTCCGCATCCACCAGCCAGTCGATCAGCGACTCGACCTTCGACTCGACCGCCTGCGGAGCATCGGCCACGACCTCCGTCTCGAAGCGCCGGCGCAGCTCCGCCGAGTCGAAGAGCTTGGGGAGCTTCGCGAGGCGCACGGTCTCGTCGAAGAAGTCGGTCCCGCGCTGCTCCATGGCGAGGAGGACGTTGTCGATGTCGGCCAGGCGAAGGCTGAACTCGCGTTCGACATCGTCCGCCCAGGTCCGGGTCTGACGCTCGATATCGTCGATCGTCGACAGGTCGCCGTCGAGCAGGCCGAGGCGGGAGGCCACCGAGTCGAGCGATTCACCCACCAGCCGGTCCGCCACGCCGAGGGGGTTCGAGAGCTTGAGCTGGAGCAGCTCGCCGCTGTCGAGGGTGGCGCGCAGGAACCCCTCGACCGCCGGCAGCCCGCCGGCCGCTCGCTGCTCGTCACCCCCGCCCGGCGCCGCCGCGAGTGCCGACACCGCAAACACCACCGGCTCGACCCCGAGCAGACGGGTGACGTTGGAGTTCACGTACTCGACGACCTCGCGGCGCTCCTCGTCCGAGCGCAGGATGTCGATCTTGTTGACGACCATGACCACCTTCTTGCCCCAGCGCCTGATCGACTCCAAGAACTGGTGCTCGCTCTCCGACAGGGGGCGGTCGGCCGAGGTCACGAACAGCACCAGGTCGGCGCGCGGCACGAAGTCGGTGGTCAGAGCCTCGTGGGCACGATCGAGGGCGTTGGTGCCCGGGGTGTCGACGATGGTCAGCTGGCGCAGGGTGTCGAGGGGTGCCGTCACCCGCACCGATTCAGGACCCGCCGGCTCCCGCTCGATGTCCGCGCCCCAGCCGAGGATGTGGATCTTCGAGGTCGTGGGGGTCACCCCCTCGGCCAGCACCGCCTCGCCGAGCAGAGCATTGATCAGCGCGCTCTTGCCGGCGTTGAACTCGCCCACCACCACCAGCAGGAAGAGCTCGTCGAGCTGCGCCACCGATTCGGCGAGGGCCGCGAGATCCCGCTTCGGCGCGTCGCTCGCGGTCAGGGTCTCGGCCACCGCAGTGAGAAGCTCACGCTCGCAGTCGAGGAGCTCGCGCTGGTCGGGAGTCAGAATCGGTTCGAGCACGCAATCATCTTAGCGCGACTGACGCTGCGCCAATTCGGAATTCGGAGTTCGGTATACGGAATGCCCCCACCCACCCCGCTGAAAACACGAAAACACCAAGGACACAAAGGCGTCACGAAGAGGATGTCGAGCGGGCCATCGCCACGGGGCTCCCGAGACGAAGCCGATCCCTCACCTTCAAGACGATTTGGTGAATGCCTTTGTGTCTTCGTGTCTTGGTGGTGGCGACGTGGGCGGTCGGATGGTCCTCATAGTTCCAGAGCCAGCCAACGCAGTCGGCGGCCATAGCCTCACTCAATACCCTGCTGCCATCCCGTCCTTGCGCGACTCCGTCGCGCCCGCGAGGACGCCGGTTATCGGGTCACGGTGGACCAGCTGGTAGCCGCCGAAAACCACCGGGTTGGTTTCGACGATCCGATGGCCGCGCCTGGTGAGATCGCGGTAGACCTCGGGCGGCAGGCCGTCCTCGAGGTTGAGCACACCGCCCGAAGTCATGGCGGTCCCGGTGGGCTCGGAGGATCCGCCGTGGTGGAAGCGCGGCGCGTCGCCGGCCTCCTGTGCGTTCATTCCGAAGTCCACCAGGTTGACCACGATCTGGACGTGCCCCTGGGGCTGCATGCCGCCGCCCATGAGCCCGAATGCGGTGTCAGGTCGGCCGTTCCTGCCCATGAACGCCGGAATGATGGTGTGGAACGGCCGCTTGCCGGGCACGAGCGCATTGGGGTGGTCGGGGTCGAGCGAAAACAGCGCTCCGCGATCCTGGAGGCCGAAGCCCAGCGACGGCAGCGCGTGGCCCGAACCGAAGCCGGTGTAGTTGGACTGGATCAGCGACACCAGCATTCCGTTCGAATCCGCGGTCACGAGGAAGGTGGTGTCGCCGCGGTCGATCGCGGGGTTGCCGGGATCGACGCTGTCGGCCGCCCGCTCCATGTCGATCAGCCCGGCGCGCTTCAACGCGTACTCCTTGCTCAGCAGCTCCTCGACCGGCACCTCGGAGAACTCCATGTCGGCGTAGTAACGGGCGCGGTCGGCGTAGGCGAGCTTCTTGGCCTCGACCATCAAGTGCCAGAAGTCGGTGCTGTCGCGGCCCAGCGACCGCAGATCGAAACCCTCGAGGATGTTCAGCATTTGCAGCGCCGCCAGCCCCTGCGGATTGGGGGGCAGCTCCCACACGGTCATCCCGCGGTAGGTGGTCGAGATCGGCTCGACCCACTCCGAACTGTGGTTTGCGAGGTCCTCCATCGAGAAGAAGCCGCCTACCTCGGTCGAGAAGGCGACGATCTCGCGTGCGATCTCGCCCTCGTAGAAGGCCTCCCGCCCCCCTGCGGCCAACCGTTCGAGGGTGCGGGCCAGCGCCGGGTTTGCGAAGACCTCTCCCTCGGCCGGCGCGCGGCCGTTCGGCATGAAGACCTCGGCGAAGCCCGGGGTGTCCTTGAAGCGGGGCACGCTGCGCGCCCACGAGCCGGCGATCATCTGCGGCACCGGCGCCCCCCGGCGCGCGAGCTCGGCGACCGGCCCGAGAAGGTCCTTCATCGGCAGCACGCCGAACCTCCGATGGAGATCGAACCAGCCGTCGGCACAGCCAGGGACCGTCCAGGCATAGACCGAGTACGTGGGAATGGTGCCATCCGCGTCCGCCGGCACCTTGTCGATCGTCAACGCCGCCGGCGCGCGGCCGGAGCCGTTGAGGCCGTACAGCCGCTGCGTCCCGGGGTCCCAGACCATGGCGAAGAGATCGCCGCCGAGCCCGTTGGCCGTCGGCTCGAGGAACCCGAGTGCGGCGTTGGTGGCGATCGCGGCGTCGACCGCCGATCCGCCCGCCTTGAGCACGTCGAGCCCGACCTGCACCGCCAGCGGGTGGGCGGCGGCGACCATGCCATTGCGGGCATACGCCACCGAGCGGGTGGCGAAGGACCGCCCCTCCGGCCGGTCGGCGGCGAGGACCATCGAGACACAGGCGACGACAGCGAAACAAACGGCCCAGCGGTGCATGACGACCTCCCAGGAGGCCATGGTACGGCATCGTGTTGAATTCGAAATTCTGAAAGCGGAATTCGGAGGTCGGAATTCGGAGGTCGGCGGGCTGGTACGATCCGCAGCGGAGGTCCGGCGATTGCGGCTGGTCGAGATCGCGCGCGAGCTGGGTGACGCGGTGATGGGGCTGAGCTTCTCGGCGCCGGTGACGCACGTCTACAACCCGCTCGATTACGCGTGGGCCGCCCACGCGCAGTACCTCGAGCGGTACGGAAGCCCTCCGAAAAAGGTGCTGCTGGTCGGCATGAACCCCGGGCCGTGGGGAATGGCGCAGACCGGGGTGCCCTTCGGCGAGGTGGGCGCGGTGCGCGACTGGCTCGAGATCGACGGCGAGGTCGGCAGGCCGCCGGTGGAGCATCCGAAACGACCGGTGCTGGGTCATGCCTGCCCGCGGGCGGAGGTGTCGGGGGCCCGGCTGTGGGGCTGGGCGCGAGAGGACTTCGGCAGTCCGCAGCGGTTCTTCGAGCGCTTCTTCGTCGTCAACTACTGCCCGCTGGTCTTCATGGAGGTCTCGGGCCGCAACCGCACACCGGACAAGCTGCCCGCGGCCGAACGCGAACCGCTTCTGGCTCTCTGCGACGAGGCCCTGCGGCGCACTGTCGAGGTCCTCCTGCCGGAGCTCGTGATCGGGGTCGGCGGTTTCGCCGAGCAGCGGGCGCGGTCCGCACTTCAGGGAACGCAGACCCGGATCGGCCGCATTCTCCATCCGAGCCCGGCAAGCCCGGCCGCGAACCGCGGCTGGTCCGTGCAGGCGCGGCGCCAGCTCGCGGAGCTCGGGGTCTCTCCGGCGTGAGATTGCGACCGAAATTCGTCCCGCGATCCGGTTCTTCGATATCCTCGACACAGGGAGGCCACGCCATGCACTGGACCTACTCCTGCCCCCATTGCGAGGCGATGCTCAACCCGGAAGAGCGGGTCGTCCTGCGGGCCGAGCGCGAAGGCCGCCGCCTCTTGATCGGATTCCACCCCCAGCCCGGGAACTACGAGGTCGAGCTGCCGCCTGGTGAGAAGATGACGAAGGGCAGCAGGTGGGAGTTCTTCTGCCCGGTGTGCGAGCGCAGCCTGGCCTCCGAGCTGTCGGACGACCTTTGTGCGCTCGACGTCCACACTTCCGGCGAGACCCACCGCGTCTACTTCTCGCGCATCGCCGGCGAGGAGGCCACCTTCGTGGTTTCGGCCGAGGGTCTGCTCAGGGACTACGGCATCCACACCGACCGCTACCTCGAGCACCTGGTCCACGCGAAGTACATGCGCTGAGAGTCGAGGGGGGCGTCCGCATTCGGAGGTGATTTCGAATTTCGAATGTGTGCTCTCGTCAGCACACGCCCCCCTGGGGGTGGGCGGGAAATCCGAAATCCGCAATTCGAAATTCTAAATTGGATAGTCTGTTGCCATGAAGATCGCGGTCCTCACCTCGGGCGGGGTCGATTCCTCGGTCGCGCTGATGCGGCTGGCGGAGGAGGGCCGGCACGACCTCACCGCCTTCTACCTCAAGATCTGGCTCGAGGACGAGATGGCCTTCCTCGGGTCGTGCCCGTGGGAGGAGGACCTGGAGCACGTGCGCGCGGTGTGCGGGCCGGCAGGGGTACCGCTCGAGGTGATCTCGCTGCAGCGCGACTACCTCGACACCGTGGTCGCGTACGCGATTGCCGAGCTCGAAGCCGGCCGCACTCCGAGCCCGGACGTGATGTGCAACCGGATGATCAAGTTCGGCGCCTTCCGCGATCGGGTCGGCGAGCGCTTCGCTCGCGTGGCCTCCGGCCACTACGCGAGGGTGGTCGAGCGCGACGGGCTGGCACGGCTGTTGAAGAGCGCCGACCCGCACAAGGACCAGACCTACTTTCTGTGCCAGCTCCATCAGGAGCAGCTAGCGCGTTCGCTGTTCCCGATCGGCGGGCTCACCAAGTCCGAGGTGCGGACCGAAGCCCGTCGCTTCCATCTCCCTAACGCCGACCGACCCGACAGCCAGGGCATCTGTTTCCTCGGGCGGGTCCCCTTCAGTGCCTTCGTCCACCACCACCTCGGCGACCGACCGGGGGAGATTCGCGAGGCGGGGAGCGGACGCCTCCTGGGGCGGCACCGCGGCACCTGGTTTCACACCGTCGGCCAGCGGCGCGGCCTCGGGCTGTCGGGTGGGCCCTGGTACGTGGTCGCCACGCACCCCGCCGACAACGTGGTCGAGGTCGTTCACGGCAACGCCCTCGCGGAGCGAGCCCGCTCGACCTTCCGCATCCCCGCACCCCACTGGACGGCCGCTCCTCCGACGCGCGGCGACCTCGATGTCCGCGTCCGCCACGGCGAGCTGATCCGTTCCTGCAGGGTCAAGGGACACGCCGACGGCGGCCTGGTGGTGCACCTTACCGACTCCAGCGACCCCGGCATCGCCCCGGGCCAGTTCGCCGCGCTCTACGACGGCGAGGAGTGCCTGGGCGGAGGGGTGATGGTGTGACCCCATCTCGGCCGAACGTTTGATCCCGCGACCGTCCGACATGGGCATGAAACGCTGACGGCCCCGTCGGGGGAAGCCGGGGCCGTCAACTGAAGGAGGTTGTGATGGGTTGATATTACGTTTCACTCGCCGAAAGGTTTCATCCTGCCGTCCACCCCGATTGCCGGAGGCTGGCTGCGGGATCCACTCGCCCAACCGGCACATTTCGAGCTTTCGAAAGCGAATCCCGAATCCAGCATCCGCCGAATCGCCAGGGAGGCGCCTGAGCTCAGCTTTCGGTCTCGATCTCGAGGCGGTGAATCATCTCGTTGAGGGTGGTCGGGCTCAGCTGCAGCAGCTCCGCGGCCCGGCGCTGAACGCCACCGCCCTGGCGCAGGGCCTCGCGAATCAGGCCTTCCTGGTACTCGGCAACCGCCCGCCGGAAGTCGATGCCATCCGGGGGAAGCGGAGCCGACGGAACGGTCTTCGGGCCCCCACCGCGAAGGACCTGCGGCAGCTCGTCGACCTCGATGGTGTCGCCGCGGCAGAGGACGACCGCGCGCTCAACGGCGTTCTCGAGCTCGCGGACATTGCCAGGCCAGTGATAGCCGGTCAGGGAATCCATGGCCTCTGCGGAGAACCCCTTCACGTCGCGCTCGTTCTCCTCGTTGAACAGGCGCAGGAAATGGGTGGCCAGCAGGGGCACGTCCTCGAGACGGTCACGCAGCGGCGGCAGCTCGATGGTGATCACGTTGAGCCGGTAGTAGAGGTCCTCACGGAAGCTCCCGTTCTGCACCTCCTGCCACAGATCGGTGTTGGTCGCTGCCACCAGCCGGGTGTCCACGGTTTTCGCCTCGACGCTGCCCACGCGGCGGATCTCGCGCTCCTGGATGACCCGCAGCAGCTTGGTCTGGGTCTCGGCGCTGATAGTTCCCACCTCGTCGAGGAACAGGGTCCCTTTGTCGGCCGCCTCGAACAAACCTTTGCGGTTGCCGACGGCGCCGGTGAAGGCGCCCTTGACGTGACCGAAGAGGGTCGACTCCAGCAGCTCCGCGGGAATCGCGGTGGAGTGGACGGGAACGAAAGGCGCCGCCGCGCGCGGGCTGAGGCGGTGAATGGCGCGGGCCACCAGCTCCTTTCCAGTGCCGGACTCGCCGACCACGAGAATGGTCGAGCGCGCCGGCGCTGCCCGCCGCATGAGCTCGAAGACCTCCTGGATGCGGCGACTGGTTCCGACGATCTCGCCCATCCCCTCGAGGCGGCTGCGGAGATCGCGGTTCTCGACCACCAGCGCGCGGCGTTCCGCCGCACGGCGGACCAGAGACAGCACCTCCTCGTTCTTGAATGGCTTGGGAACGTAGTGAAAGGCCCCGCCGCGCATCGCCTCGATCGCCGACTCCACCGACGAGTAGGCGGTGATCACCACGACCGGGAGGTGGGGATCCAGGTTCTTGATCTCGGGAAGGATCTCGAGCCCGGGGCGGTCCGGAAGCATGAGGTCGAGGAGCACCACGTCGACCTCTTCTTCCTGCAACACACGCAGACCATCGGCCGCTGTCATCGCGTGATGACAGTCGTAGCCATCGCCCTCGAGAAGTGCGCCCAGCACGTCTTGGAGGACAGGCTCGTCGTCGATTACGAGGACTGTTCCGGCTGCTGCCATCGCTGTAACCTGATCGTCGCCCGGGCTCCGCCGCCGGCCAGGTTCTCGATCTCGACCTCGCCCCCGAGCTGAGCGATCATATCACGCGTGATCGCGAGGCCCAGACCGGTGCCCCCGCGGTCGTTCTTGGTCGTGAAGAAGGGCTCGAAGATCTTCTCCCGGCTTTCCTTCGGAAGCCCCGGGCCCGAGTCCTCGACCACGATCTCCGCCCACTCCGGAAAGACCTCGACCGAAAACCGGATCCGTCCGTCAGGCGGCGAGGCCTCGATGGCATTGCGCACCAGGTTGCCCACCGACAGCTCGAGCGGCGCCACGGATGCCCAGACCATGACCGGCTCATCAGCCGGTTTGACGTCCAGCCGGTCCTCCGCGCCCAGCGACCTCGCCGCCTCCTTCGCCGCCCGCACCACGACCCCGCCGACCTCGATCACCATCCGGCTGTCGCTGGAGCCCCGCACCATGGCGCGCAGGTTGGAGACTATCCGGGAGACCCGGAAGCTCTGGTCCACCAGCTTGGACACCAAATTCGCGCGCGGGTCGTCGTCAGGCGTCATCTCCCCCAGCATCTGTGCGAACGACGAGATGCCCGTCAGCGGGGTGTTGATCTCGTGCGCCAGCCCGGATGCCAGCCGACCGAGGCTCGCGAGGCGCTCCTGGTCGCGCATCCGGTCCTGCAGATCGCGCAGCTCGGTGACGTCCTGGAGGACGACCACCCGCCCGTTGAAGCTGCCGCTGTCGAGCTCGAGGACCGACACCGCGAGGATCACTCGCCGGGTCGGCGTCGCCAGGGTCTTCGCCTCGGTGTTGACCGCGTGCAGGGGCAGCTCGATCCGCCACGCCTCGGGAAGGTCGAGGAGGCTGCCGAGGTCGGAGCCGACCAGCTCCTGGGCCTGGCGTTCGAACAACCCCGCCGCCTGCCGGTTGGCCGACAGGATATGCGCGGCGGCATCACACACCAGGATCGCCGCGGCCGACGACTCGATGATGCGCTGGGTGTTGGTGTGGAGGATCCGGTACTCCTCCGCCTGACGCCGAAGATCGTCGAGATAGCGCGCACTCTCCAGGGCCAGCGCCGCCTGCGCCGCCAGCGACGACACCGTCTCTCCCCCCTCGGTGCCGAGCGGAAAGACACCTCTCCGAAGACCGAGGTAGAGCAGTCCGTGGGTGGTCCCGACGCGCTCCAGCGGCACTCGCACCGTGTACCCGGTACCGGCCATGGGCCGTTCCTCGGAGCTCGGGAACGCCTCGAAGAAGATCCCTCCCGGCAACAGGTCGGGGAGGCCGCTGCCCTCCCCGGTGACCCGCTCGAAGCTGTCGTCGGCCACTCTCAGGTAGGTGGCCACGAGATCGATCTCCATGCCCTCGCGCAGGGTGGTGGACAGCCGCACCAGAAGCTCCCGGGGATCGGTGATCCGCGCCAGCTCGCGGCTCGCCGCGGTCAGCAGCGAACGCGGCGTCGGTCTTCCTCCGTAGAGCAGCTGATCCAGGAATCGCTCCACGCGCAGCCGCACCGGCTGGAGCAACACCACCAGCAGCACGCCGGTGGCGAAGGCGAAGAGGTTGCGCAACGAGCCGAGCCCCGCCGAGTAGCTCAGCAGCAGATGGTTGGTCAACGCGAAGATGAAACCGCCGGTGACGAAGACCAGGGTCGCCGATACCAGGTCCCTGGTGATCGGCTCGAGGTCCCAGAGCCGGTACTCACGGAGGCCGGCAGCCACCGACAATGGAATCACAGCCATCGGGAACAGCGCGATCCAGGAGAACGGCTCGAACTCGAAGTCCATCCAGTCGGGAACCGCCACCAGCACGAAGAGCGGTATCAGGCCGACGAAGAGACCGAGCGCCACCCACTCGATCTGTCGCCGGACCCGGACCTCGCCGGACGCCTCGCGCCAGCGCAGGATGTAGGTGATGATCCCGTACAGCAGGGACACGTAGAACAGGATCTCGAGCAGCGAGTAGGCCACCTGCCACCACGCCTCGAACTTCGTGGTCCTCGCCGAGACCCCTGCAGCGACGGCCAGGACTACGGTCACCAGGTCGAGGAACCACAGCGAACGCGGGTTCTCGGGGTAGACCGCAAAAAATCGGACGATGAGAAAAGGCAGCGCGGCGGCCGCCATCCGCCAGATCACGCCCAGGGCAGCAGCACCGAGAGCGGTCCGGGTCGGCACGGTGCTGACCACCAGCGCCGCCGTCGCCAGCATCACGAAGGTCGCCGCCTCCCGCCGATCGCTCGTCCACAGCACGTACAGCGCGCAGCCGAGAGCGAAGAAGGCCACGGCACTGCCCGCCAGGTAATCGGCATCGATGTTCGGAGGTGGCGACAGGAGGCGGATCTCCGCGCTGGAGCCATCGGTGCGCTCGATGGTCAGAACGTGTTCCTGGCCACCCGCGATCACGAACACGGGGTCCTCGAACCTCTCGACGGGCACGCCGTCGATCTCGACGATCAGATCGCGCGCTCGAAGGCCCGCGGTCGCCGCACTCGAACCCGGGGGCACCTCGTCGACCACCACACCCGTTTCCACCCACGACACCGGAAAATCGAGGCGGTAGAAGTCCCTGACCGTCCGGATCAGCGACACAGCCGCACCGATGAACATCAGTGCCGCGAGCACGGTCAGGAGCAGGCGTCGCCGCTGCACGCGCCGAGTATACGTGCTGCCGCCGTCTCCGCCCTCAGGACCAGCCGCCCGCCGCGTCGGCGCCGTCGGCCTCGAAGCCGCGGTCGACCGCGATGACGCCGGCCAGCAGCATGTCCCGCACCGCGAGCGCCACCTGTCCTTTGCAGTAGGGCAGGAGGTCGGTCAGGACCCCCCAGCCGCAGGCTTGGGCCGACAGCTGGTGCCAGATCGCATCCACGAGGCGCGCGTCGGCGTCGCCGTTCCAATCGAGATGCCGCGACGCAGGACGCAGCGATGCATCGTGTGGGACGGTGCTCGCGAAGTGCGTGAATTCATCCTGAACCCGTGCCGCCTCCATCAAGAGCGGCTGCACCGGCATCAGGTCCGACTGGGACGCGGACGCCCGGGGCTCGACGTTGGAGAACCGGAAGGTGCCGTTGAACGGCGGCGAGATCAGCATCTCGAGAAAGGCCTCGGAGCCCACCAGGTCGCCGCACTCGACCGGCCCGATCATCTTGTCTCGGACGTGGATGGAACCGAAGAGCTGGCCCTCGGCGTCGCTGATCTCGAAGACCCCGGCAGCCCCCGAATCGACTACCGTCTGGAGCATGGCCGGCAGGTCGAAGTGCTCCAGCTTGCCGCGCAGGTTCGACCCGGCGTGCGCACCGAGGTCCGCGATGGTGCCCTCGAGGCGACGAGCGAGGCTCTGCAGGTAGTGGAGGGCGAGCGCTCGGGAAGAGTAGAGCTGGCGGAGGAGTATCGGCCGCGGCCACTGCAGCACGGTTCCGCCTTCCGAGAAGCGCGCCAGCGCGGTCAGGGAGGTTCCCGTCAGTACCTTGCTCTCGCACAGGGTGGAGCCAACCCCGAGATAGGCGACCGGCTGCACGCCGAGGGCGGGGCTCTCTTCCCGGCTGACCTCGACCACTCCGTCCACCACCAGGTAGAGGGCCGACGGCACGCCCCCGGGCTGAAACAAAATCCCGCCCGGCGGTTTGATCTCGACGCCGCCGAGACGGGCGAGCGACATCTGCTCCTCGGACGCCATGCCGTGAAAGAACGGGCTGTCACGGATCACCCGCACCAGGTCCTCGAACAACATGTACGATGTTTACCACAATCCGGGTCGCGGCGTTTACGGCGGGGACATCTCTCGGCGGACGGGTGTGCCCGTCGGCGTGACCCGGAGACCGCGGGCTACAATGGAAGGATGACCCGCGACGAAAAGTCGCTCGAGGCCTTCCGTCAGGTTCTCCGGGAGGAGCTGCCGAGCCCCGGCTACCTGACCTCGGCCGAAGTAGCCGGCGGGTGGTGCGATCTCTTCCCGGCCCTCGCGACCTCGCTGCCGGCGCCGTTTCCGATCTTCGGTCGCGATGAGGAAAAGGTCGTCACCTGGGGGTTCCCGATCCTCCTCTCGGACGGCATCTTGAAGATCCGGCGCGACCTCGAGGCCCTGATCCAGACCGAGCTCGACGAGCGCCTACGGACGCGAACCGGCGGTGGAGAGAACAAGCAGCGCCGGCTCGCCCAGCGCGAGCGATATCAGAAGGCACTCACCGCGACCCTCGAGAACGTGGTCATGAACGACTACTACCGCGGGCTGGTGGACCTCTTCCTGCTCTTCCAGTCCGGGGAGGCGTGCCGTGCCCTCGCTCGGGTCCCCAAGGCGTCGTCGTCACACCGCGGCGGAGACCCGGCTGCCGCCGTCGAGGACACCCGCCAGGCCATCGCCTCGGTCATCGCCGACCTGCTCCGACGGGCCGCGCTGGCGGCGGTCGACCATCTCCGCCAACTGTCCCAGGTCCAGGTGACGCCGGCCCTGACACCGTTGCTCGGCATCATCTGTCAGGATCAGCTGCTGCTGGTGGAGAAACGACCTCCGGAGCGGCTCGCCCAGCTCGGCGGGTACCTTCACACCAGGTTCCGGCAGAGCGCCGATGCCGTGACCGCCGCCAACACCAATGTGCTCGACCGTCTCGTCGATCTGGTCGGCCGCCAGCCCGAGGTCGGCAACCTGCTGCGGCTGGCGATCGGCTCGAGCCTCAGGCTCGACCGACCCGAGAGCCTGCTCGAGCCGCGCCTGCTCGACGCCATCCAGACCGCGGGGCTCGCCGACCGGCTGCAGCTCTCGGTGGTGCAGATGGACCTGCTTCGCGACCTCGGTCTCAGGCTCAAGACCTTCGAGCTGCTGTCGGCCCTGCGACGACGCATTCTCCCCATGGAGCGGCGGGGGACGACCCTGGCCCTCGCCGGGCCGTCATCCGCCACCACCATCGCCAAGACCACTCGCCCCTACGATTTCACGGCGCCGGGTGTCGTCGACTCTTCGGTGCGCCGCTTCGGACTGATCTACGACCTGTCCAACTTCACGACCGTGCTCGAGGAGGTGCGCAAGGCCGGCCGGATGGCCGAGGAGCGCGCGCTTCAGTTCATGTACATCTTCCAGAACCGGCTCGAGGCGATCCGGCTCCGCCGCCGGCTGACCTTCGAGAAATTCCTCGGCGACGGTGCATTCTACACCTCACGACGGGCGCTGCGGGTGATCGCCGCCGCGTGCGAGATCCAACGCGTGTACGAACAGCTGCGCACCGTCGGCTTCCCCTTCAACCACGGCATCCGGATGGCGATCAACTTCGGGGTCTACCGCTTGCTGCCGATGCTGCACCCTGGCCCCGAGGCCAAGCGATTCGAATTCTTCGGCCACGGCATCGTCGAGCTCGCGCGCCTCACGACCGGCAAGAGCGCGCGCGAGGTTGCCGACATCGCCGAGTTCCTGATCCACTCGGGCTACGATCCCGGCGACGTCGACCACTTCCTCTCCCCCCTAGCGTCGGCACGCGGCAGCAGCGAGGTGATTTCGACCCGGCCATACGCGGCCACCCTCGACAGCCACGGCGAGCTCGTCAACGAGGGCATCGTGGTCGCGCTGCCGTTCATCGACGAGCTCGGCCGCGAGCTCGATGTGGAGCGTCTGCTGGTGGCCACGGTCGACGGCCTCCGCTGGCTCACCTTTCCGGTCGATCCAGGACTTCCGGGCACCCTGTACGTGGGGCTGCGGTACCTGGGCGTGGCGCGGCTGAAGGGGCTCCCGCCGCAGGAGCTGGCCGAAGCGTCGGTCTGGACGGAGGCGCCCGCCCGAGCCCGGGATCTCCCGTTCGACCAACCCATCATCAGCCTCCTGCGCCGGCTGACCCAGAACGATGCGTCCGCCGGCGAAGCGCCGCGCGCACGCGAGATCAGCATCGGCAACAGCCTCCTCGTCATCACCTACCTGATCGAGGACGGGACCCGCAAGTGGATCTTCGGCGAGTACCGGGACTCTGACGACGTGCTGCTGCACGCGATCCAGGTCCCGATCAAGACCCCGGAGCTCAGCCCGGGCGAGCCCATGGAGATGTGGCTGTTTCGCAACCGCTTCGAGCTCGCCCGGGTCTACGAGGGGCTGCGACGCGAGAATCCCGGCATCTCGACGCCCCTGCCCATGCTGCGAGGACGGGCTGGATACCTGGCGTGCTTCCTCGCCGCCCCCCACCGCGCGTTGGGGTAAATCGGCCGGTGTCCAATGATCACGAAGACCCAAGGATACGAAGAAAATCGGGGCTCGAAGATGCGGCAGTTCGGGGAAGGACCAGACCGAGATCGGATGATAGGAGGCTGGGATTTCTTTATCGTGTGCTCGTGCCTCCGTGGTTCAAAACTCAGCCGCCGGTTCACTCCGCCTCGGCTTCCTCGAGCAGCTTGAGGTAGCTCGCCATGCGGCCTTCGTGGACGCCGCCCGACTCGACCGCCTCGCGGACCGCGCAGCCGGGCTCGTGGCGGTGACTGCAGTCGGGGAAGCGGCACTCCGGCGCGAGCTCGGAAATCTCCGGGAAGGCCGTCTCCAACTCCTCACGACCCGCGTCCCAGACCCCGAACTCCTTCAGCCCCGGGGTGTCGACGACGAAGCCCCCGTAGGGCAGCGGCATCAGCTCCGCGGCCGAGGTCGTGTGGCGGCCCTTGCCGGTGCTCTCCGACAGCTCGCCCACCTTCAGCTTGAAGCCCGGGTAGACCGCGTTCAGAAGCGATGACTTGCCGGCACCGGAAGGCCCGCAGAACAGCGTCGTGCGACCGATCAGCATGCGCTTCATGGCGCCGAGGCCCCAGCCGGTGCGAGCCGAGACCCGTCTCACCGGGTAGCCGAGGGCTTCGTACACCCACAGCCACCGCTCCACCTCGTCGGTGCCCTGGTCGATCTTGTTGAAGACGACGACGGCGTCGATCTGCGCCAGGTGGCAGCCGACCAGAAACCTGTCGAGCAACCCCTGTTTGGGCTCGGGCTCGCGGGCCGCAAAGACCAGCAGTGCGTGGTCGACGTTCGCCGCCAGAACCTGCGACCGTTTCTTCGACGGCGCCTTGCGCTGGAGGCAGTTCCGTCGCGCGTGCACGGCGACGATGACGCCCTCCCCGTCACGCATCTCCAGAGACACCCGATCCCCGACCACCAGCCGATCGGACTCCGGGGTTCCGCCCTCCCAGTTCAGCCTCCGGCGCGAAGCCACGACCAGGGTCTCGTCACCGACCTGGACCCGGACCAGCGGGCCGTGCATGGCGATGACGGTGCCGTCGACCATCTTCATGTCGGACGTGAGTATAGCCCGCATTCTCAAGACAGCTTCGTGGCGGCCGCGACGGGGCCGTCTCGAGCATGCGCGTCAGCGACTCCGGACCAGGACCGGGGGCCGCGAGGTGAGCTCGTCGACCGCACGGCAGAAACGGGCGAAGGCCGGATAGTCCTCGGTCGATATCGTCTGCCGCGGCAGCGACACGCGGAGAAGCGAGCGCAGCGAGGGAGCTTTCCCTGAGAGGCTTTCCTCCACCGAGCCCCACCCGGTCTCGAGCTGCCGAGGTGGCCTCTCCTCGACCCGCCAACCGGGTGGCGCCACCACCTCGACCTCGGTGCGGCGCTCGATCGGCACTCTCAGGATCAACGGGTAAGTCCTCTGCGGAAGCGAAGCAAAGAGCGGGACCAGAGGGTTCGAGAGCACCAGGTTGCGGCAGCGCAGGGTCGCACCATCACTCGCGCAGGCGCCGGCGAGCACCAGATCGAGCGTCATGCGCGAGGGCTCGCCGCCATCGTCGATCGTCCCCGTCACCGCGGAGGCGCCGGGAAAGATGGTGGCAGCAATCTGCCGGTAGACCATGCCGACCTGGTCCTCCGGCACGGTCGCGAGCCGTTTCTCGAGCTGCTCGGCCTGGGCGCCGCGCAGCGCCATCCGGAACCGGACCCGGGCGTCACCGTCCTCGTCGACCTCGGCCCGCACCGTGATCTCCTCCACCAGGTCGGGATTGTCGAATGTCGGCAGACGATCGATTCGGCTGACCCCCTGCTGCGGCCGGCTCAGCGGCAGCACGAGGCCGTCGCCGCCCTGGACCAGCGGATTGATGTGGCCGACGCCGCGTTTCCCCTCCTGCATGTCGATCCACAGCGGCTCGCCATCGCGCTCGACCCGCAGCAGCGCGAGCGGAAACGCATCGAGCGTCGGCACGATCGCCCGCTGCCCGCGCTCGGTCCAAGGCCGCGCCAGCACCAGATCGACGCGCCATCCCGCATCGGCCAGGACCGCCGCCAGAACCCCGAGCCGGTTGCCGCGGCGAAGCGCGAAGCTGTCGGCCGCCGCGGTGTCGAAGGCGATCTCGGTGTTTCCCGCGTCGATCGTCTCCACCAGGGCCTCGACCAACGACTGCACCCGCTCGCGCGGTGTCTCGCCCACCAGCGAGTCGCGGCTCCACCGGCGCAGCTCCGGTGAGGTCCTGAGCACCCCGAACAGGCGATCGCGGAAAGTGTCCCCCACGTCCTCCCAGGTCACCCCGAAGCCGTAGTTGAGCCAGGGCATCAACGACTGCGCCGACGGCGAGAAGGGCTCCAGGGGCACCGGAGGCACATCCTCTGCTCGCCAGCTGAGCAGCCGGAGACCGTTCCACTCCCCCTGCTCCTGCTCGAGCCCCTCGAAGTTGCCGTCGACCTGGAGGTCGATCTCCGGCGGCACCAGCAGCACGTACTCCGACAGGCCGAAGGCACGGTCCGGGTCCGCGAATCGATACAGGTACGGGGGGAGATGGCCGCGGCGCGAGCTCCCCGTCGTCCCGACCCGCGCCACGTACTCTTCCTCCACCAGGTCACCGGGCTCGACCTCGCTCAAGACCATCTCGGTGACCCCGGGACGGGCGTCGACGGGCACGACCTCGGTGCCGTCCGGTTTGATGATGCGAAGCCTGAGGAAATGGGCATCGGGAAGCGGCTGCAGCCGGGACGCGCGCTGCGCGCCGACCGGGGTGTTGGCGCGCGTTAGGCCGTGATAATAGTAAACGCTCGATCCGTCGGGGAAGATGCGCTCCACCGCTTGATCGAGCAACAGCACGGCATCGGCAGAGGCTCCGAAGTCCCGGTGCTCGGCCGCAAACTCGATGCCGTTGACGCGGAACTGCGCGAAGAACGGCTCGCCGCCGAGCCGCCACCGCAGCGCCAGCAGCTGCAGGTCCGACGGGTTGCGCGCGAGCGCACCTTCGAGCACCCGCTCGAGCTCCTCGTCGTCTCCCCCGGCAACCATCAGCTCCAGCTCGTCGAGTGCCGGAAGGTCTCCCCAACGGGCGCGCGAGCGGGCGATCTCCGCCCTCGCCGCCTCGAGGTCCGAGCTCTCGAGCAGCAGCTGGATCAGCTGCACGTCCAGGTCGGGGTCTCGCACGCGGCCGGCCAGCGACCTCGTCGCGCTCACGGCGCGGCCCACCAGACAGCTCGACGCCAGCTCCCCGATCCAGCGCGTCTCGGCAGGCGTCGCCGAAGCCAGAGCCTGCAGCAGGTTCTCCCGCTCCCGCCAGCGTTCGAGCGTCGCCAAGACCTCGAGCCGGAGCCCGGTCACGCTCAGCGAGCCCGGAAGCGCCGCCTCCAGGCGGAGCAGTGACTCGTCGGCTTCCCGAGCCCAGCCGCGCTCGACCGCTTCCCTCACCCACAGGCGCAGCACCCGCACATCGCCGCCGTGCTGCGACACCATCTCTTCGAGCAGCCTTTCCGCATCCTCTTCGCGCCGCTCCTGGGCCGCCACCGCGTGCTCGAAGATCTTGGCGACGGGGATCGCCGCAGCCTCGCGCAGCAGCAGCGAGATCCTGCGCGAAGGCCCCAACGCGCCGACGCCCCCTTCGAGGACGAGGTGGCGCGCGAATGCGAGGGCCACCTTCGGGTCGTCCGGCGCGATCTCCCGAGCACGCTCGAAGTGCGAGTAGGCATTCTCCGGGTCACCGCGACCGCGGGCGATCTGCGCTGCCAGCAGCAGCTCGTCCACCGTTCCTTCTGCGTCGGCGAGGGCAGCCGCCAGGCCTTCGGATGCCGGCGGCCGAGATCGGGTGGCGGTCGAGGGGGAGGGAATGGTCACGGTCCGTTCGGTCGCCCGGACCGCCGCCATGGGTGCCCCACGGTCGTCGAGCAAGCTGAGGCGAACGCGCGGTTCGCGGAGGGCGCCGAGCGCCACCCTGATGCGGTGCCCGCCCTCCTCGAGCCGAATCCGATACCAGCTGGTCTCGGGCTCCGACACGCCGCACGCGCGACGCCGGTCGATCTCGACGCCGTCGAGCTCCAGGTTGAAGCCGCCCGCGGCCTCCACGACCAGCCAACCGGAGGTGTCCGAGGCCGCCACCACGTCGTACGCAACCAGGTAGACCCCCTCCGCGATCATCGATCGCGGAGGCGCCAGGTAGCCGTCGAGAGTCCGCAGTCTCACACGGAACGGCTCCGCGTCCCCGGCCCAACGGGTCTCGAGGCCCGGCAGTCCGGAATCGGCCGGCACCACGTCGCGCTCGAGATCGAGGGTGCTGAAGCCACCGAAGGCGCCGGAGACTTCGGCCTCCGCCAACGCACCCGGCGGCGCTTCGAGGTCGAGGCGGCTGTCGATCAAGCCGAGGTAGAACCCGAGCTCCGGATCGCGCGCACCGATGGCCGCGGTGAGAAGCTCCTCAGGCGCCGGCAGGTGGTCCATGCGCTCGAGCCACCACGCCGCCGCCGCCACGGCGTCGGCACTCTCCGGTTCTTTGGAAACGGTCTCGATGGCGGCCGTTCTCGCCGCCACGAGATCGAAGCGCATGTCCTGGCGCCACAGCTCCTGCCAGCCGGCAGTCGCCGGCGCTGCGCCCGCCACGAGCGCCAGCGTCAACCAGACGGCCGCGGCGCCCCTCGTCACGGCGCCTCCACCCGTCGCTCCAGGACCCGCTCGGCCTCCACCAGGAACTCGCGCAGCCTGGCCACGTCCACCGACTCCACCAGCCCCGGCACGAGGTGCAGCATCCCTTCGACGCGATAGCCGGTGGCCTCGGCCTCGACCTCGACCCGCAGCGCCCCGAACGCGGTCTCGAGCGCGACGTCTTCGGGCAGCGTCGTCGGAGGTCGGCCGAGCTCGACCTCGAGCGTCCACGCCAGGTCCGGCCGTGTCGCGACCATCAGCGGCCCCACGCGATCGCCGGAGGGCACGAGGCCCGCCGACCACTCCGGGTTGCCGGGGAAGAGCGTGATGCCGCCCGCGCTCGCGAGCACCGACGCGGCCGCCACGCCCTCGATCTCGATCACCGTCGGGTCACGGCTCGGCACCAGCTGCAGTCGCGGCTCGCCCACCAGCTCCGCACCCGGGAACTGCCCCTGGAGCCAGCGTGCGAAGCGTTGTGACTCGCGGCTGCCGGCGAACCGCACGCGCCGCCGGTCGGCCGCCTCCCCCGTATCCTCGGCACGGATCGAGATCCGGACCCGGCCATCATCACCGCGCGCGAGCTCGTAGTGCAGCTGCTGCAGGCCGCCGCCGACCACCGGGGTCGTCCGCGGGCCGCTGCTCCGCCCGTCGACCACGAGCACGAAGGCTCCCTGGTCCTGGGTCGGGGGCGGGTACACCGCGTGGCCCGAGGCGGTTCCGTCGAGCCACAGGTCGTCCTCCGGGAGATACACGATGGCGTGATTGAAGAGCTCGAGGACCGCCATTCCGCTCGCCACCGGGCCGAGATCGGCCGTACGGACCATGACCATTCGCGCCGGGATCCCGAGCACGTCCAACAGCGCCACAAGCAGCGCTGACTTGTCCTTGCAGTCGCCGATGCCGTGGTGCAGCACCCAGTCGGCGGAGAACGGCCGGAAGCGGTGCTCGCCGAACTCGAGACCGACATAGCGGATCTCGTTGCTGACGAATCGGTACAGCCTGGCAATCCGATCGAGGCGGTCGTCGGCCCCGTCCACCAGACGGCGCGCCGTGTCCTCCACCTGCTGGGACACGCGGATGCGCGGCTCCACGTGGCGCCCGTACCAATCCGCAAGGTCGCCCCATTCGTGCAGGTTCGAGTACAGGAGGTGCGGCGTGATGAGCAGCGGCGGCGCCGGCGGCAGGTCGCTCGGCACGGCCGCCAGATCGCGCCACTGCCATCGCAGCCTGCGGGTTCCATCCTCGGCGACCTCGTCGACCGGATCTCCTTCCAGGTGCACCAGCTCCCAGGCCGGCATCCCTCCCTGCGGTGCGATCAGCTCGACCTCGAGGTTGGCCACCGGCAGGCCGCCGCCCAGGACCAGCAGGCCCCCGTTGTAGGGCCCGGTCTGGTTCGACTCTTCAGTCTCGGTCTTGACGTAGGTGATCTCCACCAGATCGCCGTCCTCGAACTCCGGGAAGCGGATGAAGCGCAGACGTGTGTCGTAGAAGATGTTGAACTCGGGCTCGGACAACCGTGGGGTGTCGCCCTGACGTGCCGAGATCTCGGAGCCGTCCCGTCGCAGGATCCGCGCGGAGAGCACCCGCAGCCGATCGCTCTCTGAAACAAATGGAACGCGCTGCACGAGGAGGTCGCCGGCACGGTCCGCATCGGCGATCAGCAGCGCTCGCTGGACGCGTTCTTCGCTGAGGTTGGACGGCAGGAACTCGATCTCCCGATGGTCGAGAACCACCACCGCCGGGCTCGCCGGCGGCGCCTCGTCGGCCAGACGCCACAGCGCCTCGGGCCCTCGGATCCACTGCCGGTCTTCCACCGTCTCGCCGAGCAGCTCGAGGAGCCGTTGGGCTCGGCGATTCTGGGGTCTGATCTCCAGCACCTCGCGCGCCGCCGACCGTGCGCGCTGATCATCGCCGGCAGCATGCTCGGTGGCTGCCAACTCCATCAGGAGGTCCACGTTGGTGGGCGACCGCTGGAGGCCGCCTTGGAGCAACTCGCGCGCGCCCTCGACGTCACCGTCCGCCGCCAACAACCGTGCCAGTCGGACCCGCGCGCCGACGCGGTTCGGATCACGGTCGAGCCGCGAGGTGTACAGATCGCGCAGCGTCGCACCGTCGCCGCAGGTTTCGGCGAAGTCCTCCCGCATCTGGATCACCGAAGCCAATCCGGGGGTGACCGCAGCGAGCCGCTCCAGGGCCTCGGCAGCGAGGTCCCAGCGCCGCGATCGCGACGAGGCGGCGGCGAGCCTGAGGTTGGCCTCGACACAGCGCGGAGATCCCTCGGCAACCTCCGCGAGCGCCGGCATCACCAGCTGCCCCCACAGCATCGAATCGAGCGACAGCAAAGTGCTCTGAACGCTCGGCTCGTCGGGGTCCCCCTCGAGCAGAAGCCCGCGCGCCTGCTCATAAAGACCGCGCTCGCCGTACCAGTCGGCGAGCTCGAGCCGTGCCCACACCAGGTTCCGATCTGCGGTCACCGCCTCCGCCAGCAGGTCGCGCGAGGTTGCCGGATCAGAGGTCACAAGCCATTCGAGGAGGCGGGCCTCCGCGGGGTCCTCCTGACGCGCCGCACGGCAGGCGGCGCGGGTGTCGCCCCCGCCGGCGGGTTCCGGCCGGTGCGCCACCAGCCAGGCCGCGAGCGCGAGCCGCGCCGACGGGGTTCCTGCCTCCACCTCGCGCCGGAGTTCGGTCCCGAGGTCGCGCACCGCCGGAGCGGGCCGGTCGAGGGCGGCCACCGGCTGCGGCGACTCACCGACCTCTCGGACCCCCCCCAGCGGCTGGCCGTCCGGCTGCGACAAGCGCGCCCTCAGCCACCACTGGTCGTTTTCCGAGGCCACTGCGACGACCAGGACGTTGCGCCCGGCCCGCAGCCATCCGCCACCGGCCACCTGGTCCTCGGCCATCTCGAGCGGCTGCCCGGTGGTCAGGACCTCGGTGCCGTTAAGCCATAGCCGCGCGACCTGCGCGGCGCCGACCCTGACCGCGACCGGCTGATCGCGGTCGCTGACGATCGTTGTCGCCAAATAGGCGAACTGGCGTTGAGACGGCCAGGCGAGCCCGCTCAGCCCGACCCAGCCGAGCGCGTCGGTGCCCGGAACCTCGCGCCACGACGGCGCCGGCGGCGGCGGCGCAGCGGCGCGATCGAAGTCCGACAGCTCCTCGAGCGGGTAGGGACCGTCGAACCACCACGAGCCCAGTCCGCCCATGGTCCGGAACAGCTCGCGGGCAGCCGCATCCCGCCCGCGCTCGGCCTCCAGCCGAGCACGCAGCAGCCGCAGCTCGTCGGCCATCAGGGGGTCGATCCTCCGCGGCCCGCTGAGGCGGTCGAGGGCACGCTCCGCCACGCTCCAGTCAGCGAAGGTCTCGCGCCACGCGGTCGCGAAGAGCAGGTGGTGGAAGTCCACCGGTTTGATGCCGTCGGCGACCGCGGCCTCGACGTGGCGTTGCACCCGGTCGCCGATCCCACCTGCGGTGGCAGCCGGGGCCGACGCGGCGATCAGAACTCCGGCGAGGACGAGACTGCACCAGCGTGTCACGACCATTCCTGTGCCGCGGCGTCGCTTCCGGTTTCGAGGCGCAGGATCCAGCATCCGCTCAGTATGGCACGGCATCCGCGGCCGGAAGGCAGCGCCTGCCCTTCACGAGGCGTTCACCAGGTCGATGATCTCCTCGAGGGAAGCCACCCGCCGGTAGCCGGTGTGCTCGAACAGCCCGCGGCGGTCGAGCAGCGCCGCCGCGAGGCCCGCCTCCGTCGCACCCGTGTAGTCCTCGAGCGGCGAGTCGCCGACGTGGAGGACGGTCTCCGCGAGCAGGCCGAGGCGCTCCACCGTACGGTTGAAGATATCCGGCGAGGGCTTCTCGACGCCCTCGAGAGCCGACACCGTCACCACCTCGAACCGCGCGCTCAGACACAGCGACTCCAGGATCTCGGGCAGGCGGCGGTCCCAGTTCGAAACCAGCGCCCGCCGCACGCCGGCCGCTTCCAACGCATCGAGGGTGGCCGGGGTGTCGTCGAAGACCTTCCACACCCGGCTGTCGGAGAACGCCCTGTAGAGGTCGTCGAGCAGCTCCTGCCACGGCGCATCATGGTCGAGCTGCCGCAGCACCTCGCGGACGAACCCCCCCCACCAGGCGCGCTCGCCGCCGGCCATCGAGGTGTAGCGGTTCCGGCCGGTCGCGGTACGCCGCTGCATCTCGGCCCACGCCGATTTGAAGACCGGCCCGACCTCTGCGGCGCTGACCCTCCGCCCGTGCCGGCTGAGGTGGGTGGCGTAGATCTCGGACGGGCTCGGGTCGCAGTACAGCAGGGTATTGCCGGCGTCGAAGCTGACTGCCGCGATGCCATCGTGTCGCATTCGAGGAGGATAGCATCGGCCGGACCTCGGTCTTTGCGGCTCAGGTTGCCGCGAGCCGCGGAAACGGAGATAAGATACCCCCCATGCTGCACGCAGTGATCATGGCCGGGGGATCGGGGACGAGGTTCTGGCCGGCGTCGCGGCGCCGGCGGCCGAAGCAGTTCCTGACCCTGGCCACCGAGCGACCGCTGATGAGGATGACCTTCGAGCGCCTCCAGGGCCTGGTGCCGGTGGAGCGCACGTGGGTGGTGACCACCGCACAGACCGTCGCGGCCACGCGCGAGGTCCTCCCCGAGTTGCCCGCAGCCAACGTCATCGCCGAGCCGGAGGCCCGGAACACCGCAGCGTGTACCGGGCTCGCAGCCCTTGCGCTGCTTCATGCCGACAGCGCGGCCGCCTGCCTGGTTCTGCCGGCGGACCATTTGATCGGCAACGAGCCGAGGTTTCGGTCCGCACTGGCGGCGGGTGCCGAGCTGGTGGCTGCCGAGGGCGGCCTGCTCACCTTCGGAGTCCGGCCCGACCGACCTGAAACGGGCTTCGGCTACCTCGAGCTCGGCAGCCGCCACGGCCGGGTGGGTGACTGGGCGGTGCACCGCCTGCGTCGCTTCGTCGAAAAACCCGACGAGGAGCACGCGCGGCGCTACACGGCGTCGGGGGAGCACCTGTGGAACTCGGGTATCTTCGCGTGGCGCGCGGCCGACCTGCTGGCCGAGATCGAACGCCAGCTGCCGGATCTGGCGCGCGGGCTCGCGCAGATCCGCGCTGCCTGGGGCACCGCCGGGCGAGACGGCGAGCTCGCCGCCGTGTACCCGACGCTGCCGGCCACTTCGGTCGACTTCGGCATCATGGAAGGGGCCGAGAGGTGCTGGACGATTCCGGTCGATTTCCCGTGGTCGGACATCGGGTCCTGGCCTGCAGCGGCGGCGGTCCTCGAGCACGACGGCAACGGGAATGCGTTCTCCGGGCGCGTCCACGTCGCCGATGGCGGTGGCAATCTGATCGTCGGCAGCGGGCCCGTGGTGTCAGTGGTCGGTGTCTCCGACCTGGTGATCGTGGCCACCCCAGATGCGGTGCTCGTCCTGCCCAGGGATCAGGCACAGCGGGTCAAGGACGTGGTCGCTGCACTCGACGAGCGCGGCTGGGATGACGTCTTGTAGACTTCGGAAGTCGGACCTGTGAATTCGGCTTACCTTTTTTCCCGCAGGCCGTACTGCTCGAGCTTCCGGTACAGGGTAGAGCGCCCGATCCCGAGCTGGCGTGCAACGTCGGAGAGGTTCCCCCGGTTGCCGTCGAGGGCGCGCACGATGGCTTCGCGTTCGAGCTCTTCAAGCGTCTTCGTGGACGCCGTCGCCGCAGGCCCGCCGGCCGGCTCGACCGCCGGCGCCACCGCGGCGGTCGCGCCCCCGGCGATCCCCACCGGAAGATCGTCGAGAGTCAGCTCGAGCCCCGCGGTCACCAACAGGGTGCGGTGTATGACGTTCTCGAGCTCACGAACGTTGCCGGGCCAGCCGTGGTTGACCAGGGCCTCCATCGCCTGCTTCTCGACCACCTTGATGTGCTTGCCCGCGTCGCGCGCATGCTTGTCGAGGAAGTGCTCGACCAGCAGCGGGATGTCTTCACGGCGGTCGCGCAGCGGCGGCAGGGCGATCGGGAACACGACCAGCCGGTAATAGAGGTCCTGGCGGAAGGCGCCGTCGGACACCATCGCACCGAGGTCGCGATTGGAGGCCGAGATCACCCGCACGTCGAGAGCGATCGTGTCGGTGCCGCCGACGCGCTGCAGCACCCGCTCCTGCAGCACCCGCAGCAGCCGCGCCTGAGCGGACGGTGACATCTCGCCGACCTCATCCAGGAAGATGGTGCCGCCGTGAGCCTGCTCGAACTTGCCGGGGTGGGTGGCGAGAGCGCCGGTGAAGGCCCCCTTCTCGTGGCCGAAGAGCTCGCTCTCCTGGAGGCCTTCCGGGATCGCCGCGCAGTTGACGTCGATGAACGGGCCGTCCGACCTCAGAGACGCATAGTGGATCGCCTTCGCCACGAGCTCCTTACCGGTACCGCTCTCGCCGCCGATGAAGACCGTGATCTCGGACTCGAGGACCTTCTCGATCTGTTCGTAGACCTTGCGCATGGCGGCCGACGAGCCGACGATGCTGCGCAGGTGATAGCGGTCCGAGAGCTCCTCCTTGAGCCGCGCCACCTCCTTCTCGAGGCTGCCGTGCGACAGCGCCCGGTCGAGGGTGGTCAGCAGCCGTTCCTGGTCCACCGGCTTGACCAGGTAGTCGTAGGCCCCGAGCTTGGTCAGTTCCACCGCACGCTGGATGTCGTTGTCGGCGGTGATCATGATGACCGGCAGCCGCGGATGCAGTCGGGTGACCTCCTTCAACACCTCCACCCCGTCCAGCTCGGGCATCATGAGGTCGAGCAGCACCGCGTCCGGGGGCTTGCCCGAGCTGGCGAGAACCTCCGCCCCCGACGAGAAGACGTCGACCTCGTAGCCGGCCTCGGTGACGATGAAGGACAGCAGCTCGCGGATGGCCGCGTCGTCATCGACGATCCAGATCGTGCGCCGCTCGGTCATCGCCATCTCAGTGTACTGCAAACCCTTGATGCGCGGTGCACTGCCGTGACGACCCGCGAATACGGCGCCACCAGCCGACCGATCGGTTTGCTGGCGAACCCGGTTGTTCCCTCTTCCCACCACCTCGAGGCCCGCCGGCCGGGCGTCGGCGAGTTCGGCCTCGAGCGCATCCAGCATCATCCGGCCGGCGACGGCGGACCGCACGCCGCGATCGTCCGTTTGTCGGCCGCGGCCGCCGAACAACCCGGTGGTCGCGAGCCCGAAGCCAACCTGACGGTGGTGTGCCCGCGGCGCAGCGCCCCTGATCCCGGCCACTTCTCAGACGGGTTCGGACGGCGGCAGCACCCTCGCGAAGTAGGCCGACACGACCTCCTGAGAGCGATCACCGCGCAGCGCGGCCTCGACCGCACCGAGGTCGGCGAGGGCATCCGCGAGCTCCTCGTCGGAGTAGCGTCCGGCAGCCCGGAAGAGATGGCCGAGCGCGAAGGGGTGGGGCGTGCGGCGGCCTGTTTGCACCACCGGCGACGGGGCATCCTCTTCGAGCAGCTCCTTCAGCCTCGGCGCGATGCCGTCCTTGAAGCGCCGCGGGTACCACCGCTCGACGTTGGTGCGTTCCGGATCCATCTCGTCGAGAAGGCCGGAGCGGACCGCCAGCCGACGCAGGTAGAACAGCTGCTGGAAGATGCTCCACGCCTGGGCGACCAGGCTGAAGGCGGCCCCCTTGCCGTCGAGCTGCCGGCCCTGGAAGTCGCGCACGACCTGTCCTGCCTCGGCGGCCAGCAGCAGGTCGAGGAGCGGCTCCGGACGGCGCTCCAGGACCGCGTCACGGGCCGTCTCGAGCGACCGCTGCTTGGGAAAGCAGAGCTGCCGCACCAGCTCCTCGCCGACCTCGCCGCCGGCGGCCGCGGCCGCCAGCTTGCGCGCTTCCGACGCGAGCAGCCTCGGCGAGAAGCCCAGACGGTCGAACAGCAGCCGCTCCGCTGCCCGCGCGAAGCGAACCTCGCCGGCGGCGTGACGGATGACATCGCGCAGCACCGCCGCCTGTTCGAGCGACACCGGGACCTCGTCCCACGGTTTGGGCGGTGGCGGCAGCGGTAGCCAGTGCAGCGTGCCGCACGCCTTCACGGCGTCCACCAACGGACCCTTCGGGGCGGTCGCGCTGACCGCTGCCATCACCAGGCCCATCTGGTCGGAAAGCCCTTCCTCGAGAATTCCGGTGAGGGCCGAGAGATCGACCGCGGCCTCGCTCTCGGCCGCCTTCTTCTTGCCCGCTCTGCCGCCCGCTCGGGTGATCCACGCCGTCACGTCGGACACCACCAGCAGACGCTGTGGCGTGAACAACGACGGCGAGGACAGCTCGAGAGCCACGGCTTCCGGCGCCGCCTCATCGGACAAGAGCTCGGGTTCGACGCCGCCGAGCCCGGACCGCACCTCGTCGAGCAGGCGGTCGAGCCGCTCCTGCAGGAGGTAGTCGTCCGGCGAGGCGACGAGGTGGACGTGGGCCATGACCGGACGGCGCCCCGGGATCAGATCTCGCCGCGGTCCTGCATCTCCTGGCACTCGATGCAGTGGCGTGCCCACGGGACGGCGTCGAGGCGGCCGGTCTGGACCTTCTTGCCGCATTCGACACAGTTTCCGTACTCGCCGTCATCGATGCGCTTCAAAGCATCGTCGACGCGGCGCAGAATCTCGCGTTCGCCGGCGGTCAGCTGGTAACTGAGATCGCGGATGACGGTGGACAGCGCGCGATCGCCGAGATCGGGAGCATCATTGCTGCCCCCTTCCTTCTCACTGTTGCGAGCCGACTCCACCAGCTGCAGAACCTCGTCGCGCTTCGTCTCGAGCTTCTTGCGATAGCGTTCGAGCTGCCGTTTGTTCATGTTGTCGATCCTCCAGACGCTCCGGAAGCCCTCGCGGCGACCTCGGCTCCCCGCCCGAGACCGCCCCTCATTGTACGCAACTCCGATGGTACGCACCACCGGCGAGGATGCTGGCCGCGCGGTAGAGCTGTTCCCACAGCAGCAGCCTCGCGAGCTCGTGGGGCAGGGTCATGGCGCTCAACGCCAGCCTGTGGTCGGCGCCTTCGACGAGATCTCGGTCGAGACCGAGGTCCGATCCGATGATGAAGTCGAGACCCGGCGTGCCACGATCGTCGAGCCGCTCGAGCCAGCCGGCGAACTGCGAGCTGCGATGGCCGCGGCCGCGCTCGTCGAGCACCACCAGCGGCCAGCCGCGCTCGCAGCGGTCGAGGATCGTCTCGGCCTCGCGCCGCAGCGCGCGCCGCGGGTCGGCGCCGCGGCCGCCGCCAGCGGGCCGCAGGCGAAGGTCACTGCACGGCCATCGCCGGTGCACCCGGGCGCGGTAGGTTTCCACCTGCTGCTCATACGGTCCCGCCGAGGTGCGGCCGAGCCACAGCACCCGGATCTTCACGGCGAACCGTCAGCTTTGCCGATCACGTCCCCCAGCCGGTGGGCGTCGCGCCACAGCGCGTCGAGGCCGTAGTAGGCACGGCGGTCTTCGGTGAAGACGTGGACGACGAAATCTCCGTAGTCCATCAACACCCAGTCCGAGCCCGATGCGCCCTCGATGTGGTGCGGCCGGACCCCGGCGTCGCGCAGACGGCTTTCGATCCCGTTGGCGATCGCACCCACCTGGCGCTCGCTCGCTCCCGAGCAGATCAGGAGCTGGTCGGTGTAGGACGTGAGGCGCGCCACCTCGAGGCCGACGATCTCGAAGGCCTTCTTGTCGGACGCGGCGCGCGCCGCGATCCGCAGCTGCGGCGAGGACGCGGCCGCCGTCATCGCGCGCCACCGGCGGTGTCCGGTCGGTAGAGACCGTACTTTTCGATGTACGAGTGGACCTCGTGTGGTACCAGCTCGCGGATCGGCTGGCCGCGCGACTGCCGATTCCGAATCGAGGTCCCCGAGATCGGAAACGGCTCGTGATTGAGCAGGTACACGGTCAGCTCATCCGGATCCGCCACCTCGGCGAATGGCTCGACGAGGCGCATTCTCGGCCGCAGCTGCTCCGGCACCTTCTGCTCGAGCTCCTCTCCCCATATATGGGCACGGTGCAGCACCACCAGGTTGACGGCGTCGGTCAGCTCCTGCCAACGCTCCCAGCTTTCGATCTGCGAAAAGCTGTCGGAGCCGAGGATGAAGTACAGCGTCGCCTCGGGATACCGCTTTCGGAACCGGCGAACCATTTCCACCGTGTAGGTCGGCTGGGGCGCGAAGACTTCGTCGTCCGAGGTGTAGAAGCCCTCGTACGGGAGGGTCGCCATCGCCACCATCACGAGGCGATGGGTCACCGACGTCAACGGCACGTCCGGCTTGTGGGGCGGCGCGCCGGCCGGCACGAAGTGAACCGCTTCGAAGCGGAAGGTCTCCTGTGCCCTCACGGTCGGCACCAGGTGGCCGAGGTGGAAGGGATCGAAGCTGCCCCCGTACACCGCGATGCGTTGCCTCATGCGTGCTCCCGATACTCCCGAACCAGCTCGAAGAGCCGGCCCAGGAGCTGCGCAATGCCCTCACCGGTCACCGCCGACACCGCGAGCCAGGCGACACCATGGCGGTCAGCGGCCTGGTGCAGGCCGCACCGCGCCGCGGCGGCATCGGAGACGGCGTCCAGCTTGCTGCCCACCAGAAGCCACGGCCGTGCCGCCAAACCCGCCGGGTGGGCCTCGAGCTCCGCCCGAATGGTAGCAACTCGCGCCGCGATCGGTTCCTCCGACGCCAGATCCACCAGGTGCAAGAGCACCGGGCAGCGCTCGATGTGGCGCAGAAAGCGGATGCCGAGCCCCGCCCCATCGTGCGCGCCCTCGATCAGACCCGGGATGTCGGCCATGACCAGGGTCTGGAACTCGTCGTGAGGCGCCGTCACCACCCCGAGCGACGGCTCGAGGGTGGTGAAGGGATACTCCGCGACCTTCGGTCTCGCCGCCGAGATCCGGGACAGGAGGGTCGACTTTCCCGCATTGGGCAGGCCGACGAGGCCCACGTCGGCCAGCAGCTTGAGCTCGAGATCGACATCGAGCTCGTCGCCGGCAGCCCCGTCCTCGGCCGTCCGCGGCGCGCGATTGGTCGACGAGGCGAAGCGAGCGTTGCCGCGGCCACCCCTGCCGCCCGCCGCGACCACCAACTCGTCGCCACGCGCGACGAGGTCGGCCAGCAGCTCTCCGCTCGAGACGTCGCGGACGATGGTGCCCGGCGGCACTTGGAGCCGCACGTCCTCGCCGGAGGCGCCGGTCCGGTTCGAGCCGCGCCCGTGCTCGCCGCGTCCGGCCCGTACCAGCTTCCGATTGTGAAGGTGGAGCAGGGTGTTGAGGCCCGTGTCGACGACCAAGGTCACGCTGCCGCCGCGACCGCCGTCGCCACCGTCGGGGCCACCCCTGGGCACGTACTTCTCGCGCCGGAAGGAGACGCAGCCATCGCCGCCGCGTCCGGCCCGTACCGTGATGCGTACGGCATCCACGAGCATCTATCGCACCGCCCCCGGCGGCGACGCCATCGCGTCGCGGCATCCGATGGCAGGGAACATGAGAGCAGGCTCGGGGATCAGTTGGTGAGAATGCTGATGAAGCGACCGCGGCGGCCGCGATTCTCGAACTTCACCTGTCCCGGTGAGGCCGCGAACAGGGTGTCGTCGCCGCCGCGCTTGACGTTGGCGCCGGGCTTGAACGACGTGCCACGCTGGCGGACGAGAATCGTGCCTGCGGTCACTGTCTGGCCGTCACCGACCTTGGTTCCGAGCCGCTTGGCCTTGGAGTCGCGCCCGTTGCGGCTCGAGCCCTGACCCTTCTTGTGCGCCATGATGCCTCCTCAGGCCTCGATCGCCTCAACGCGGACCCGGTAGTAATCCTGGCGGTGCCCCCGGGTCCTCTTGTAGCCCTTGCGGCGCTTCTTCTTGAAGACGATGACCTTCTCGCCTCGCTCCGGCGCCACCACCTGGCTGCGGACCACGGCGCCGTCGAGCACCGGCTGGCCGACGCGAACGCCCTCGCCCCGGCTGACGAGCATCACCCGGTCGAAGATCAGAGCGTCGCCCGCCGCGAGATCCGGCACGGTCCGCTCCACCAGCAACTCGTCGCCCGGGCTGACCCGGTACTGCTTGCCGCCGTGTTCGAAGACTGCATACTCAGACATTCCACACCTCAGCCCCTGCGCAAAGGGAGGCGAAATGTAGCAGACGGGCAGCCTCCTGTCAATTCACCGCTCGCCTCCGCCGAACGCCGGCATCAGCCCCGGGGAGCGCGGAACGGACTCAGAACCTCTGACCGGGCGGCTGTTGGCCGGGCTCGCCGGCCCGGCCGCGGCCAACGGGGCGCCGCTGGCCGCGGCCGTCGCCGGTGCGGCGCTTCAGCTCCTGCAGCTGCTGCCACTGTTCGAAGGTGAGGACCTGCCGCACCGCCAGCAGCATGTCGAAGCGCTCGTTTTCGAGAGCCTGCCGGGCGGCCTGGAATGATGCGTAGGCGGCACGGACCGCGTCGCCGTCGAGCTGCGGGTGGTTCACGGTCTCCGCCAGGTCGAGACCGGCCAGCTCGACCTTCGCCTTGAGGTCGATCATCCGCCGTGCGTGCGCGAACACCACCTCGCGAATCTCGCTCGCCTGCCGGTCGCTGAGCCCGATGTGGGTCGCCAGGCGCTCGCTTTCCCACCACTTGCCCGGCGGGAGTTCGAAGTCCGAGGCGGCGACCGACGCGGCCGTCGCGAGCCCGAACAGCAGCACCATCAGCTTCTTCATGACATCCTCCGCTTCTGCCCGGTCACGAGCTCCCATTGGCCAGGTACGCATCGGCGATCTCGAACCCCGGGTCGATGGGCTCGAAGCCCGGCAGGCTGTCGTCCGCCAGCACCTCGTCGACCTCGGCGAGGATCTCCTCGACCGCGAGGTCGGTCCGGCTCTGCTCCCCGGTCGGGGCCGACGGCAACCACGCCAGCCGCAGCCCGACCGCAACCACCAGCACCGCGGCGGCCGCGAGCAGCGGCCGCAGCCAACGGCTACCGGCACGATCCCGTGTGGCGGCCGCAGGCGGCAGCCGATCCATGATCCGGTCGCGCTGTCGGCCCCAATCCGGGGCCTGCGACGCGAGCTCCGCCCGCCGCCTGGACACCAGCTCGCCCAGCCGGTCGATCTCGCGCCGGCATCCGAGGCAGGACTCGAGGTGTTCCACGGCCCGCGAGCCGGGGTCCCCGCCGGCAAGGACGGCGGCGATCTCGCGGTCTTCGAGATGATCGGTCATCGGTACGCTCCCAACTCCGTCCGCAGCCTGTGCACCGCGCGGTGGAGATGCGTCTTGACGGTTCCCACGTGGACGCCGAGAGAGGCCGCGATCTCCTCGAGGTCCATCTCGGCGTAGTACCTGAGGCGGAAGATCTCGCGCTGGCGCTCGGGCAGCTCGTCCTCGAGAGCGCGCAGGACCGCCACCGCCTGCCGCTGCATGGTGCGCGCCTCCGGCCCGGGCCGCTCGTCCGGAACCAGAAAGAGGGAGCCGGAGGCGACGTCGTCCGGATCGGAGGCCGCCACAGGCTGCCGCGAGCGCCGTCGCAGCAGGTCGAGACAGGTGTTGATGGCGATCCGGGTCAACCAGGTCGAAAACGCCGCGCGCTGGTCGAAACGGCGAATGTGGCGATAGGCCTTGATCAGGCTCTCCTGAACCACGACGTCCGCCTCGTCGACGCCCACGTACTGGCAGCACACCATCCACGCCCGCCGCTGGTGACGGTCGACGAGCTCGCCGAAGGCTTCCCGGTCGCCGTTGCGCGCACGCAGTACCAGCGCCTCGTCCGGTTCCGCAGAGGCTTCTGCCACGTCAGTCACTCCCGCCCGCAGCATAAGAATAAGACGACCGTCAGTCGGACGCGGTTGACAAGCGAGGGGACCGGATCCCCGAGCGCCGATTCCGGAACCGGCGCGGGCGGACGAAAAAATTGCGCCGGGGGGAACCGGCGCTGGGGAAGGGGAAGGGGAGGTGAGGGATTTTCCGTGGCTGGGGCGAGTGTGGTCGGCGTCCGTGAGCGGATCGTGGAGCCGATGTGCAACCGGTGTAAAAAGCCCCCTCCCGCTTCGTCGGTTCACATCATGATCACCTCGGGTTCGCGCGGAGTTCACGCCCGGGAAAAAGGATCGAATCATGAAAGCGATGCGACTCGATCCCGAGCTGGCTCCGTCCCGGCCGTTCCTGCGGGTGGCCGGTGGTCGCGCGTTTCCCGGCGACCCGACCGCGTCGCGACGGCTGCTTCTGGAGGTCGCCGGGGCCGCCGATCTCGACCTGGTGCAGGCACGGAGCATCGAGGTCGTCCACAGCGGACATGGGCACTTCGAGCGGGTCGTGGAGTCGGTCAACCGGGCCGAGCGCGAGATCTGCATCGAGATGTACCAGATCCGGCGCGATCCGGTCGGCTGGAAGGTGTGTGCGGCGCTCGCCGAGGCGGCCGGGCGCGGAGTGCAGGTGCGGCTGCTGCTCGACAGCTTCGGCTCCTCCGCGATCGCGCGCTGGCTGCCGATTCTCCAGGGCTGCGGCGCCGAGGTGCGCTGGTACGGCCCGTGGCGCCTGTGGAACAACCCGTTCCGGCGCACCCACCGCAAGCTCGTCGTCGTCGACGGGCGGATCGCGAGCGTGGGCGGCATCAACCTGGCGGCTGAGTTCTCCGAGGTCCTGACCGGGGACGAGGCGTGGCGGGACGTGGCGCTGTGGCTCGAGGGGCCCGCCGCCTGGGCCCTTCGCAAGCAGTTCGAGCACGCGTGGCGGGCCAACGGCGGCGGTCGGGGCAGCACCCTGGACGTGCCTCTCGGCTCCGGCGAGCTGTGCGCCCTGGCCGGGCCACGGGGCGGACGCGGCCGTCCGGCGGCAGCCTACCTCGCGCTCGCCGGGTCCGCACGTCGCGAGCTGCTGCTGGCGACGCCCTACTTCCTGCCGGACCCGAGCCTGAAGAACGCCCTTGTCGCCGCGGCGGGGCGCGGTGTTCGCGTCCTCGTGGTGGTTCCCCGTCGCAGCGACATCTGGTGGTTCAAGCACGGCGCCAGGACCCGGTTTGCCGAACTCCTGGCCGCCGGGGTCTCGGTCTGGGAGCGCTGCGACCGGATGGTCCACGCCAAGGTCGCAGTGGCGGACGGCATGCTGGCCGCAGTCGGATCCACCAACCTCAACCGCCTCAGCTTCTACCGCAACTCGGAGACCCTGGTGCTGACCACGAATCTTGCCGTCGTCGACGAGGTGAGGCGGCTGTTCGTCGACGAGGCCCGCCGAACGGCCGACGTGCTCGATCCGGGCGCATGGACCGACCACCCCGACCGGCGGCGAGTCGCCGAGCTCGCGGCCGGGCCGCTGGCATCGCTGCTCTGAAGCACACCGGAGACGCGGCGCCGTCGCATAGAATGGCTCCATGCAGATTTCGCTGGTGACCGATGCCTGGTTTCCTCAGGTCAACGGCGTGACGACGACCCTCGATCGCTGCCGTACAGAGATCGAGGAGCGGGGTCACACGATGCACGTCATCTCGCCCGACGGCTTCAAGACCGTTCCGTGTCCGCGATACTCCGACATCCGCCTCGCCGTGTGGCCGGCGAAAGTGTCACGGCTGCTCGACGAACAGCGACCCGACGCCATCCACATCGCCACCGAAGGGCCGCTCGGGATCACCGCCCGCCGTTATTGCGGACGCCGCCGGCTGCCCTTCACCACCGCCTTCCACACCAAGTTCCCCGAGTATCTCCGCGTCTACGCCGGCATCCCCGAGCCCTTCACCTACCGCCTGGTGCGGTGGTTCCACGGACGCGCCCACCGCACCCTGGTGCCCACGCCGACCCTCAAGGCCGAGCTCGAGGCGCGCGGCTTCTCCAACCTCGTGAACTGGATCCGAGGCGTCGACACCGAGCTCTTCCAGCCGCGCGGCGGCGACTTCTTCGGCCTGCCGCGGCCGGTCTTCATCTCGGTCGGGCGCGTCGCACCGGAGAAAAACCTGCGCGCGTTCCTCGACCTCGATCTGCCCGGCAGCAAGGTCGTGGTCGGCGACGGCCCCGCACGGGACGCTCTCGCGCGTCAGTATCCCGGCGTCCACTGGGCGGGCATGCGGCTCGGCGAGGAGCTCGCGCAGCACTACGCAGGCGCCGACGTTTTCGTCTTTCCGTCGCTGACCGACACCTTCGGCATCGTCATGCTCGAGGCCAATGCCAGCGGCCTGCCGGTGGCCGCCCATCCGGTGACCGGCCCCATTGACGTGGTGATCGACGGGGTCACCGGCGTCCTCGACCACGACCTGCGCAGCGCCTGCCTGCGCGCGCTCGACATCGACCGCGCCGGCTGCCGCCGCCACGCCGAGACCCTGTCGTGGGGACGCTGCGCCGAGATCATGCTCGAAAACCTCGCAGTCATCGAACGCGCCTGAACGAGCCAGCCGTCAGGCGGCGGCCTCCTCCGGCTCGAGCTCAGAAAGCTCGGGCGCGACCCACCCGGCGTCAGGAACCAGCAGCGTGCGGGCGGCGATGCGGAAGCGCCGCCCCCGCCACACCACCCTCGAGCTGAAGAACGGCACCGGCCACAGCACGGCCGCCAGCAGCGAGCGCAGGACCACGAGCGGAGGGTAGAGCAGCGGCGGGCGTCGGATGCCGAGGCTGCGCTCTCCCGCAACCGCGGCCGTCACCAGCGTCACCAACGTCAGCAGCAGAACCGCGGCCGTCAGAGCACCCGGAACAGCGGCCGCCAGCAGCAAAGAGAACGGCAGCGGGTTGGTGAGGAGCTCGGCGAGGTAGCCGCCGAGGGAGATACGGCGGCGGATCCGCGCCCAGCGCAGGAAACGGCCGCTGAACTCGCCCACGGTCATGACACCGAGGACATTGTCCACCGGCTGCGAGCACACCACGACCCGCCGGCCGAGCGCGCGGATCGACTCGCCGAGGATCTGGTCTTCGGCGAGATAACGGCCGAGCTCCTCGAAGCCGCCGACGGCGGCCAGATCGCTGCGGCGGAACAGCATCGACTTGCCGACCGCGCACACCCGGTGGAAGAGGCCGTCGACCGCGGCCACCCCTCCCATCACGAAGGTGTTGAGCTGCAGCTCCTCGAGCATGCCGCCGAGCCCGCGGCCGTTCCTGCCACGAATCATCGAGGTCACCAGCCCCACGCCTTCGGCCTCCAGCTCGGCCACCATCTCGCGCAGCATGCCGGGCGCCACAGCCACATTGGAGTCGCTGATCAACAGCAGCTCGTGGCTGCACGCGGGCAGGATCCCGGCCAGGTTGTTGACCTTGGGATTGGCGCCGACCTCAGAGGGTGTCGCGATGAACCGGCTCGACACCTGCGGGTGGCGAGCGGCGACCCGCCGGGCGACCGCGAGGGCCGGATCGGCCTCGTCCCGGACCCCGAAGACGAGCTCGAAACACGGGTAATCGAGCGCGAAGAAGGTCTCGAGGTTCGACTCGAGACCGCTGTCGACCCCTTTCAGCGGCTTCAGGATGCTGACCGAGGGCACCTTGACACAGGCACGTGGCCGGCGGCCCTGCAGCCGCCTCAGCTGTGAGGCCGCCATCAGGAGCACGAGCAGGAGACCGATGCCGACGGTGACGGAGAGAAGCGGTGCGACCATCCCTCCTATTAATGGTCAATCTGCATGAAGCGAGGTTGAAGCTGGCGCAAAGTCAACGCGAAGGGGTCGCATTCGCGCGCCGGGCAGGGCACACTCCGGGATCGTGAAAAAGGAGCCATCGCGACCCCTGCTCGCCGCCGTCGACATGGGATACGGCCACCTGCGCGCGGCCCACGCGCTCGCCGAGAAGCTGCAGCAGCCGGTGGTGAGGGTCGACCGGCCTCCCTTTGCGGCCGCACGCGAGGTCCGCACCTGGCGACGCTTCAGGCACGCCTACGGGCTGCTCTCGCGGTGGTCGCAGCACCCGCTGGCCGGGCCGCCGTTTCGTTTGATGCTCGACCGCCTGACCGCCGTCGACAGCTCGCCGGCGGACGGCGACGCGGCACCCAACCTCGGAGCGCTGCTGCTCGAACGGCAGCTCCGACGCGGCCTCGGGAACGAACTCGCCCGGCGCCTCGAGAGCGAGCGCCGTCCCCTCCTGACCACCTTCTACGCGCCGGCGCTGGCGGTGGACAGGTTCGCGAACGTGCCGGTGGCCTGCGTCGTCACCGACACCGTGATCCACCGCATCTGGGCGCCCGTCGATCCCTCGACGTGCCGCATTCGCTACCTGGTCCCGACCGCGGCCACCCGCAGCCGCCTGCTCGACTACGGGATCCGCAGCGAGCAGATCCAGATCACCGGATTTCCGCTGCCGCCCGAGCTCGAAGCTCGCGCGCGGGAACACCTCACGCAGCGCCTCGCGCGGCTGGCAGGAGCCCGCGACAACGCCCGCGGCGACGCCGGTGCACCGCGGCTGACGATGGCGATCGGCGGCGCCGGCGCGCAGGCCGGGCGGGCTCGCCAGCTCCTGATCGAGCTCGCGGAGCCCCTCGCTGATGGCAGGCTCCGCCTCGCGCTGGTGGCCGGGACTCACCGCCACCTCAGCCGGAGGTTTCACCGCTGGGCCAGCGCATCGCTCGGCTCGCGGTCCGACGCGGTCGAGATCGTCGACGGTGAGGGCTTCGCCGCCGCGTACCGAAGCTTCAACCGAACCCTCGCCGCCACCGACGTGTTGTGGACCAAGCCGAGCGAGCTGGTCTTCTACGCCGCGCTCGGGCTGCCGCTGGTGCTCGACGACGCCGTCGGCGACCACGAGCGTGCGAATGCTCGCTGGATCCTCGACGCCGGGGCTGGCGTCCGCCGGCCCGATCCCGGCGGTTTCGCATCCGCCCTTTCGAGCTGGCTCCGGCAGGGCAGATTCGCCGAGTGCGCCAACTCGGCGTTCGAACGGCTTCCTCGACGCGGCGCGGACAACATCGCAAAGATCTGCTTCGCAGAGATTTAACCGTCAACTTACGGGCCGTTGACGTGGCGTACCGACGTCCTTCACCGCCCGAGCCCAGATTCACGGTATGGAAGCTCGCGTCGACGCCCCGCCAGGCAGGCTCCAGCAGCTGGCGCTGCGCGAGCTCCGGCTGTGCCGCGGCGCTGCCGATCTCGTCGGCCACCGGCTGACCGTCGGCGTCTTTCGCGTGGCGTCCAAGATCGGCGACTGGCCGCTGTCGGTGAGCGTCGGCCTGCTGCTGCTCGCGCTCCGCGGGGGGCAGGCCATGGCGGTGTGGGCCGGCGCCTCGGTTCTGGCGGTCGTGATCCAGACCCGGCTCAAGCACCACTATGCACGGCGCCGTCCGTGCGAGCGGCGCGCCGGGCCGCCGCAGCGGGCACCGATCCCGGACAAGGGCTCGTTTCCGTCGGGCCACACCCTGCACGCGGTGATGGCCGCGGTAGTGACCGCCGCAACGGTGCCGACAGTGGCGCCGTTCTTCGTCCTGCTGGCGCTGCTCGTGGGCGCCTCGCGGGTCGTCCTGGGGGTCCACTACCCGTCAGACGTCGCCGTTGGCGCCGCCCTCGGACTGATCTTCGGTGAGCTGCTCCTGGTCGTGATCTGAGGTCGGACGCGGGCGGCGGGCTGACAGCCCCCCTTCGGCGAGCATCCCGAGTCGCCTGACGTCGGCCGGTCGTCGGGGGCCGGCGCCGGTGGGCCCCGGTCATCAGCGGCGACGAGGTCACGGGTACCGCGGTCGCCACAGTGCTGGCCGCCGGCCTCCCAGCCCACCGCGATCCGCTGCACATTCTGCGGTCTGCCTCCCGGCGCGGGATCGTGAGACGTGCGGGTTAACACCGGCTTCACGTCTCGACCATACCGTTCGCATCTGAGGAGCGCATGGTACTGGGGTCCGCGCACCGGCCGAGGGAGGTACCGTCGGCCGGGTTCACATCGAGGAAGGAGCACATGATGTTCAAGCAGCGTGTCCGAGCGGCGGTCGCGGCCGTCGCGCTGAGCGTCGGATTGTTCGGCACCGCGACAGCCGCCGCGGCCGCCGGCTCGATCACCGGAACCGTTGTGGGCCCGGAGGGCGAGCCGATCCCGAGCGCCAGTGTGACGGTCATCGGAACCAGGATTGAAACCACCACCGACCGTCTCGGCAGGTACCGCCTCAGGGCGGTCCCGGAAGGCGACCAGCAGCTGCTGGTGCGCTTCATCGGCTTCGCCGACCAGACGGTCGTCGTCCCCGTGACCGGCGCTTCCACCGCGACCGCAGACGTCACGATGGAGGTCGAGGCCTTCTTCGGCACGGTGACGGTGAGCGCCAACCCGATTCTCGCCGGCCAGGCGCAGGCCCTGTCCGAGCAGAAGAACGCTCCCAACATCGTCAACGTGGTGTCGTCAGAGCAGATCGAGGCCTTTCCCGACAGCAACGCCGCCGAGGCCACCCAGCGCGTGCCCGGGCTGTTCATCCAGCGCGACCAGGGCGAGGGCCGTTACGTCCAGATTCGCGGCACCGCCGCCGACCTCAACCGCACCCAGATCGACGGCGAAGTGATCCCGTCGCCCGAGGACGACATCCGCCAGGTGGCGCTCGACGTGATCCCCGCCGATCTCCTCGAGACGATGACGGTGTCGAAGGCCCTGACCCCGGACCAGGACGCCGACGCCATCGGCGGCATCGTCAACCTCCAGTTCAAGGACGCGCCAGCCCAGCAGGTGCTCAACGCCAACCTCGGCGGCTACTACGGCGACCTGCGCGACGGTGACGGCGTGCAGGCCGGCTTCACGTGGGGAAATCGCTTCGGCGACGGCGGCTCGGGTCTGATCCTGTCGGGCTCTTTTTTCAATATCACGCCCAACACCGAGAACTTCGAGGCCGACAGCTGGAACGACCTGGTGGACGGCCAGCCGGCGGAGTTCGAGACCCGCGACTACAACGTCAACCGCGAGCGGCTCGGCTTCGTCGCCGCCTTCGACTGGCGGGCGTCGGAGAGCAGCACCTACAAGATCAAGGGCATCTACAACGAGTTTGCCGACCAGGAGTACCGCCGGCGGACCACCTTCAACCTCGAGGACGGCGAGATCGAGCGCGAGCTCAAAGACCGCTTCGAGGAGCAGAAGATCTGGCAGGCCTACTTCGAGGGCGAGAACGTCTTCGATTCGAGCGCGCTGAGCTACAAGATCGCCTACGGGCACGCCGAGGAGGCCGAGCCGAAGGGCAACAATCCACTCTTCGTGCAGGAGGACGTGGACTTCGCACCCGCCTTCGAGGGCCGCTGGTTCCAGCCCAACCCGCTCAACGAGGACCTCGGCCAGTCCTTCTTCGACGAGATCGAGACCAACGACAACTTCACCGAGGAGGACATCCTGACCGCCCGTGCCGACTACCAGCAGGCGTTTGCCAGCGGCTTCTGGAAGGCCGGCGTCAAGTTCCGCGGCAGCGAGAAGAGCAGCGCCACCAACGTCGTTATCTACGAGTCGGACGACGACCTGGTCCTCACCGACTACATCGGCGACCAGTGGACCGGCCCGATCGTCCAGGACCAGTACATCTCCGGCTCCCACCCCAGCCCGGGCTCGGTTGGCCGGATCCTCGGCCTGCCGGGCACCGAGGGTGAGAGGGAGCTCGAGGAGGATCTCGGCGACTACGACGCGACCGAGGACATCTACGCGGTCTACGCCATGACCGAGCTCTACCTGTCCGACAAGGTCATGCTGCTGCCCGGCATCCGCTACGAGTGGGCCGACTTCACCTACGACGCGTTCGAGTTCGATGATGAAGAGGAGACCCTGACTCCGGTGGCGAGCGACAAGGACGCCGGCCACCTCCTGCCCAACGTCCACCTCCGCTACCTGCTCGATGAGCAGTCCAACCTGCGCGCCGCGGTCACCCGCACTCTCGCCCGCCCCAACTACGAGGACGCCGTGCCGCGCAGCCTGATCATCCGCGAGGACAACGAGATCGAGCGCGGTAACGCCGACCTCGACCCGACCGAGGCCTGGAACCTCGACCTCATGTACGAGCGCTTCTTCGCCACCGTCGGCGTGGTTTCGGCCGGCGTCTTCTACAAGGACCTCACCGACTACATCTTCGTCTCGACCTTCGACGAGATCCGCGACGGTGACGAGTGGGAGGTGACGCAGCCGCTCAACGGCGACGACGCCCAGCTGTGGGGCTTGGAGCTCGCGTACCAGAACCAGTTCCGTAAGGCGCCCGGGTTCTGGAGCGGTTTCGGCTTCTACATCAACTACACATGGACCGACTCCGAGGCCACCATCCCTGGCCGCGACGGCGACTCGCCGCTGCCGGGCCAGCCAGAGCAGGTGGGCAACATCGCGATCTCCTACGAGAAGGGCTTCTTCTCCGGTATCCTGTCCTACAACTACCAGGGGGAGTGGATCGAGGAGGTGGGCGGCGACGCCACCGAGGACGAGTGGGTCGACGAGCACTCGCAGCTCGACTTCCAGGCCCAGTTCCGGATCAGCGACCAGTTCACCGTCTACGGCCAGCTCTACAACCTGACCGACGAGCCCTACCGCCGCTACGTCGGCACCCCCGACCAGCCGCTGCAGGAGGAGTATTACTCGTGGTGGGGCCTGTTGGGCGTCAAGTTCCGGCTCTGACCCGATTCACGACCTTTCCCGGGCGCGGCCCGTGCGGGCCGCGCCTTTTCGGAGGGCCCATGCACCACGCACCGTGCCGTACGATGGTCCTCGCAGGTCTCGCCGTGCTCGCCGGTTGCGGTCACGGCCGGCCCACCGCCATCGAATCAGACGTCGGGCCGGCGCCGTTCGCCACCGTCGTCGAGGCGTGGGTGTCGACGCTCCGCGGAGCCGACAACGTCGATTCGGTGGCGGTAGCTGCAGATCATGGGTGGGTGGTGGCGACCTGCAAGTCGAGCCACCAGCTGCTGGTGCTCGACGCCGACACGGGCACGGAGGTGCGCCGGGTCGGCTCGGAGGGCGCCGGGCCCGGCCAGTTCCGCCGTCCGAACGGCATCGCCATAGTCGACGATCTGGTCCTCGTCGTCGAGCGCGACAACCACCGCGTGCAGGTCCTCGGGTTGCCGGACTTCGAGCCGATGGGCTTCATCGGCGCCGACGAGCTCGAGCGTCCTTACGGGATCGCTGCGGCCGCCAGCGCGCGCGGCACTGTCGACGTCTGGATCACCGACAATTTCGACTGGGACCGCGGCAACCCGCAGGGACACGAGGCGCTGGCGCGGCGGGTGCGTCGCTACGACGCACACGTCGCCGAGGGACGGTTGCACTGGGAGCCGGCGGCCACCTTCGGCGACACCACCGGGCGCGGCGCCCTCTGGAAGGTGGAGACCATCGCTGTCGACCCCGAGCACGAGCGTCTGCTGATCGCCGACGAGGACGAGGGCCGGATGGCGCTGCTCGTCTACACCACGGACGGCCGATTTTCAGGCACTGTTGTGGGCGACACCGTCTTTCGGTCGGAGCCCGAGGGCGTGGGCTTGTGGAGTGACGGCACGCATGGTGTCTGGGTGGCAACCGACCAGCACGAGCAACGCAGCGTGTTCCACCTCTTCGACCGATCGAGCCTCGGCCACCTCGGGGCATTCGCCGGCACCACGACCGCCAACACCGACGGCATCGCCGTGTCCGCTCCCGCCAGCCGACGGTTCCCGAGCGGGGCGGTCTACGCGGTCCACGACGACCGCGGCGTCTCGGCCTTCGACTGGCGGGCCATCCAGGACGCCCTCGCCTGCCCGGTGGAGGACGGACGGTGATCGAGCGCGGCGCACGCACCGGGTCTCGGTTCCAGGACCAGAGGCTGCAACCCGCTCGAGGGCCGATTGTGTTTCGCCGGCCGCTGTATTAGGGTGTGGCCGGCTCCGTCTGGAACCGGAACCTGCAGGTGTCGGCAGCGACTGAGACAACCGACGCGGAAGGCTCATGGACTTCTTTCAGGTCGCGATCATCATCCTCTTCGGGCTCGCCATCTCGGACCTGATCGTCGGCGTCAGCAACGACGCCGTCAACTTCCTCAACTCGTCGATCGGCTCGCGGGTGGCGCCGCGCCACATCATCATGATCATCGCCAGCCTCGGCATTCTCGCGGGCGTGACCTTCTCGTCGGGCATGATGGAGGTGGCGCGCAAGGGGATCTTCCACCCGCAGTACTTCACCATGCCGGAGCTGATGACGGTCTTCCTCGCGGTGATGCTGACCGACATCATCCTCCTCGACCTCTTCAACACCTTCGGGCTGCCGACCTCGACCACGGTATCGATCGTCTTCGAGCTGCTCGGTGCGGCGGTGGCGGTGTCATTGCTCAAGCTGTGGCAGGCGGAGGCGAGCCTCGCCGGGGTCTTCGAGTACATCAACTCCGGCCAGGCTCTGACCATCATCTTCGGCATCCTGCTGTCCGTGGTGGTGGCCTTCTTCGTCGGCGCCGCCATCCAGTTCCTGAGCCGCATCATCTTCACCTTCGACTACGAGAAGCGGATCCGGGCCTACGGCGCGCTGTGGGGCGGCGCCGCCCTCGCGTCCATCACCTTCTTCATCCTCATCAAGGGTGCCAAGGGGGCGTCGTTCATCGGTCCCGAGACCACGGCGTGGATCAGGGGCAACACCCTGCTCATCCTCGGCGTCTCCTTCGCAGTCTCTGCCCTGCTGCTGCAGCTGCTACTGCTCTTCACCCGCATCAACATCCTCAAGGTCATCGTGCTGGCGGGCACCTTCGCGCTCGCCATGGCGTTCGCCGCCAACGACCTCGTCAACTTCATCGGCGTGCCGCTGGCCGGCTTCAGCGCCTACGTCGAGGCCCAGGCCACCGCCGACCCTACGGGGGCCACCATGGAGGCGTTGAGGCAGCCGGTCCGCTCGCAGACCGGGTTTTTGCTGATCGCCGGCCTCGTCATGGTGGTCACCCTGTGGGTGTCGCGCAAGGCGCGCTCGGTGACCAAGACCGAGGTCAGCCTCGGGCGCCAGGACGAGGGCTATGAACGCTTCGAATCGACGATGCTGTCGCGCGTCGTCGTGCGCCTGATGTCTTCGCTGTTCGAGAACACCGGCCGGCTGTTTCCGGCACCGGTCCGGCGGGCGGTGGCGCGACGCCTCGACCGCAGCCGCTATCGGCCGAGGCCCCTGCCCGACGGCAGCGTCCCGTCCTTCGATCTCGTCCGGGCGGGTGTCAACCTGATGGTGGCGGCGGCGCTGATCTCGCTCGCCACCTCGCTCAAGCTGCCGCTCTCCACAACCTACGTCACCTTCATGGTCGCCATGGGCACATCGCTCTCGGACCAGGCCTGGGGGCGCGACAGCGCCGTCTACCGCGTCAGCGGCGTGCTGGCGGTGATCGGGGGCTGGTTCTTCACCGCGATGGCCGCATTCACCGTCTCGTCGCTGTTCGCGGCCGCGGTCTACTTCGGCCGCGGACTCGCGGTGGGCACGATCCTGGTAGTTGCGGCGTCTGTAATCTGGCGGACCCACCGAATCCACCGCAGCCGCGAGGAGCAGGAGGACGCGATGGCCGTCTTCAACCTCCGTAAGATCACGGACCCGAAGGCCGCCATCGCCGTCACCTTCGACCATGTCGGTCTCTTCCTCAACGAGGTCAAGATCATCCTGGACGCCGGCTGCAGGGGGCTGTTCGCGCAGAACCTGACACAGCTCAAGGGGGCGCGCGCGGGCCAACGCAAGATCCAGCTGTGGTCCAACATCGTCGCAGCCAACACCTACAAGATCTTCCGCCTCGTCAACTGGCGGGACGCCGACACCACCCATCGCTACGCGTGCACCCTGAGCTCGCTGCAGGAGATCTCGGAGAGCCTCCGCGACATCGTGGTGCGCTCCCATCTCCACGTTGCCAACAACCACTCCGGCCTCCTCGACGACCAGATCGATGACCTTGACCGGGTGTGCCGGGCCACCCAGGAGATCCTCGATCGCACGGCCAGAGCGCTGCGCGAGAGGAGCTGCCCCGACTGCGACGAGATCACCGCACTCAATCGCGAGCTGCGGGCGCGGGTCGCCGCCTACGACCACCAGCAGATCAAGCGCATCCAGGAGAACCGCTCGAAGACCCGGTTGAGCATCCTCTTCTACAGCCTGATGTGGGACTGTCAGAAAATCGCCGACAACGCGACCGCGCTGCTGACCGTGTTCCGCGAGCCGCCCATGCTCGAGCGAAAGGTCGTCACCGAGGCCGCCGCCGGCCAGGAGTGACGAGGACGCTGCAGCGCCCGACGTGCCGGGGCCTCAGAACTTCAGCTGCAGGACCACCTGAACGACGGTGTCGGTCGCGCGATCGGTGTCCGCCCAGTCGAGGGTCCCGTCCTGGTAGGTGAGATAGAAGAGTCCGCTGAGATCGAAGACGCCCATCCAGCTGGACTCCGATCCGCCCTCCTGCGCCGCCACCACCCCGGCGATCAGAACCACCACCCACCAGACGATGCTGATCCGCTTCACCACCGCCATCTCACCTGACGCCGCCCTCCGGATGGCGGCAGCGGGCGACCTCGCGACCCGGAGGGACATCCAACCGAGGCGATGGCTGCCGCAAGCGCAATGTTAAGTTTGCGTGAAGGCGCGGTCAAGCCGGAGGGGCGGCGGCCTCGAGGTCGCCGGGCAACGTCAGGGTCACCTCGGTGCCGACACCGACTCTCGACTGCATGGTGAGAGCGCCGCCCATCAGCTGCACCATGTGCTTGACGATCGCGAGGCCGAGGCCGAGGCCGCCGCGGCCGGGAGTGCGGGCGCGATCGACCCGGTAGAAGCGCTGCATGACCGCCGGCAGCTCCTCTGGGGGAATGCCCTCGCCGCTGTCCGCGATCTCGAGCTCGAGCCGGCCGTCGAGCAGGATCCGCCCGCGGACGCGCACCCAGCCGCCGGGCCGGTTGTACTTGATGGCGTTGTCGAAGAGATTTGAGAGCACGCGGTAGAGGCCGCGGCGGTCGCACGAGCAGCGGAGCGCATCCGCGATCTCGACCCCGAGTGTGACCTCGGCGCGATCGGCCTCGGGCCCGAAATCGGCGACCACCTCCCGCACCAGGGCTGCCACCTCCAGCGGCTCGATGGTCAGCTCCACCTCGCCGGCCTCGATCGAGGCCAGCTCGTAGAGTTCGGCGGTGAGGCGGTCAATGCGCTCGATCTGCCGGACGAGAACCGCCGCCTGCGGTGATTCGATTTCGTCCTCCATCGCCTCGACCGTAGTCCGCATCACGGTCAGCGGCGACCGCAGCTCGTGCGACAGGTCCTGAACGAAGCGCCGCCGCAGCTCGGCCGCCTTGCGGACCAGCCCGACATCGGAGAGCAGCACGACAGCGCCGCCGCCGCGGACCGGGAACGCGTGCACCTCCCACAGGCCGCGCGGATTCTCGATCACCACCGAATCAGGGGCGCCGCCCGCCGCAGCACTCTGCACCGCCTCCACCGCCTGCGGGTTGCGAAGGGTCTCGAGCAGATGGCTGGAAGTACTGACCCGGTCGACGCCGCAGAAGCGCAGCGCCACCGGGTTGATGAGGCGGATGTGGAGGTCCGAGGTCACCACCAGCAGCCCATCGCCGAGGCTCGAAGAGAGATCCTCGAGCAAGGAAGCGGTGTGGCCCCGCGCCTCGTCGCACTCGGCTGCCTGCCGCCGGAGATCCGCGAGCGCGTCGCGCAACCCGTCGACATCGTCTACCTCGAGCTCGCCCAGCAGCTCCTCGAGCGGCCACGACACCAGCGCCCAGCTCACGCTCTCGACCAGCGCCACCATCAGCAACCACAGACCCGACAGCCACAGCAGGTCGAGACCGTCCGCACGCGTCCACAACCAGCACACGGCGAGCAACGGCGAGGCCGCCGCCACCACCACCGCGAGGTGGCGGCCTCGGCTCACGAGAAGCCCCGGAAGCGGTAGCCGGCACCGATCACGGTCTCAACGACGTCCTGCCCGAGCTTCTTCCGCAGCGCCCGCACGTGGACGTCCACCGTCCGCGTCTCGACCTCGCTCGACAGCCCCCAGACCCGTTCCAGGATCCGCTCCCGCGACGCGACCCACGGCCGCGAGGTGATGAGGTACCACAGCAGCTCGAACTCGCGCATCGTCAGCCGGACCTCCGCGCCGTCGAGCGTGACGTCCATCGGCCCGCGACGGACCACCAACCGGCGGTCGTGGTACTCGTCCTCCGGCACGCCGCCGTCGAGGGCCCGGCGGCGCAGCAGGGCGCGGATCCGGCTCTTGAGTTCGCGCAGGCTGAAGGGCTTGGTGATGTAGTCGTCGGCCCCGAGGTCGAGGCCGAGAATGCGGTCGCTCTCCTCGACCCGTGCGGTCAGCATGATGATCGGCAGGTCATGGACCGCGTTGGTCTCCCGCAGCTCCCGGCACACGCTGAGGCCATCGAGATCGGGGAGGTTGAGGTCGAGGAGCACGAGGTCGGGAGGGTTGCCCAGGATCCCTTCGAGGCCCTCGCGACCGGTTCCGTAGACGGTCACCTGGTAACCCTCCTTTTCGATGGCGGGGGCCAGGGTCTGACAGAGATCGGCGTCGTCCTCGACCAGAGCAATGCGTTCGCGAACCATCTGTGACCTCCGTTTCATATGTCGGCGCCGGCATTGTCGCCGGCGTGCCGGATCGGCTGACCCTCCACCAGGTACACGACCTCCTCGGCCATGTTGGTGGCCTGGTCGGCGATGCGCTCCGCGAACCGGGCGACCAGGACCAGCGAGATCGAGCGCGAGGCCGAATCGCGCCTTGCGGCCATCTCTTCGATCAGGCGGCGGAAGATCGTCCAGTAGAGCTCGTCGACCTCGTCGTCGCGGCGGATGACCTCGCGCGCAGCGGGAGCATCGCGCGCGACGTAGGAGGCGATGGCGTCGGAGACCATCGCGCGCGAGACTGCCAGGATGCGGTGCAGATCGCGGAAGGGGTCGGACCATTCGTCATCGTCGAGATCGAGCAGGTAGCGCGCGATGTTGACCGCGTTGTCCGCCACGCGCTCCAGCTCGGGGCCGAGCTTGATGGCAACGATGACGAAGCGAAGATCCGTCGCCATGGGCTGGTGACGGACGATGCACTCGGTGGCCAGGCGATCGATCTCGACCTCGCAGGCGTCGACAGCGTCGTCGGCAGAGATCACCTCGCGCGCGAGGTCCCGGTCGCGGTCGACGAGCGCCCGCGCGACGTCGTCGAGGCTCTTCTCCACCAGCCCCGCCATCGTCAGGACCTGTTGCTTGATCCGATCGAGAGCCTGTTCGAACTGTAGTCCCATGGGTTCTCCCGTGGCCGCCTCAGCCGAAGCGGCCGGTGATGTAGTCCTCGGCGAGCTGTTCACGCGGATTGGTGAACAGCTCGGTGGTCGGCGCGAACTCCACCAGGCGACCTGCCATCAGGAAGGCGGTGTCGTCGGCGATCCGTGCCGCCTGCTGCAGGTTGTGGGTCACCATGATGATGGTGAATCTGTCCTTGAGCTTGACCAGGGTGTCCTCGATCTTCGCGGTGGTGATCGGGTCGAGCGCGGTCGCCGGTTCGTCGAGCAGCAGGATGTCCGGCTGATTGGCAAGCGCGCGCGCGATGCAGAGCCGCTGCTGCTGACCTCCCGACAGGTCGAGGGCCGAGGCGCCGAGCCGGTCCTTGACCTCTCCCCACAGGTCCGCCAACCGGAGCGACCACTCGACGGTCTCGGCCAGGCGGGCCGCGCTGCGCACGCCGGACATACGGGGGCCGAAGGTGATGTTGCGGCGGATCGACATCGGAAACGGGTTGGACTTCTGGAACACGAGGCCGACCTTCTTGCGCAGGGTCTCGAGATCGACATCCGGGCGATTGACGTCGAAGCCGTCCACCCACACCCGGCCGGCCGTCCGGGTGCCGGGAATCGCGTCGTTCATGCGGTTGAAACAACGCAGCAACGTGGACTTGCCGCAGCCCGATGGTCCGATGAAGGCGGTGATCTGACGCGCCGGGATTCGCAGGTCGATGCCCTGCAGTGCGTGCACGTCGCCGTAGTAGACATCGAGGCCGTCGGCCTCGATCGCGACCACTGGTGCGTTCGTCGCGCTCATTCCTCGATCACCCCGTAGGCGGACCGCACGCGCTGCCGGACCATGATCGCCCCGAGATTGATGACCACGACCAGCACGAGCAGCACGAGGGTGCTCGCGAACGCCATCGGCTTGGCGGCCTCGATGTTGGGCGACTGCATCGACACGTCGTACACATGAAAGCTCAGGTGCATGAACTTGCGTTGAAGATGCAGGTAGGGGGCGTTGGTATCGACGGGCAGCCCGTTGGCCAGCTTGACGACGCCGGTCAGCATCAGTGGGGCGACCTCGCCCGCCGCGCGCCCGACCGCGAGGATCAGGCCGGTGAGAATCCCGGGGAGGGCGGCCGGCAGAATGATGGTACGCAGCGACTGCCAGCGAGTCGCTCCCAGGGCGCGGGCGCCGTCGCGCCACTCGCGCGGCACCGCCTGCAGCCCCTCTCGGGTCGCCACCACGACCACCGGGATCGTCAGCACGGCGAGGGTCAAGGACGCCCACAGGATGCCGCCGGTCCCGAACGTCGGCTCCGGGAGATCATCGGCGAACAGGGTTCGGTCGACGACGCCGCCGAGGCCGTAGACGAAGAACGCGAGCCCGAACATGCCGAAGACGATCGACGGCACGCCGGCGAGGTTGTTGACGGCCTGTTCGGCGAGCCGGAGCAGGGGGCCCTCCGAGGCGTACTCGTAAAGGTAGACCGCGGCCAACACCCCGAGCGGCATCACCGCCACCGTCATCAGCAGCACCAGCAGCACGGTCCCGAAGAGAGCGGGGAAGATCCCCCCTTCGGTGTTGGCCTGGCGCGGCTCCGCGAACAGAAACTCCACCACCGAGGACGCGGTCTGGAGAATCCGCCCGGCCACACCGATGCGGTTACTCCACACCAACCGGTGCACCCCGTCGAGCGGAATCGACCTCGTTGTTCCCTGGACCTCGAGGCTCAGGCTGCCCCGCCGCAGGCGCTCACGAAGAGTGGCGATGGCGGCCTCTCGTGTCGCGAGCTCCGGGTCGAGACCAGCGTGAAGCTCGGCCTGGCGGCGTTCCAGCTCCTCGATCCGAGCCGCGCTGTCGTCAGCCATCGCCGACGCACGGCGCCGAACCCGCTGCACCTCGTCCTCGGCTCTGGCCAGCGGCCGACGAAGTCGTGTCAGCGAGCGCTCGAGCTCGCGCAGCCGGCGCTGGTCGGCGCGCGTTCGGCGGAGCAGGGCCTCGAGCGCCTCGGCGTCGCCGGGGTCGATCTCCGCTCCGGCCGGAGCGATCGCGCCGGCAAGCCGGCCGATGGCATCGCCGCCTCTGGTGCGGACGATCCGTACCAGGTCATCAGGCCGGCTGCGCGCGACCACGCCCGACGCATCCACGACCACGTGGTCGCGGCCCGCGAGCTCCCGGTTGCCGACCTTGACCAGCAGCCGGTCGGCACCGGCGACGGTGGGGGCGGCCCCTCGCCCGACGATCTCGCCCGTGACCGACGTGCCGTCCGCCAGCTCGAGCCTCCAGATCGGGGACGGCCAGAACCAGACCAGAGCATTGGCGGTCACCACCCACAGCAGGGCGGCGAGTCCTCCGACCACGACGATGGTCGCGAGTGCGGTCGCCAGCACGCCGATCGCCCCGTGGGCGAGAATGGACGGCCGAGCGAGGCGGCGGGGGCGGTCAGAATGCCGCATACCGCCGCCTCAGCGCCCGGCCGACGAGGTCGGCGAGGGTCGAGATGAAGAAGGTCACGACGAAAAGCAGCAGGCCGGCCAGGAACAGGACCCGGTAGAGGGTCGATCCGACCGCCGCCTCCGGAATCTCGAAGGCGATCGCCGCCGACATCGTCCGCATGCCGTCGAATGGGCCGAGCCCCAGGATCGGCGTGTTGCCCGACGCCATGAGGACGATCATGGTCTCGCCGATGGCGCGTCCGAGCCCGAGCATCACCGCAGCGAAAAGGCCCGGGCTGGCGGCCGGCACCACCATCCGCAGGGCGGACTGCCAGCGGGTGGCCCCGAGGGCGCGGGCGGCCCTGGTCAGCGATTTCGGTACCGACGAGCACGCATCCTCGGCGATCGTGAAGATCACCGGAATCACCGCGAAGCCGAGGGCGATTCCGACCACGATCGCGTTGCGCTGGTCATACCTCTGATCTATCTCGGTGAACATCCAGCGCGGGAAGTCGCCGGCAAAGAGCAGGGTCTCGACTCCGGAGGCCACCCGCCAGCCGACGGCCACCACGACCGCCCCTACCACCGCCAGCAGCAGCAGCTCGGAGCCGTCGGGAGCGCGGTTGCGGTAGGCCAGGGGCAGCAACCGCCACAGCACGATCGCCACGACCACCACCAGCGGCAGCAGGCCGGCGGTGAACAGACCCTGGAAGAGATGCGCCTCGAGCAGCGGCGCGAGCCACAGCGCGGCGAGGAAGCCCACCACGACCGTGGGCACCGCCGCCATCAGCTCGACGGTGGGCTTGACGACAGCCTGCAGCCAGCGCGGCGCGAGCAACGACACGTAGACCGCCGCCAATAGCGCCAGCGGCACCGAGATCAGCATCGCGTACGCCGTCGCCTTGGCGGTGCCGACGATCAGCGGCCACAGGCTCAGCTTGGGCTCGAAGTCGTCCGACCCGCCCGATGACTGCCAGATCAGCCTTGGCTCGGCATAGCCTTCGTACCACACCGGCAGGAACAGCGACCGCAGGCCCACCTCCGGGTGCGGGTTGTGAAGCGCGGCGAAGACGACCGATCCGGCGCCGGCAATCGCCAGCCGGTCACCACGCCCGCCGAAGGCGATAGCTGCCGGAGGAGGCGCCGCGATGCGGGTTCGCTCGAGCACTCTCCCCGAGGTCGAGTGGTAGAGGGCGACGACGCCTCCGCCGCCCCCGACCGCGAAGGTGCGGTCGAAGGCCGAAGCGGCGAGCACGGTCGGGCGGTCGCCGAGCGGCGGCAGGCGCCGCACCTCCTGCCACTGCGGGGCGGCAGGCTCGAGCTCGACGGCGTTGTTCCGCGCAGCAGCCGCCACGTGGCGGTCGTCGGGCAGCAGCGCGCGCTGCCCCGAATCGACTCGCCGTGACCCGACCACCAGCGAGGTTTCGGACCGGTTGAGAAGCTCGACTCGCGGGACGCGCTGGAGCACCGAGATCCGGCCGTCGGCGGCAGCAGCCACCAGCGCCTCGCCACCCACCAGGAAACGCACGAGAACCAGCGGTGTCGGCGGCTCCTGCACCCCTTCCAGCCGGCCAGTCCGGAGGTTCGCGATCGCCAGCCGCCCCCGAACGTCCACCGCAGCCGCGAAAGAGAGCTCGTCGCCCAGCGCCGCCGCGACGATCTTGCCGCGCCACGGGCTCTCGAGCTCGCGCCACTGGCGTCGGCCCTCGGCCCAGCGGAAGAGGACGGGACCACCGGCGCCCCACGCCATCAGCAGCACGTCACCCTCCGACTCGGCGCGGGCCGCCACTCCGGTCCAGCTCCCTCCGTCCGGCAGGGCCAACGGCTCCGCCCCCGGCCGCCAGCACCCGACAGCATCCTCCGCGCCTCGGCGCTCGGCCGATGCTGCCACGCGGAGGACCCCGACGTGCCCGGTGCCGGAGGCGTCGACCACCGCCAGCAGGCCGCCGGCACCCTGGCGCGATGCCTGCAACGGTACGGGCCAGGGGGCCTCGAGAGGAACCCGGCTGCCGCCCGCGCGACGGAGCGAGCCGTCGGCCTCGAGCCACCAGGGGGCGCCGTCGCCGCCGATCCACCCGGCCGCGACCGCCGGTGTGGCCGCGCGGTGCTCGGTGAGGTCGTCGAGCCGTGCGCCGGAGACGAGCGGCAGCGCCGCGGCCGCGATGCCGACGAAGATCGCCGCCACCAGAAACACGACGAGTCCACCGGAAAGGCGGATCACGGCCGCAGCGCACCTGTCCGCGACGCGCTCGTTCACGAGGCGACCCATGATCACAAACCTCAGCCGGGGCCGATCTTGCCGAGCTCGCGGGCCGCGGTCTCGGCATCGATGGGGTAAAAGCCGGCGCGAACCACCACCTGTTGGCCGTCCCTCGACAGCATGAAACGGAGGTACTCGTGGGTCAACGGGTCGAGCGGCTGGCCCGGGGGCTTGTTGACGTAGACCTCCAGAAAGCGGGCCAGGGGGTAGCGGCCGTTGGCGGCATTCTCGAACGAAGGCTCCACGAGAGTGGCGTCATCGAGGAGGATGGGGACCGCGCGCACTCCCGCGGTGGCATATCCGATACCCGAGTAGCCGATGCCGTAACGGTCGCGCTCGACCCCCTGCACTACCGATGCCGAGCCAGGCTGCTCCTTGACCGTGGGCTTGTAGTCGCCGCGGCAGAGCGCGTGACGCTTGAAGAAGCCGTAGGTACCGGAAGCAGCATTCCGTCCGAACAGTGAGATCGGCGCCGAGGACCAGCCGCCTTCGAGGCCAAGCTCGCCCCAGCGGGTGATGTCGCGGGCACCGCCGCAGCGGCGGGTGGAGGAGAAGATCGAGTCGATCTGCTGCAGGGTCAGGTGGCGCAGCGGGTTGTCTCGGTGGACGAAGACCCCGACGGTGTCGAGCGCGACGTCGAAGCGAATCGGCTCGTAACCGAAGCGCTCCTCGAAGGTCGCTGCCTCGCGGCTCAAGATGCGCCGCGACATGTTGGCGATGTGGACGGCACTCTCGGTGAGCGCCGGAGGCGCGGTCGCCGAGCCCTTGCCCTCGAGCTCCATGGCCACCTGCGGGTGAAGCTCGCGAAACGCCTCCGCCATCAGGGCCTGCAGCACCAGCATGGTGTCCGATCCAGCCGCGATCAGGGTGCCCGACACGGCGCCCGTCCGCCGGTACTCGGGCAGGTTCGGATCCAGCGGGCCATTCTGGCGCCCGTCAGCCACCGCCACCGCCAACGCCAGCACCATCGCGACGGTCATCCAACCGACACCGAGATATGACCGGAGCCTTCCAGCTGACACAGTCACCGTCCACCTGCCGACGCATGCCGACCCCACTGCCGGAGGCTAGAGGACCCGCGTGAAGTCGGGATGAAGCGGCGCTCGGGGGCGCGCACTGCAACTCTTCGGGACCGTAGAGCAGAGACAACCAGCGCGCCGGGGCACGTTTCGGGCAATGGTCGCGATCGGGCTTCCATCAACGGATCTTAACACCAACTTCACACCCTGACGACCACGAGACATTTCGCCGCGAAGAACCCGTTTCGACCGGGTCTCTTGGCGGGCGACGAGAGGCTTCGGCATGGCCCTCCCGACGGTCACGGCACGGCCCACCTCAGGGCCGCGTCATCTCCCACAACGGCACGAAGCCGACCTCGGCCACCACCGCCTGACCGGCCGGACCGATGCACCAGTCGGTGAACTCGCGAACCGCGCCCTGCGGCGGTGCGGCAGCGTAGAAGTAGAGGTACCGGGCCAACGGGTAGCTGCCGTCGCGCACCGCCTCAACCGTCGGCGCGACCCCGTCGATTCGCGCGTGGACGAGCCCGCGGCCGAAGACGAGCCCACCGAAGCCGACCGCGCCTGGCGACGTCGCGACCGCCCCGACCACCTCCACGGTGCGGGCTGCCACCAGTGCCGCGGCCGGGAAGTCTTCGCCGGCGAGGACGTGGTCGCGGAAGAACCAGTGGGTGCCGGAGGTCGGGGGACGCACCACCGCGACGATCGGCTCGTCGCGGCCGCCGAGTGGCAACCAGTTCGTCGTTTCGCCGCGAAAGATCTGCCGCAAGTCGTCGAGAGTGAGGCTCTGCACCGGGTTGTCGGGGTGGAGATAGACGCTGAGCGCGTCACGCGCGAGCAGTACCCGCAACCCGAGGGTGCCGACGTGGGCATGGAGGGCGGCCACCTCCTCAGCCGCGAACGGACGCGAAGCGGCACACAGGTCGACCGTGCCGTCGACCAGCGCCGTGACGCCGGCGCCGGTTCCGCCGCCCTCGACCCGAACGGCCAATCCGGGATGGGTGCGCATGAAGGCCTCGGCGAGGCGTCGATTGAGCTCGAGCATGGTGTCGGAACCCGCGACGCGGACCATCCGGGGGCGGAGCGCCGAGCTGCAGCCGGCGACGAGAGCGGCCGCCAGCAGCAGAACGAGCGCGAGCTCAGCGGTCCATCGCCAGCGACAGCAGGCGTTCGTAGGCATAGGGCGCACCCGGGCACCACGACGGCTCGCGAAGGTCATCGGCCACAGCATAGACCAGCGCCGCCAGCAGACCGGCATGGTCGCGAGCAGCCGCCCAGTCGAGGGGCTGGGCGAGGTCGTCGGCCGGCGAGTGGTAGATCTCCTCGAGCCAGCGCACTGTCGCGGCGATCGCCTCGTCTTCGCTGCGGCGCTGCCACCGGAAGCCCTCGCTGACCAGGATCGACGGCACCCCGCGCTCGGCGAAGGCGAGCTGGTCCGAGCGCGCGAAGGACTCGCTCGACCAGAACACGTCCGGGAGACGGCTCACGGCGAGACCGAGTGCCGCCGCCACCCGCTCGAGACGCTCGCCGAGGGTCGAGAGCTCCGCGCCCGCGCCGATGACGTCGTCGAAGGGCTCGATGAAGGCGAGGCCGTCGACGTTGATGTTGGCCGCCATCCGGCTTGGCGGCAGCGGCGGGTGGTCGAGAAAGAACTGTGAGCCCAAGAGGCCCGCCTCCTCGGCGGTGGTCAGCAGGAAGATCACCGGGCGCAGGGGGCGGCGGTCGGCCGTCGCCAGCACGCGGGCGATCTCGAGCACCCCGGCCACGCCGAGTGCGTTGTCGACGACCCCGTTGTAGATCGCGTCGCCGGCCACCTCCGGCCCCACGCCGAGGTGGTCCCAGTGGGCCGAGACCACGACCGCGGTCGCCGCGAGCCGCGGGTCGCGGCCCGCGAGCCGCGCCACCACGTTCGGCGAGAGAACATCGCGCGAGCGGAACCGGCCCTCGAAGCGCAGCCTGACCGGAAGGTGGAAGCTCCGCAGCACGCCGCGCCGCTCCATTTCCCGCACCTCCTGCCAGTCGTAGAGCGCGTCGGCGAAGAGCCACTGGGCGTGCCGCGGGTGGAGCATCAGGCTGAGGTGACCGGGGACCGCATAGGCGAGGCTGAGATTGTCGAACTCGAAGTCGCGGCGTGTCCGCTCCCAGCGCGCGCCGGCGCTCTCGGCGATCGTAGGGATGAGCACGCCGCCGCGCGCGCCGCGGGACAGGGCGATCCGTTTCTTAACCTCGGGAGAGGCGTAGACCGTCGGCTTCCCGGCGGCAAAGAACCCCGGGTCGTCGGATGGCGGCTCGCCGGCGAGGTACACCACCACCTTGCCCGCGACATCGATGTCGGCGTAGTTGTTGTAGTCGAACTCGGGGGCGACGATGCCGTAGCCGACGAAGACCATCGGCACGAAGGCCGGCACCAGGGTCTGCGAGCCGGCGGTGAAGAGCAGGTAGTCGTCGCCGAGCGCGAGCTCGCGGCGGCTGCCGAGGCTGTCGATCTCGAGCCGGCTCTCCGGCAGCGCGGTGACGCCGTGCAGCGGCACCTGCTGGAGGAAGCTGCCGCCGTCCCCGAGCGGCTCGAGGCCGAGCGCCGCGAGCTGCCCGGCAATGTAGGCCGCGGCCCGGTCGCCGCCCGTGGTGCCCGGGGCGCGTCCCACAAGCTCATCGGAACCCAGGAACGAGGCGTGGGCCTCGAGCCGTTCCGGGTCGACGCTTGCTGCGATCGCTGTTAGCCGGCCATCCGCGGCGACACCCACGGACGCCACGAGCATCAGCACGACGACGGCGGTCGGACGCGGGTGCGGGATGCGGTCTCGGTTCATGTCCACATCTTATCTCCCATTTCCCACGCTCGTGCGCCGCAGCGGCGCACGAGGGCGGGAAATGTGAAAAATCGCCCCGGCTGGGGTGAGCCGGGGCGGAAAAAAAGAGATCCGATGGACGGAAGAGGATCGTGAACTACTTCGCGGGGACGTAGGTCCCGTCGTTGGTTGCGTTGTCGGTGATGGTGCCGTAGACGAAGAGCTCGCCGTCGGCGGAGAAGGTGACGTACATGTCGCCGTAGTCGGCGAGCGCCGACCACAGCTGGTTGATGAAGAACTGGTCGTGGGTGAGCCCGTTGACGGTGCGGCTCGTCTCGCCGAGCAGGGTGCCCGCAGTGTCCCAGCCACGGAAGGTCACCGTGACCGCCGAGGTGTTGGGGTTGAACCAGCCGATCGAGCCGCGGAAGCCGGCGCCCGAGTTGGCGGGCCGGTTCTGCAGGAAGGGGATCACGCCGGCGGACCTGGCGTCGTCCATGCCGACCGAGTCGACGAAGAGCCCGAACGAGCCCTCGTCGCCGGCGGTGTAGACCCGCGACACCACGCTCACCGCACCGTCGGAGGTCACGACCACGCCGCCGCGGCCGTTGGAGATGCCGAGGTTCGAGGCGACATAGTCGTTGAGCACGCGCTGCTCGTTGACCGCGACATCGACCGTGAAGGTCGCGTCGGGGGCGGTGTTGGCGTCTGCGCCCGCCGCGTAGTAGTCGACCGTGACCGCCACTGTTTCACTGGCGTTGTTGACGATCCGCAGATCGGTGCGGAAGTTGGAGCCCGCGGCGCCGGCCACTGCGGCCTGCACCGGGAAGTAAGCCTCGGTGCTGCCGCCGGCGCTGCCGGCTGAGAGCACTCCGGAGAGGGCCCCGTCGTTGATCTCGAGGGTCCACGCCGCCGGGTTGGAGAGCACGTCGCCCGCCAGGCTCGACGTGGTCGAGCCGATCGCGGTGCCGTTGGTGAAGGATGCGCCGAGGTCGATCTCGTCGCCGCCGCTGGTCAGGGCGGCGCCGGCGGCGTCGATCCCCGACACGAGGATGGTGTAGTCGATGGTGTCACCGCTGATGGCGATGGTCCCGAAGCCCGTGCCCGCGTCGCCGGTGAGCGAGGCGGTGTAGGACTGGGCCGCGGCGGTGAGCGGCAAGAGCAGTGCAGCAAGAACGAAAATTGTACGCTTCATGGTTGTCTCCATCTTGGGCCTGCCGTCAGTTGTCCGAGAAGTTGGCCCACCCGGACAGGGGCCAGTTGTCATTGGGTCCGACGCCGCCGATGAAGTCGACGGGCACCAGGAAGCCGTCGTCGGGCGGGGTCGCCACGTAGTCGATGTCGAGAGCCGGCGAATCGGCGAGCGGTGAAAGGTCCGGCATCAGAGTCTTGAACTCGCTCGGTGCGCCGATGGCAAGCATCGGATCCACGTTGCGGTTGGCGCCCATGGTCTCGAAGAGGAACTCGCGAGTGTCGGCCGCGCGGTCGCTGCTCGAGCCGAAAGCTGCATCCGAGAAATCCCCGAAGAGAATCGAGTTGTCGAACACCAGCTCGCCGTCAGCGGCGTTGTTGAAGGTGGCATCATCGCGGATCGTCGCCGGTGCGCGGCGGGCGCCGGTGATGATCAGGTTGTGGACCTTGCCGGCCGAGCCGCGGCGGATGACGTTGCCGTAGGCGCCGACATCCGTGCGGCCGGTGCCGTACCCGGTCGCGTTGTAGAGCTTCGGGTTCGACAGCGGGGTGAGCTCGAAGCTCTGCGGGTGGCCGTCGCCCTCGACGACCAGGTTCCCGTCGTTCTCGTCGCTGACGCCACGCTTGACGGTGACCACGAACTGGACGCTGCCCTGGAAGCCGAGGTCCCAGTCGACGGTGTCGTCGGCCGGCGCGACGGACAGGAGATAGCGGGCGTTGACGGTGCCGCCGAAGAACTCGAAGGCGTCATCCTTGTTGTGGAGGACCTGGACGTACTCGACGACCGTGCCGGTGCCGCAGGCGCCGAGGGTGAGGCCGTTGATCTCCTGGTTGGTCTCGATCTCGAAGCCGCCGAACTCGAGCCGGAGGTAGCGCATGATGCCGCTCGAATCCGCCGGGTCGGTCCCGCCGAAGGCGAACTCGGGCTGGCTCGGCAGACCCTCGAGGAAGCCCTCGCCGCCGGTCTCGTTGATCGGAGCGCGTCCGAGCACGATCAGGCTGCCCCAGTCGCGCTGGGCGCGGTCGCCGACCTTGAGCGGGGAGGTCATGACGATCGGCCGCCGCGAGGTGCCGTCGGCGAAGATCTTGCCGCCGCGGATGATGAACAGGCTCGCGCGGCTGTCACCGCCGTAAATCACGGTCCCGGGCTCGATGGTCAGCTCGACGCCGTCGGGCACGAACACGAAATCGTTGAGGATGTAACGGTTGTTCGCGGTCCAGGTGGTCGTCGACAGTTCCCCCGAGACAGTCACGGAGTCCTCGATGTACGAGAACATGGCGTTGGAGCGGGAGATCACGCGCGAGCCCGAGGCGTCGCGAATCTCCAGCACCCACTGGTAGAGCCCGGTTTGCCCCGACGGCACCGTGATCGAAGCCCCGAAAGCTCCGTTGACACCCCAGCCGAGCTCCGCGGGGTCGGAGGCCGAGCCGAGGAGCACGAGGTCCTCGACCGTCGGCAGGACGATGGCCTGCGGCGCCCCGGCGGCGCCGAAGAGATCCGTGATCTCACCTGAAGGTTGAAGACCGCCGGTGAGGTTGTAGTAGCTGCGGGCACCGCTCGACCGATCCTCGCGGTAGAGATACATGGTGGCGGCGGTGGGGAAGCCGTTCGGGTGAACGGTCATGCGCAGCTGGAGGGGCTCGCCCGGCAGAAAGGTGTAGTAGTTGGTTTCGAGGAGAACGATCGGACGCCGACCGTCGATCTGGGCGTCGGCGGCCTTGAGCTCGGCCTGGCGCACCTCGGCGGGGCTGAGGGCGAGCTTGGCGACCTGCAGGTCGTGGGTGATGACGGGATGCTGGCCGGGGTCTTTATCCGGGCGCACGAGGCGCTCCGCCGGCGGTGCGGCCATGACCTGGGCGGCCGCGAGGATCAGGGCCGTCGTGGCAACGATTCGACGCATAATAGGCTCCCTTCTACGAGCGTTGGTTGTTAATGCCGTGGCGACGGTCGCCGTTTCGAGCGCGACCACGCGGTACGGCGGGCCTGTACGAAGATCGGAAATGCACTTCATGGTCAGAACATCGTGTAGCTGAGGCTGAGGCTCAGCGTCCTTCCGGGAAGGTAGCGGCGTTGGATCTCGGGCCCCTGGGTGAAGGTGCGGTCCTCATCGAAGATGTTGCCGGCCCCGAGCTTGACACTGAGCCCTTTGGCGAGGGAGTCGAGTTGCTGCGACAGCACGATGTCGACGTAGGTGTAGGCCGACTCGTAGATATCCGGCAGGCCGAAGGCGCCGACGTCGGTGATGCGCTCGCCGACGTAGGTGGCGAGGATGCGGGCCATGGTTCCCCACTCGGGCTTCAGGTACTGAATGGCGAAATTGCCGACGTGGTCCGACTGGCCCTCGAGGGGTCGGTTGGTGTTGGTGATCACCGAGAAGTCCTGCTCGCCGACCTCGACGTCGGAGGTCGTTGGCTCGAGCAGCAGGAGCGCAGCCGCGGGCGCAAGGTCGGCGTCGTCGGGGTCTGCGTTGGCCTCGATGACCTCGCCGGGGAT
>CAZSTH010000009.1:0-57883 GCA_964609835.1 uncultured Thermoanaerobaculia bacterium
GACGACGAGGAGAATCTTCTTCAGATCAAGGGGTTGATTTCTTATAGAGGCACCTCACGGCATCAGCCGACGACCGGCAGCTTGCTGACGTTGCGGAGGATCTGGAGCGAGGCCACCGGAGCGGTCTTGAGTGTGAAGGCGCCGGTGGGGCAGGACTCGACGATCTTGACGATGCCCTCGAAGTCGACGTCCGCGAGCGACTGTTTGAGCGGCGGCGCGATCGAGGTCCCGAATCCGCGTCCGACGAAGCCGAGCGCCGGCGTCTTGAGCACCTCGTCACACATCCTCACGCAGATGCCGCACAGGATGCACTTGCCCGGCTCGAAGAGCACGTCGGAATGGGAGTCATCGACCTCGAAGTCGCGGTGGTCGCCGAAGAAACGCATGGGGTCGACCTGGTACTCGTCGGTCAGGATCCGCAGCGTGCAGTCGTTGACAGCGCGGCAGCCGCACGCGAGGCAGCGGCCCGCCTCCTCGAGGCCGGCGTCGTGGTTGAAGCCCTTCTCGACCTCGCGGAAGGAGTGGCGGCGCTCCTCCATTTCGATCAGCGGCATCTCCTCTCGGTCGTGCGGCGCGGTGTCGCCGAAAATGTCGCGCGGCAGGTCCTTCCAGCTTCCCATGCTCGAGTTGTAGATCCTGGGGTCGCCGGTGACCTCCTTCCCCTTGAGGTACTGGTCGATGCTGACCGCGGCCAACCGCCCCATCGCCGAGGCGCGGACGGCGATGTCCGGTCCGAGCACCGCGTCGCCGCCGGCGAAGACATCGGGCAGGTTGGTCTGGCAGGTCTGCTCGTTGATCTCGGGGGTGCCCCAACGCGACATCTCGAGGCCGCTGTCGCCAAGGCAGCCCGCGTCGACGCCCTGGCCGATGGCGGCGACCACATTGTCGACCTCGATGATGTACTGGCTGCCCTCGATGGGCACCGGTCGCCGCCGGCCGGAGTCGTCGGGCTCGCCGAGCTCCATTTTGATGCAGTGCACTGCCAGGCCGTTGTCGGTCTTCTCGACGCTGGTCGGCGCGGCGAGAATCTGGATCTCGACGCCTTCCTCCTCGGCCTCGTTGATCTCGTAGTCGAAGGCCGGCATCTCCTCACGCGAACGGCGGTAGAGGATGAAGACCTTGTCGGCGCCGAGCCGGACCGCGGTCCGTGCGGCATCGACTGCTGTGTTGCCGCCGCCCACGACCATCACCCGGTTGCCGACGGTGGTGCGCGTCCCGGCCGAGGCCTCGTACAGGAAGTCGAGCGCTGACAGTACGCCTTCGAGGTCCTCGCCCTCGCAGCGGAGCTTCGAAGCCCGCTGGGCGCCGATGCCGACGAAGATGGCGTCGTGCTTCTTCCGCAGTTCGTCGAAGGTGATGTCCTTGCCGATCGTGGTGTCGTAGCGGAACTCGGCTCCCATCTTCTCGACCACGCCGACCTCGTTGTCGATGACGTCGCGCGGCAGTCGGAAGGCAGGGATGCCCCAGCGCATCATGCCGCCGGGCTTGTCGTACATCTCGTAGACGGTGGCGGCATGGCCTTGGATGCGCAGGAAGTAGGCGGCCGCTATGCCGGCCGGGCCCGCGCCGATGATGCCGACGCTCTTGCCGGTGTCGGGCCCCTGCTCGGGGATGTACATGTGGTCGGTGCCGAGCGAGGGATCGACGGCGAAGCGCTTGAGGTTGCAGATTGCCACCGGTTGATCGAGCTCGTTGCGCCGGCAAGCGCCCTCGCAGGGTCGCGGACAGACCCGGCCGAGCGAGCCCGGGATCGGCATGCTCTGCTTGATCAGCGCCTCGGCGGAGTCGAAGTCTTCCTTGGTGAGAAAGTTGAGGAAGCCGGGGATGTCGACGTGGCACGGGCACTCGCTGACACACGGTCCGATGCAGTCACCCATGTGGTCGGACAACAGCAGCTCGAGGCACATCTTGCGCGCGCCGCGGATGTCGTCGTTGATGGTCGTGACGTTCATGTCCTGCATGACCGGCGTGGAGCAGGAGGGCATCAGATTGGGCCGGCCCTCGATCTGCACCACGCACAGGAAGCACGAGCCGAAGGGTTTGAGCTCCGGGTGGTGGCAGAGGGTCGGGATCTCGATCCCGATCGAGTTGGCGGCGTCCAGGATCGTGGTTCCCGGTTCCACCTCGACCTGGTTGCCGTCGATGGTAAGACTGACCTTGCTCATGACTCCTCCTCAGACGACCTGGACGGCGTCGAAGTTGCACTTGTCGCGGCACACGCCGCAGCGGATGCACGCATCCTGGTCGATCACGTGCATTCCCTTCTTCTCGCCCTGGATGCAATCCGTCGGGCACGCGATGGCGCACAGCTGGCAGCCGTTGCAGTTCTCGTTGATGATGAAGGTGGTGAGGTCGGGACAACGGCCGGCCGGGCACTTGTGGTCGACGATGTGCCTCTCGTACTCCTCGCGGAAGTACCTGAGCGTCGTCTGCACCGGATTGGGCGCGGTCTGGCCGAGGCCGCACAGGCTGGTGCGCTTGATGCGGTCCGCCAGGTCCTCGAGCGTGTCGAGATCCTCGAGCCTCGCGGTGCCGACCGCGATGCGGGTCAGGATCTCGAGCATGCGTTTGGTGCCGACGCGGCAGAAGGTGCACTTGCCGCACGACTCCTCCTGCGTGAAGTTGAGGAAGAAGCGCGCGATGTCCACCATGCAGGTGGTGTCGTCCATCACCACGAGGCCGCCGGAGCCCATGATGGCGCCGGTCTTGTTGACCTCGTCGTAGTCGATCTTGGTTTCGTGCAGCTCGACCGGGATGCAGCCGCCCGAGGGGCCGCCCATCTGGACGGCCTTGATCGAGCGGCCCTTGCCGGGGGCGCCGCCGCCGATCTGGTTGATGATCTCGTTGATGGTGATGCCCATCGGCACCTCGACGAGGCCGCCGCGCTTGATCTGGCCGGCGAGGGCGAAGACCTTGGTGCCCTTGCTCTTTTCGGTGCCGTAGGCGGCGAAGGCGTCGCCGCCGTTGGTGATGATCCACGGCACGTTGGCGAAGGTCTCGACATTGTTGATGTCGGTGGGCTTGCCCCACAGCCCGGACTGGGCGGGGAACGGTGGACGGAACCTCGGCATGCCCCGCTGGCCCATGATCGAGTTCAGGAGCGCGGTCTCCTCGCCGCACACGAAGGCGCCGGCGCCCTCCTTGACCTTGACGTGGAACGAGAAGCCCTTGTCATCGAGGGGCGTGTCGAGGAATCCCTTTTCGCTCGCCTGCTCGATGGCGCGGTTGAGGCGCTTGACTGCCAACGGGTACTCGGCGCGGCAGTAGACCACGCCCTCGGAGGCTCCGGTGGCGTAGGCGCAGACCAGCATTCCCTCGAGCACGCTGTGCGGGTCGCTCTCGATCGTCGAGCGGTCCATGAAAGCGCCCGGGTCGCCCTCGTCGGCGTTGCAGACGATGTACTTGGGCTCGCCCTCGGCCTTGCGCACGAACTCCCATTTGAGCCCGGTGGGGAAGCCGGCGCCGCCACGGCCGCGGAGGCCGCTCTTCTTGACCTCCTCGATCGTCCACTCGGGGCCGTTGGCGATTGCCTCTTTGATCGCCAGGTAGCCGCCGGCGGCGATGTAGTCGTCGATGTTGTCGGGGTCGATCCGGCCGCAGTTGCGGAGCACGATCCGGACCTGAGCGCCATAGTAGACGGCGTCACCGCTGGTCTCGGAGTCGAGGTTGACAAGCATGCTCTTGATCGGCTGGTTGCCGAGGATGTGCTTGTCGATGATGCGGTCGGCCTTTTTTGGGTCGACCTTCTTGTACATGTAGCGCTCGCCGTCCGCGTGCACAACCTCGACGATGGGTTCCAGGTAGCACATGCCGACGCAGCCGGTGGAATCGAGCGAGACCTCGAGGTCATGCTCGGCCATGGAGTTCTTGAGGTGCTCGTAGGTCTTGCGGGCGCCGGCGGCAACGCCGCACGAGCCGAGGCCGACGACGATCTCCTTGACGGGCTGAGTCGGGGTCGGCGGGCCATCCTGCTTCGTGGTCTGCGCTGGTATCGCTTCGCTCATCTCTTCACCCCCCGCCCTCAGTGGACCTCGCCGTGCGTGTCCTGGTGCTCCTGCACCACGTCGACGACGCTCGAGCGGTCGAGGTTTCCATGGGTCTCTTCGTCGATCATGATCACCGGTGCGAGGCTGCAACAGCCGAGGCAGGCCACCGACTCCAAGGTGTACTTCTGATCTGTGGTGGTCTCGCTGTCCCTGACACCGAGGTGCTTTTCGAGGGCCTCGGTCAGATTCTTGGCGCCGATGACGTGGCACGCGGTGCCGTGGCAGACCCGGATGATGTGCTCACCCACCGGGTCCATCCGGAATTGCGCGTAGAAGGTGGCCACGCCGTAGATCTGGCTCGGACTGATCTCGGTGTTCTTGCACACGTGGTCCAGGGCTTCCAGGGGCAGGTATCGGAAATGGTTCTGGATGTCCTGGAGAATGCCGATGGTGTTCTCCGAGCCCTTCCCGTGATGGCTGAGAATCTGATCGACCTCACGAATCATGCACATGCCGATGCCCTTCACTTTCTGCTCCGTCGCCGGTGCGGGAGTTCCGTTCCACGAGCCGAGACTAGCACAATTTTTCACAACGCAGTGATACCGAGTATCATGTTCTATCTCGCTCCGAACAAAAGGGTAAGAGGGTCGTGTATTTTTTCACAAGGCGGTCGTTGGGGAGTTCGATCGGGCCGTCTGGCGGCGCTTCGGGGAGCGGAATACGGGTCTTTTCCGCGAGGTTGGCCCCGCGGGAGTCAGGGGATACCTGATAGGGTGTTCCGGGCAAGGTGTTGTGAGCAGCCACTACGACGTCGTGATCATCGGGTGCGGTCCGGCCGGCGAGCGCGCAGCGATCCTCGCCGCCCGGGCCGGACGGCGCGTAGTTGTGGTCGAGAAGGCGCATGTGGTGGGCGGCACCCGGATCAACTGGGGAACCATCCCCTCGAAGGCGCTGCGTGAGAGTGCGCTCTTCGTCTACGACCACACCCGGGTGCCGCTCGAGGGCATCCGCACCGAGATCGCGGACGAGATCACGGTCTCGGAGTTCATGCACCGCGAGCGACGGGTCGTGCAGCGCGAACTCGAGCTGGTGAACCAGGCCCTTGGCCGCAACTCGATCGAGGTCTACCAGGGTCGCGGACGGTTCACCGACGAGCACACCGTCGAGGTCTTGGGCAAGAAGGGAGAGGCCCGCCGGACGTTCACCGGTGACTACTTTCTGATTGCGACCGGCACCACGCCCAACCGGCCCGCGGACGTCCCATTCGACACCATGACGGTCTTCGACAGCGACACCATCCTCGCCCTGCCGCGGATGCCGAAGTCCATGATCGTTCTCGGTGGAGGTGTGATCGGCGTCGAGTACGCCTCGATCTTCGCCGCCCTCGGGCTCGAGGTGACGCTCCTCGACACCCGCCCCGAGCTGCTGCCCTACCTCGACCGCGAGATCGTGCGGACCCTCGAGAAGGACCTCACCGAGCTCGGGGTCTCGATCCACCACGACAAGCGGTACGGCGCGATCCAACGGGTCTACGGAGACAACCCGGAGGCGCGGTGCCGGACGACCGACGGCTCGTGCTATGAGGCGGACGTCCTGCTCTACAGCGTCGGCCGCGACGGCAACACCTGGGACATCGGGCTCGAGAACGTCGGCATCGAGGCCAACAGCCGCGGCCTGATCGCGGTCAACGAGTTCTACCAGACCTCGGTCCCGAACATCTACGCAGCGGGCGACGTCATCGGCTACCCCGCGCTCGCCAGCACCTCGATGGAGCAGGGCCGGCAGGCGATCCGGCACGCGCTGGGCCTGCCGGGACCCCTCGGCCGCGCGGAGGTCCTGCCGTTCGCGATCTACGCGATCCCTGAGGTCGCGTTCATCGGGGCCACCGAGGAGGACCTCGAGCACGCCGGCGCCGATTTCGTCGTCGGCCGCGCTCAGTACGCCCTCAATCCACGCGGCCAGATCATGGGCGAGACCGGCGGGATGATGAAGCTGCTCTTCGACACTGACAGCCTGCGGCTGCTTGGTGCCCACATCGTCGGCGCCCAGGCCAGCGAGCTCATCCACACCGCCCAGGCCTACCTGCGATCCGACGGTACCGCGATCGACATCGCGGAGGCGATCTGGAACTATCCCACCCTGTCGGACCTCTACCGCCATGCCGCGATGGAGGCGCTGGGCGCAAAGATGCGCCTCATTCCCGGCTGGGAACCCTGGCCCGACAAGGGCTGAACCCCAGCACATTCAACAGTCTGACAGATCACCTTCCCGATATCGGAATCACCCGAGGAGGTCATGGTGGCGCTGTTGAATGCTGCGGAAGATGACGAAGATCAAGGATTCTTCCGCTGCCGAGGTTCATGATCGGTGGAGGAGGCAACATGAGCGAGCTCATCGACAACAGTCGTCATCGGATCGAAACCCTCAAGCAAATCATCACGAAGTTGCACGACGGCGCCGATCCCGACAGCGTCAAAGATCAGTTCGGCGAGCTGCTCGCCGAGGTCGGCCCGTCGGAGATCGCGGCGATGGAGAACTCGCTGATGGCCGACGGCATGCCGCAGGAGGAGATCCAGCGCATGTGCGACGTCCACGCCGCGGTCCTCGGAGGGGCGGCGCCGCACGGCCCGAGCGAGCTGCCGGTCGGCCACCCGGTCCACACCTTCCGCCGCGAGAACGAGAGGATCCGCGAGATCGTCGATCGCTACCGCGGCGCCGTAGAACGCGCGGCGTCGAGCGGGGTCGATGCGGCTGTCGCGGATTGGCGGGTCGCCCACGAACAGCTTGGGGGCGTCGAGGGGCACTACCGCCGGAAGGAGTATCTGGTGTTCCCGTATCTCGAGAAGGCCGGAATCATGGGGCCGCCGAAGGTCATGTGGGGCGTCCATGACGACATCCGCGACAAGATCGCGGATGTCGGCGAGGTGCTGGAAAACGTCGGCGAGCTCGGCGGGTCGGAACTCGGTCTCGCCGTGGAGACGGTGATCGAACCGATGCTGGCTCAGGTGGTAGGCATGACCGACAAGGAGGACCGCATCCTCTGGCCGATGGCCCTCGAGCACCTCGCGGTCCAGGATTGGGAGGCCGTTCGATCGCAGTGGGATGAGTTCGGCGAGGGGCTCGTGAAGCCAGCGGGGATGTGGATGCCGGTGCTCCCGCAGCTGCCGGAGAGACCGGTCGAGGTCCCGGCCGATGACGCCATCACCATGCCGTCGGGCCACCTCAGCCTGCGACAGCTGACCGCGCTGCTCAACACCCTTCCGTTGGACCTCACCTTCGTCGACAGCGAAGACCGCGTGGCCTTCTTCAGCGAGGGAGCGGATCGCGTCTTCGAGCGCAACCGCGCCATCATCGGCCGCCGCGTGGAGGACTGCCACCCGCCGAAGAGCGTCCACATCGTCGAACGTGTCGTGGAGGAGCTCAAGTCCGGCTCTCGCGACGTGGCCGAGTTCTGGATCCAGATGGGGGAGAGGTTCGTCCACATCCGGTACTTTCCGGTTCGCGATCCGGACGGCGAGTACCTCGGCACGCTCGAGATGACCCAGGACATCACGCCGCTGCGCACGCTCGAGGGCGAACGCCGGCTGCTGGCCGAGGCGCCGGCCTCCGAGGCGAGCGCATGAGCGATCTCGTCATCGAGCCCGACACCCGCGTCGGAGCCCTGCTGGACGCGCGGCCGGAGGCCGAGGAGGTCCTGGTCGGGATGGCGCCCGAGTTCAAGGCGCTGAAGAACCCGGTGCTGCGGCGGACGGTGGCGAAGGTGGCGACCCTCGAACAGGCCGCTAAGGTCGCGGGCGTTCCAGCTCGCGATCTCGTGCTCGAGCTGCGCCGGGCGCTGGGCGTCGCGGGTGGGAACGAGGTCGCTGAAGGCGGGGAGGGTGAGTCCGACGACGCTCCGCCCTGGGTCGATTCCGAGGCCGAGGCGACGATCGACGGAGGCGCCCTGCTCGCCGGCGGCGAGACGCCGATCGCTCGCGCCTTCTCTGCTCTTGCCGGGATGCAGCCCGGCGAGGTTCTGGTGCTGTCGGCCCCCTTCCACCCGGCGCCGTTGATCGACAGCTTGCGGGGCAAGGGCCACGCGGTCTACGCCCGCGGCGAGGAAGGTGGGGGCTGGACGGTCTGGGTCCGGCGCCACTGACCGTTCTGCATGCTCGGCCTGACAGGAAGGACCGTCCGTGGGGCGGGGGGTGCCGGTGCCCCGAGCCTCGTCAGACGGCCCTCCCACCGTGTATCCTCGAGAATAGATTTTTTTGGTGGAGGGCTGTATGCGGACCTCGCGACATGCTACCCGGACATTGATCGTATTGACGTTCGCGGTGGCGGCCGCATCTGCAGCCTGGCCCGCGGAGAGCCCGCGGGCCGGCGATTCGAGCATCGCCGAGCTGCAGGCGATGATGGCGTGGGGCGAAGCGAGCGCCGAGTCGATCACCCGTGCCTACCTGGAGCGGATCGAGGCCTTCGACGGTGCGGTCAACGCGGTGATCGCCGTCAACCCGGACGCGATCGATCAGGCGCGGGCGCTCGACGAGGAGTACCGGCGGGGGGAAGTGCGGGGGCCGCTCCACGGCATCCCGGTCCTGCTCAAGGACAACATCGAATCGCGTGACCCGATGCCGACCACGGCCGGGTCGCTGGCGCTCTCGGACAACGTGACCGGGCGCGACGCCTTCTTCGTCGCCCTGCTGCGCGAGGCTGGTGTGGTGATCCTCGGCAAGACCAACCTGAGTGAGTGGGCCAACTTCCGCTCGGAGCGCTCGTCGAGCGGCTGGAGCGGGATCGGCGGCCAGACCAACAATCCCCACGACCTGACCCGCAACCCCTGCGGCTCGAGCTCCGGTTCGGCTGCCGCGGCGGCGATGGGTTTTGCCGCGGTGACGGTCGGCACCGAGACCAACGGCTCGATCGTATGCCCGGCGACAGCCAACGGCGTGGTCGGCTTCAAGCCGACGGTCGGGCTGGTGAGCCGATCGGGCATCGTGCCGATCTCGCACAGTCAGGACACCGCCGGCCCACTGGCGCGATCGGTGGCTGACGCGGCCGTGCTGCTGCAGGCCATGATCGGCCGTGACGAGGACGACCCGGCGACCGAGATCTCTGGTGAGGCGACGGGCTGGAGGCTCGTTGAGCACCTCCGCAGGGACGGCCTCGCGGGCAAACGGATCGGTATCGTGCGCTCCCAGTCCGGCTTCCACGGCGAGGTCGACGCGCTCCTCGAGCAGGCGACCGCCGACCTCGAGGCGGCCGGGGCGGCAGTGGTCGACGGCCTCGAGTTCGAGGGTGCTGAGGGCCTCGGACGGGCGGCCTACGACGTGCTGCTGTACGAGTTCAAGCACGACCTCAACGCCTACCTCGCCGACCTGCCGACGGTTGAGGACCTCCCGGCAACCACCCTGGAAGAGCTGATCGCCTTCAATGAAGCCAACGGGGACCGTGAGATGCCTTGGTTCGGCCAGGAGGTCTTCCTCGAGTCGCAGGCCAAGGGGCCGCTCACGGAGGATACGTACCTGGAGGCATTGAAGAAGGTCCGTGGCATCTCTCGCCGGGGGATCGACTCCCTGCTCGAGGAGCACGACCTCGACGCCCTGATCGCGCCCACCGGCGGTCCGGCCTGGAAGACCGATCTCGTCAACGGCGACCACTTCATCGGTTCCAGCTCCAGCTACCCGGCCCGCGCCGGATACCCCATCATCACGGTGCCAATGGGATTCGTCCACGGCCTGCCGGTGGGGCTGTCGTTCTTCGGCACGGCGCTGTCGGAGCCGACGTTGGTCGAGATCGCGTATGCCTATGAGAGCGCAACCGGTCACCGGAAGGTGCCGGCGTTGACACGCTAGGAGCTTGCACCGAATAGACCCTCGACGAGAGCAAGGGTCTATCGGTAGGGTTTCTGCCGAGGGTCTATTCGGTGCAAGCTCCTAGAACCCCGATTCGCTGCGCGAATCGGGGTGTCCTGCACCTTTTCCGGTTCTCCTGTACCGTAGGCGACGATGCACCTCATCGATCTTTCCATCTTCCTGCTCTACATGGTCGTCATGCTCGGCATCGGCTTCTACTTCCTGCGCCGCAACCAGGGCGCGGACGACTACTACGTCGGTGGACGGGGGATGGGCAGCCTCCACGTCGGCATGTCCGTGGTGGCGACCGACGTCGGCGGGGGCTTCTCGATCGGACTCGGCGGGCTCGGGTTCGCGATGGGGTTGTCGGGCTCGTGGATGCTGTTCACAGGTCTCGTCGGCGCGTGGCTGAGCGCCGTGCTGCTGATCCCCAAGGTCAAGCGCAACCCGGTCTTCGACACTGCGCTGACCTTTCCGGACGTCTTCGAGCATTTCTACTCGCGGCGGGTGGCGCTGGTAGCGGGCGTGATCTCGGCGATCGGCTACGTTGGTTTCACCAGCTCGCAGATCCTGGCCGGCGCCAAGCTCGCCAGCGGTTCCTTCCAGGGCCTGAGCCTCAACACCGCGCTCGTCATCATGGGCATGATCGCGATCCTCTACACCGTGATGGGCGGGATCAAGGCGGTGATCTACACCGACTCGGTACAATGGGCGATCCTGATCTTCGGCCTCGTCTTCATCGGTCTGCCCGTGTCTTTTCACGCCGTCGGCGGCTGGGAGAGGATCCGCGAGGTGCTGGCGCCCGAGATGCTGACGCTGACCAATCTCAGCTGGCAGCACCTCGTCAACTGGGGCGTCACCATCATCCCGATCTGGTTCGTCGCGATGACGCTCTACCAGCGGATCTACGCATGCCGCGACGAGCAGACCGCCAAGCGGGCGTGGTTCGTGGCCGGCGTTCTCGAGTGGCCGGTGATGGCGATGATGGGCGTCTCCCTGGGCCTGCTCGCCAGGGTCGCAGCCGACCAGGGGATGTTCGACTATCTGGGCCCTGCCAACATCTCGGCCACCGACCCCGAGACCGGGCTGCCCATGCTGCTGCGGACGGTGCTGCCGGTCGGACTGATGGGCCTCATGATGTCGGCCTATTTCTCGGCCATCCTCTCCACCGCCGACAGCTGCCTGATGGCGTGCTCTGGAAATCTCGTGTCGGACATCATCGGCCGGCTGCGGAAGATCGAGGCTCGCGGCAAACGCTTCCTGCGGATGTCCCAGCTCGCGACCCTCGGGCTCGGGATCTTTGCACTCCTGATCGCAGCCTCCATGACCAACGTCCTCGACCTCATGCTCTACTCCTACGCCTTTATGGTCTCCGGACTGCTGGTGCCCATCATCGGAGCCCTGTTCTGGCGGCGGTCGAGCCCGGCCGGCGCCATGGGGGCCATGCTGCTGGGCGGCGGCACCACCGTCGCTCTCGAGTTGATGGGGGGCGAGCTGCCGCTGGGGCTCGACGGCAATGTCTTCGGCATCGCGGTCTCGACGGCGGTCTTCATTCTGCTCTCGCTGGCGATGCCTGCAACGGATCCTCGGACCTGATTGGTCGGGACCTTGGTGGTGCGGGCAGCCTGCCACGGCGAATTGAACGGCACTCTCGTCTCGTGCTTTCCGCTCCGATCCCGATCCCGACTTCCCGCCTCCGGGTCAGCGACCGTGGTTCGCGTCAGCAAGCCTGGACCGGTTCTCGCGATCCGCGGCCGAAAGCCGCCATCGCCCACCGCCACTGCAGCCCGCCACCGCCGACCGCCACCGCCACCGCCACCGTCACCGTCAACCGCCACCGCCACCGTCACCGTCACCGTCACCGTCACCGTCAACCGCCATCGCCACCGCCACCGTCGCCCGCCACCGCCGTGATGCCGATCGCGGTCGGCAATCACTCGCCGGCCGAGTTGGTCCACGCCCCGATGGTGCCTTGCTCGAAGCCGTCGGCGAAGATCGACCAGAAGGGTGTTCCGGCCCGCAGGAACGAGCCGCGTCCGGTACGCCATCCGAGGCGTGCGCCCGCGCTGCTCGGCAGGTCATAGGCGACGACGCCCGCGGTGGCGGTTTGCAGCACCACCTCGAGGTCGCCATCGCCATCGATGTCGCCGAGGGTCGGCGCGGCCAGCGCACCGCCCCAGTTCAGCGAGCTGGGGCCCATGGGAATCGGCACCGTGTGCAGCACCGTGCCGTCGCCGTCGACCACGAGCAGCGTGCCCGCCGCGCCCGATCCCTTCTGCGTCCAGGTGGCGAGGACGATCTCCGAGTCGCCGTCGCCGTCGAGGTCGGTGGTCGCCGGCTCAGAGGCGAAGCGGAAAAATCCTTCGGAAGCGTCGTACACCGACAGCGGCCACGAGCCGTGCTCGGTCCCGTCGAGCCAGAAAGCGTGGACGCGCCCCGAAAAGTCCGAGTAGAGGATCTCGAGGTCACCGTCGCCGTCGAGGTCGGTGACTGCGGCCGCCGGCTGCGCCGACTCGATCACGTTGTAATCCAGTGACAGCGGCGCGCCGGTGTCGACGGGCACGCTGCTCCAGTCGCCGGCTGCGCCGCTCCAGCGGGTGCGGTCGTGGCGGAGGATGTAGACGCCGGTGAAGAGCGTGGTTTCGCCGCCGTTGCAGTCGTAGGTGCGGCTGGTGAGCACGACCTCGGTGGTGTGGTCGCCGTCGAGGTCGGCGACCGTCGCCGGGCCCTCCGCCATGTTGGTGCGCCAGCTCTCGGCGGGGGTGCCGTCGCAGGCGCCCCAACCCCGCTCCTCGGGCACCCGATCCACCCACAGACCCACCTCACCCCAGTTCCTGGCCCCGAACAGTGTCGCCGCCGGGAGGTGGCTGCCGTCCGGCTCGTAGGCGCAGGCGTAGTGGACGTCGGAAGGCACCAGCACCTCGTGCTGCGCATCGCCGTCGAGATCGGCGATGGCGGTTGTGGCGCCGTAGATGCCCGCGGAGTAGCCTCCGCCTCCTGCGTCCACCTGCGGCCAGCTGGGCCGCACGGCGCCGGTGTGCTCGAGCACCCAGGCGTTCACGGTCGAGCCGCGCGCCGCACCGACCAGGATCTCGAAGCTGCCGTCGCGGTCGAGGTCGCCCAGGGACAGGCTGCGAATTTCGGAGCCCACCGGCCGCACCGGCCACCCCGGCTCGAAGACACCATCGAGCCCGTACGCCGAGACCCACCCGCCGCCGTGCGCGGTGACGATCTCGAGCGCCCCGTCGCCGTCGATGTCGGCGACAGCGATCCCGGGCCAGGTGCGGCCGACGTTGTCGACGCCGGTCTCGGTGGCGTCGTGGCCCGACTTCGCGCGCCAGATCAGGCTGCCGTCCGATCCCTCGAGGGCGACGATCGAGCGGCCGGAAGCCACCACCTCGCCGATGCCGTCGCCGTCCACGTCGACAATCGCGGGCGACGAGTACCATCCGGTCTCGCACCACGAGGTGCACCCGCCCCGCTGCCACTTGAGCGTTGGTGCGGCGATCGGCCCGGCCGCGAGCGAGACGTCGACCGAGCCGAGCACGGCGACGCCAACCAGAATCGCGTGTCGCATGTCGGTGCCTCCAGAGGGTCGTTGGCGAATATATCCTGGCTCGCCCACGGGCTGCCGTAGAATCGGCCGGCCATGGAGACTCCCTTTTCTCACGCCGGTGAGCTGGCGGCCCTCGGCACCGCCTTCTGCTGGACCGCCACCAGCCTCGCGTTCGAGGCGGCCGGCCGCCGCATCGGCTCGCTGTCCGTGAACCTGATTCGCCTCGTCATGGCCGTCTTCCTGCTCGGCGCCTTCACCTGGGTGACGCGTGTGCTGCCGTTACCGACCGACGCCTCCGCGCACGCCTGGGGGTGGCTGGCGCTGTCCGGGCTGGTGGGCTTCACCGTCGGTGACCTCTGCCTGTTCCGCGCCTTCGTGGTGGTGGGCGCGCGGGTGTCGATGCTGCTGATGACGATGGTTCCGGTCATCACGGCCCTGCTTGGTTACCTGGTGATGGGCGAGGTGCTGACGCCGCGCGAGGCGCTCGGCATGGCGCTGGTCATCGCCGGGGTGTCGACGGTGGTTTCGGAGCGCCGCGCGGACGCAGAGGGGCGGCTCCGTCGGCTGCCGATAGGCGGCATCCTGCTCGGGTTGGCGGGAGCCGCCGGCCAGGCAGTGGGCCTGGTGCTCTCAAAGTACGGCATGGGAAGCTATGACGCGTTCGCCGCGACTCACATCCGCGTTCTCGCGGGAACAGCTGGCTTTGCCGTCGTCTTCACCCTCACCGGCTGGTGGCCGCGCGTCCGCGATGGTTTGGCGGACCGGTGTGCGATGGCCTTCACCGGGATCGGTGCCGTGTTCGGGCCATTCCTGGGCGTGTCGCTGTCATTGGTCGCGGTCAAGTACACTGAGGCTGGCGTCGCCGCGACGTTGATGGCGCTTGCGCCGGTGCTGATCATTCCCGTCTCGGTGATGGTCTTCAAGGAATCAGTCGCGTGGCCCACTGCCGTCGGCGCACTGGTGGCGGTCGGCGGCAGCATGCTGCTGTTCCTCTGAGCCGCACGACGAATTCGGGTTGTCGCCGAGCGTACGGGTCCAGACCTTTTACGTCCGTAGCCCCCGAAGTAGCCCCATGTTCCGCACAGCTCGGCGCAGTCGGTGGTGCCCGTCTCCTCGACCTGCCACCAGTACGATTGGCCGCTGCCGTTGGTCGTCGTGCCGAAGCACACGCCGGAACCCGAGATGACCTTGCCCTTCGCGTTCATTCGTGGCTGGCCGACAGAGGCACTCGCGACGTTCGTGGAAATGACGATGTCGGGATGTCGATGAAGTACGATCCAGCCTCAGCTGGCGCCCAAAAACAAGGAGTCAACAATGTACATCCTCGATCACCTCAAACAGCGCAGAACGGTCCGAAGTTTTAAGCCGGATGCCGTTCCGCAGGAGACGCCGGACGCGATCTTCGGGGCGGCCATGTGGGCGCCGTCACACGCCAACGCTCAGCCGTGGTAGTTCGTGGTGGTCGGATCGCAGGGCCGCGCCCGCCTGCTCGAGATGTTCCGCTCCAAGGCCGACGAGTTGCTGGCAGACCCCGATCTGCCGCCTCCGAAGCGGAAGAACATCACCATCCTCAAAAAGGACTTCGGCGGCGCGCCGTACATGGTGGCGATCGTCTGCCGGCCGCCGGAGGAAGACCTCGCGAAGGTCGAGAATCCCCTGAGCGCCGCGATCGCTGTCCACTGCCAGTTCGGCGATCGCTGCGGTGGCGTACTCGGCGACGCTGATGCTCAGAGGATAGCCGTGCGGCGGGTTCCGGACAGCGCGGGTCGGAGCGGCCGGGTGATCGGGGTCATTGCCATCGCCGGTGATCCGACCGATGCTGAGAGATGGGAGGACGGAGTCAGCCGATGCTGTCGAGACCGGACGGACCGGTGAATCCGCGTTTTGTGTCCGCCCTGCGGATATCCGTCGCGGTGGTGGCCCTGTTGGTTGTTGCGGGCGTAGTCGAGGCGCAGGATTCCCGTCTCACGGGCTCCGATTTCGAGTATCTGGGCGCGTTCAGGCTCGAATGTGAGAGCGAGGCGTGCGCCTACAATCTCACCGATCTCGGTTCGGCGGCGGCTGGAAGCCTCTGGGTGACTGATCACGTCTACCACTACGCGGTGCGCCGGATCGCGATTCCGGAGCCCCTCGTCTCTGGGGTCTTCGACGATCTGCCACAGGCGGCCACCCTGGAGGGTCCGCTGGTCACCGGCGGTTGCCCTGGTGATTCGACCGACATCTCGGGCGTCGAGGGCATCGGTACCGAGGTCGCCTCCACCTGCCGCGACTGGTACAACGTCACCGGCGACTACGGCCCTGTGTACTTTCGCCGGCCATCCGCGATCATTGAGGAGATCGGTCCACGATCCGATCCCTTCCATCCCAACAAGCTCGGCGCCTACCTCTTCACTCTGCCGCTCGACTGGGTGGCCGCCGTTGACCTCGGCTCGCGCACCATGGTGACCGGGTTCTCCCGCGAGGCCGGCGCCAACGGCGGTTCCCAGGGCCCGACGCTGTTTGCCTTCGATCCGGACGACCCTTCTCACGCCTTCGACCTGCTCTGGTACCGGGAGATCTACCCGGGTTGCCCGTACGAGGACGGCTGCGACTTCCCTGGCTACCAGTCCGCCGACTCGTGGTTGGGCGCCGACTGGGTTCGGGCCGGCGGCAGTGATGCGATCCTGATCGCCGGGGTCAAGTCAGGCTCCACCTGCTATGGCGAGGCGGCGGGGTGCGGCGATCTCTGCCGTGCGTCGAAGGGCTACCACGGCTACCCGTACACCGCGATGGTCCTGCTCTACGATCCAGCCGACGTCGAGGCGCGGCTGGCCGGGACGGTCGAACCGTACGAGATCGTGCCCTACTCCGAGTGGACGCCGGACGCCGCCTTTCGTGGCCGCCTTCACGATGCGAATCTCTTCGTGGCGACAGGTGCCGTCGTGCGCCGAAAGTATGAAATAGGCCGGCGCTCGATAGGTTTGTGGGTGCTGAATCGAATGGCGAGGAGAGGACGGTACAGAATGCAGAATCCTGCGATGGGAGAAGGTGATACAAGGCGCGAACGTACGGCGGCTTCTGGCAGTCCCACCCCGGTGGCCCTGGCCCCGGGCGACGGGATCGGGCCGGAGATCATGGATGCGACCCTCGAGGTAATTGCGGCGGCCGGGGCGCGCATTGAGCCGTGCCCGATCGAGATCGGCGAGGCCGTCTATCGGCGTGGCCACAGCTCGGGCATCGATTCAGACGGGTGGCAGACGCTGCTCGCCACCCGGGTGCTGCTCAAGGGGCCGGTCACCACGACGCAGGGGAGAGGTGTCAAGAGCGTCAATGTCACGCTGCGGAAGAGCCTCGGGCTGTTCGCCAACGTTCGGCCCTGCGTCGCGTACGATCCGTTCATTCCGGTCCGGCACCCGCACCTTGACGTGGTCATCGTGCGTGAGAATGAGGAGGATCTCTACGCCGGCATCGAGCACCAGCAGACCGACGACGTGGTTCAGTGCCTCAAGCTGATCACGCGGCCCGGGTGCGAGAAGATCGCGCGCTTTGCCTTCGAATACGCCGCTCGCCGCGGCCGCCGCAAGGTGACATGCCTCGTCAAGGACAACATCATGAAGCTCACCGACGGGCTCTTCAGGCGCGTGTTCGAGGAGGTGGCGGCGGACTACCCCGAGCTCGGGTCCGACCACATGATCGTCGACATTGGAATGGGGCGGCTCGCCAACGCGCCGGAGCGCTTCGACGTCATCGTGACCCCGAACCTCTACGGCGACATCCTGTCGGACATCGCGGCCGAAATCAGCGGCTCGGTGGGTCTCGCACCGTCGGCGAACATCGGCAACGACTTCGCCATGTTCGAGGCGATCCACGGCTCGGCGCCGGACATCGCCGGGCAGGGCATCGCCAACCCGAGTGGGCTGATTCTGAGCGCGGCCAAGATGCTCGCCCACATCGGCCAGGGCGAGGTGGCGACCACCGTCCATAACGCCTGGCTGCGTGGAATCGAGGACGGCATCCACACTGCGGACATCTACCGCCAGGGCGCCAGCCGCCGCCGGGTGGGCACCGAGGGCTTCGCGCGGGCCGTCATCGAGCGCCTCGGTAGCGGCCCGCAGCGGCTCAAGCCGATGGTGTATGCCGACGAGCCGATGCCGAGGATCGAGCCGAAACGGCTCGATCCGGCCGCCAAGACGCTGCTCGGCATCGACGTCTTCGTCCACTGGCGTCCCGGGTCCCCCGACGAGCTCGCGCAGCGGCTGCAGATGGTGGCCGCGGAGTCGATGCGGTTGCAGATGATCACTAACCGGGGCGTTAAGGTGTGGCCCGAGGGCCTGCCGGAGACCTTTCTCACCGACCACTGGCGGTGCCGCTTTCAGCCCGAGGGGGCGACCGACCCCGTCAGCCACCGAGACATCATTGACCTGTTGGCCCGCCTGGAGGGAGCCGGCCTCGATTTCATCAAGACCGAGCATCTCTACGCCTTCGACGGCCGGCCGGCCTTCTCGCTCGGACAGGGGCAGTGAGCACGGTGTTCGATGCCGCTGGCGTTGCCCCGGGGAGGTGTGGCAGGTTCTATGGCAGGTGCCATGGCAGGTGCCACGTTCACCATTGCACCATTGTGGCTTCGATCGGGAGTTCGCGCGGCGGCGCACTACTACGATACAGCTGGAAGCAGCTGAGCGCGACCAATACGGTACCTGCCGCAATGGTGCAATGGTGAACGTGGCACCTGAGGAGCTCTTCAGGAGAGGCGTTCCGATCGCCTCGGTCCTCGTCGCCTGCCTCCTCGCTCTTCATGCCGCTGCTGCTGAGCACCAGCCACCGATCAGTGAGGCCACGGAGACCTGCCTGATCCGCCACGAGTCCCTGCACCCGGGAATCGTCGCGGGCTGGCAGTCGAGCCGGCACGCGGCTGTCATCCCGGCGTAGTTTCCGGACTTCGCATCGGTTGAATATGAGATCTCTTCTCTAGTAGAGTGCGCCGATCGCGAGCGAAAGGCGTGGCCATGAATGACGATACCAGACGACCGATCGAGGACGACGACGAGACCGTGTCGTCGGCGACTTCCACCGAACGCGACGAGACCGTGCCCGGCGACTCCGGTGCCGGCGCGGTCGGCGGACCGGAACATCCCACCGCGATCGGTCGCTTCCGAATTCTTTCCAAGCTCGGACAGGGGGGTATGGGCGTGGTCTGGGAGGCCGAGCAGGACCAGCCCCGCCGGCGAGTGGCGCTCAAGGTGATGCGCCGTGACCACGTGGTCGATCCGCTCCACATCCGGATGTTCCGTCGCGAGGCCGAGACTCTCGCGCGGCTCAAGCACCCCAACATCGCCGCGATCTACGAGTCGGGCCACACCGATGACGGCCACGATTACTTCGCGATGGAGCTGGTGCGTGGACTCACCCTCGACGACTGGCTCGCGCAGCGCTCGGTCCGGTTCGGCGATGCCGAGCTCGAGCTCCGGCTACGCCTCTTCACGACGATCTGCGACGCGGTCCACTACGCCCACCAACGTGGCGTGATCCACCGCGACCTCAAACCGTCGAACATCATCGTCGTCGACGAGGTTGAGTCGGCCACGGCCGGCACCGCGAGCCGTTCGCTGCCGTCGGTCAAGATCCTCGACTTCGGCCTCGCGCGGATCACCGACGCGGATATCGCCGCCACTCTGGTGTCCGAGATCGGCGTCATCAAGGGCACCCTGCCCTACATGAGCCCTGAGCAGGTGCGGGGCGACGTCGAGGCCATTGACGTCCGCACCGACGTCTACGCCCTCGGCGTCATTCTCTACGAGCTGCTCACCAATCAACGGCCCTATGACGTGTCGAGGGCGGCGCTGGTGGACGCGGTCCGGGTGATCTGCGACGAGCCTCCGAGGCCGCTGCGCGACAGCTGGAGCGGTGTGCATCGCCCAGACCGTGACCTGGAGACGATCGTCGCCAAGAGCCTCGAAAAGGAGCCCGACCGCCGCTACGGCAGCGCCGGCGAGCTGGGCGACGACGTCGACCGCTTCCTCGGCTCGCAGCCGATCCTCGCGCGCAGCCCGAGCGCGGTGTACCAGCTCACCAAGATGGTCCAACGCAACCGGTTGGGTGCGGCCTTCGCCGCTACGGTGCTGCTCCTGATAGTCGCGTTCGCGGTCACCGCGAGCGTGCAGGGGAGGGCCGTCGCACGACAGCGCGACCGCGCAGAGGCTGAAGCTGCAAAGGCGCTGGCGGTCAGCCGGTTCATGAGCGAAACCCTGAGCGCTGCCAACCCCTGGGGCGCGGGCTACGACGTGTCGGTCGCCGAGGCTCTCGATGACGCCAGCGAGAGGATCGCGACGTCATTTGTTGAACAGCCTCTGGTCGAGGCTGAGATCCGCCACACCATCGGCACTGCATACAAGAATCTCGGGCGTTACGATCAAGCTCGCCCGCTGCTCGAGGCGGCGGAGGCGACGCGCTCCGGGCGGCTCGGCGACGACGACCCCGAGACAATCAACACGCTGTCGGCGCTGGCTGAGCTCGCTTGGCGCGACTCCCGCTACGACGAAGCTGTCGATCTGGGCCGCCAGCTGGTCGATCGCCAGCGCAGCGTTTACGGCGAGCCGAGCCCGGAGGTCGCCGGCTCCCTCGAGGATCTCGGCCGGATCCTGACCGACGCCGGGCGATTCGACGACGCGGGGCCGGTGCTCGATGAGGCGCTCGCGATGAACATCGAGGTCCACGGCGAGCGGTCGCTTCAGGTGGCGGCGTGCTACGAGAACCTGGCGACCTTCATCCAGCTGTCGCAGCGCGACTACGCCGCCGCTGAGAACGTGGCCCGCACCGCCCTCGAGATTCGACGTGCGATGAGCGACTCCGACACCATGGACACCGCCTCTTCGGTCAACAATCTCGGCGTCCTGATCCTGCTTCAGGGCCGCCATGACGAGGCACTGCCGGTGCTTCAGGAAGCGGTCGACATCAGCAGGAGGGCCGGCGGTGACCAGCATCCCGAGCTCGCCAGGGCTCTCGAGAACCTCGGCAATGTCTACTACCGGAAGCGCGAGTTCGATCGGACTCTCGAGCTGCTGGACGAGGTGATGTCGATGCGCCGAGAGGTCCTCGGTGACGACAGCCCGGATGTCGCCCGCACCCTCAACAACATGGGCATGGTCTGCAACGCGGCGGGTCGGCCCGAGGAGGCCGAAATCTACCTGCGAAAGGCCATCGCCGGCATGGAACGGGCGTACGGCCCCGACCACCCGGACCTTGCGTCTGGCCACTGGAGCCTCGCCCACGTGCTGTGGGGACAGGGAAGGCTCGACGAGGCCGAGGCCGAGCTGCGCACCGCGGTCGCCATCGCCGACCAGGCGTTCCCGGAGAATAGCGCCGGGCGCGCGGCGTACCGGCTGCCGCTCGGAAATCTCCTGGCCGAGCGGGGTCGGTTCGCTGAAGCCGAGCCGCTGGTGCTCTCGGCTTACGAGATCTTTCTCGCGGTCGAGGGTCCAGACGGCCCTCGCACCCTCGACGCCGCAGTCTGGCTGGTCACGCTGTACGAGCGGTGGGGCCGGCCCGACGAGGCAGAGCGGTTTCGACCGCGGACCGTCGATCAGCAGTAGTCTCGCTCTCGCGTCGAGGCGAGCGCGCGAGCAGGACCATACACCGCTGCGGCACCGGAATACCGCAGCGGAGCTGGGCATTAAGAAAGTTTTATCGTGAAGTACGGAGCCTCCGATGGTGCACTCATGAGGGCCACTGCATGGTAGGCTTGCCCGAGTTCTCAACCGAAAGCCCGCTGCCCGCAAGCCGGCTGGCGCCGGCCGGTCGGTGAAATGGCCCGTGTGACCGCTGGAATCGAGTGGGTTCGACAATAACGAAGACGAGGGAGAAGGAAGATGCAGATCAGTCAGATCCTGGAACAGATGGGCGGCCTCCAGTCGATGGCCAGCGAGCTCGGCATTGACGAGAGCCAAGCGGCGAGCGGTGCCGCCGCGCTCCTCCCGGCGATCCTCGGCGGGTTCAAGAAGCAGGCGCAGACGCAGCCGACCGGCCTCGATGGCCTCGGCAGCCTGCTCGGGCAGCTCGGAGGCAGCGGCCTGCTCGACGACCTGCTCGGACCGCAGCCCACCGACGTCAGCCGCGGCAATAACGTGCTCGGCCAGATCTTCGGGTCGAAGGACGTCAGCCGTGCGGTCGCCAGCAACGCGTCCTCCCAGACGGGGCTCGGAACGGACCTGCTCAAGAAGATGCTGCCGATGCTCGCGATGGCGGTGGCGGGCTTCATGGCGAAGCAGGGATCCGGCGGAACCGCTCGCCGGCCCTCCGGCGGCGGCGGGCTCGTGGGCCTTCTCGGCGGCCTGCTCGGAGGGCAGAGCCGCTCGGGCGCGTCGGCATCCGGGGCCGGCCTGCCGGGTCTCGCCTCGATGCTCGACATGGACGGCGACGGCAACCCCCTCGACGACATCCTGGGAATGCTCGGCAACGCGTCTCGTTAAGCACGGCAGGTCCGCCACCGGGACCAGATCGCACCGCGCCGCGGATCCGGAGCGCACGGTCCCGGCTGCCGGAGATGGTGGGGACGCTGGCGGGTACGACCGAAAAGAGCGGCACCGACGAAGCGCGCTCCCACTGATCGCTCAGCCGCCGTTGCCGCGCAGGGTGATCGCCTGGTATCGGTTCATGCCGGAGCCGCCGTCGGAACCGGCGTCGTAGACCAGGGCGTAGGCCGCTGCACCGGAGGCTCGCAGAACGACCCGCCCTCGGACCCACTGGGCATCGACTTCCTCCACCACCGGGCGGGCGGTCGACCAGGTCCCGGGTTCGGGGCTCGAGGTGTACCACAGATCCCGGGTTGCCTCGTCAATGAATACCACGTGCACCACGCCGTCGTGCACCACCAGGTCCGCTCCCACCTGCTCGGAGTCGGCGCCGCTCTGCACCACCGGCCGTGACGTGATCCGGACCGGCGCGCCGACGCTGCCGTCGCCGCCGATGCGCCGCTCCCACAGCGTGCCGTCGGCGCGTCGCCAGGCCGCTATCACCGTGTTCGAGGCGGCCTCCCATCCCAGGGGCAGCAGGGCGCCGATCTCGTCCTCGGCGGTCCCGACGCCGTCGCCCAGAGCGGTGGCATCGGTAAAGCTCCCCGTAGGGCTCAATGTGCGGTGCCACACCGAGCGTGTTCTCCCGTCGGCGGAGGTCACGGTGTAGGCGATGTGGACCACGCCGCCCGCTGCGCTGACGGCCATGACCCCGCTGGCCAGTCCGCCGTTCGCAACCTCCACCCGGCCTTCCGACCCCCAGCTCCCGTCCTTGCTCCGCACCCGGTGCAGGAGCCCGAGCGCATTACCGTACACGGCCACGAGGCTGCCGTCGCTGCGGGCCGCCACCGCCGCCACCTGGGTGAGGGGCTCCGTGTGCTCGGAGACGAGATCGTCGCGGATCACCCACCGGCCCGCGGGGGTATCGGCGTTTTCGGTCGGCGTTGCCCTGGTGTCGAAGGCGTGCAGATAGGTGGCCTCGGAAATCTGATGGAGGAGGAAGATCACGCCGTCGTGAAAGGTAGTGGCGAAGCCCTCCAGGTCGTCGGTCGCGGGCCGGTTCGCTCCGTCGACCTCGAGCCAGCTCGCTCCGTGATCCGCCGACGCCACCATCATCAGGACATTGAAGGTCTCCGCAGGCTCCATCGGGAAATACAGCGTGCCGTCCGCTCGCTGCCACGGCCCCAGCACCCCCGGCGTCTCCACGTAGGTGCCTCCGAGGAGTCCGCTCGGGATGCGGAGGATGACGCGGACCGGCCCGGCACCGTCCACCGGACGCCCGGTGCCGTCCAGCATCCGGAAGTCGAAGGTGTCGCCGTCCTGGTTGGTCACCGCGCCGTCGGCCCAACGGCGGATCACCACCGGCCATTCCCACTCGCCGTGCACTGGAGCGACAGCTGGCGCATCAAAACGGGGCCACGTGGCGGCCGCATTGTCGCCCTCCAGCACCTCATCTTCGCCGTCGGTGCGGAGGATATCTGAAACCCCCTCGCCAGGCGAGAAAGGGAGCGTCGAGGCGGCGAGCAGGTCTGCGGTGGGCAGCCCGGTTTCCCATTCATCCACCCGCACCAGGCTGACCCGAGGGGTCGAGATCTCGTCGGGGTAGGGGAAGTCCCGCAGCTGCAGCGTCTGCCACTCGCCGCCGTTGCGCCGGACCTGCAAGGTGAATCTTGTCGGCAGGGCGTCCTCGGTACCCGCAGGCGCCTCTACCTCGAAGCGGATTCGGAACGGTTGGTCGGCCGAGACCTCCGCCTCCTCACCGATACCAGCTGCCCAGCCGATGTCCACGTTCAGGGGAGCGTCGGCCGAGCCGCGGACCTGGAAGCTGGATGCGTGGAGAGGGGAGGTATCGATCACTGATTCCAAGTTGGCGTCATGGGAGAAGACGCCGGCCGCGGCGGACAGGACGAGCAGTGCAGAGCAGGACCTTGCCAATGTTCGCATGGCCGGCATTCTCGCATATCGCGTCGGCCGGATGATGATGAGATCGCTGTCTCCGTGTGCTCTCGACAGAGCCACCACGACGGCGGCAATCACGGCCCCCAGGGCAGGATTGATCACGGTGATGAAGTGGTAGAACAGAGGCCCTGCCCGGCTCGTTTCCTCGCGCGTGAGCCGGGAGGATTGGTGGGCGAATACCGGCAGCTTCATGCGGAGCCGAACCCGAATCGTCTCTCGATATCGAACGGCCGGTGCCAGATCGCCGACTCACCGACGTCGTGAGCTTCTCCCGACCACCGCGACGGTTCGCTCTCGCGGATCGGTGATCGAGGCACTACCTTATAGGAAGGGTCTCGATGTCGAGGGGCCCGAAGGGAGTTGTCGTGATCGCGAGTGAGACGGTCTCCGTGCTGTGTCCGTACTGCGGCGAGTCGGTCGAGCTGCTCATCGACACCACTCTTCCTCACCAGCAGTATGTCGAGGACTGCGAGGTCTGTTGCCGCCCGATGGTCGTCACCATCGACGCCACCGCCGACGAGCCGGTCGTCGACGTGACGAGCGAGAACGAATGACGCGTCCTCCAGCGCGACTGGTGCCTCCGGGTGGATGCCGCCGGTCACGCGCCTCGCCATTTGGTGTCGAAATCCCGGCACATAGTTCAGAGACCACATCTCAGACACTCGTCCACGAGCCGGTCTGCGATAATCAGTCCGAAGCGAAGGCCGGGGAATCTTGGAGGTGCGTGATGAGCGAAGGCGGCAACGGCAACGGCACCCTCGTGGCAGCGGGCCTGCTGGTGGCGATCGGGATCGCGGTCGGCGGCTACTTCGTGGGGCACGGGCTTCTCGAGGCGCGAGCCAGGGACCGCTACGTCACCGTGCGCGGGCTCGCCGAACGTGAGGTTCCGGCAAACCTGGTCGTATGGCCCATCACCTACGCCGTGACCGCCGACGACCTGGCGACCCTTCAGAGGCGTACCGAGGAGAGCGCCGCCAAGATTCGCGCATTCCTGGCCGGCGACTTCTCCGGCGACGAGATCAGTGCTTCTCAGGCCCGGGTCACCGACCGCCAGGCCCAGGGGATCATGGATCAGACCGGGCGGCTCCAGCGCTACGTCGCCGAGTCGACCGTGACCGTCCGTTCGACACGGATCGACGCCGTCCGCGCTGCCATCGAGCGAAGCGGCGAGCTGGTCGGCCAGGGCGTCGCGCTGGTGCGCTCCTTCGACGCCACCACCGAGTACTTCTTCACCGGTCTCGACAAGGTCAAGCCCGACATGATTCGCGAGGCCACGCGCGATGCCCGGCGCGCCGCGCAGCAGTTCGCCGAGGACTCGGGCGCCCAGGTCGGCGGGATCCGAAACGCCCAGCAGGGCTATTTCTCGATCGGCGACCGCGACCGGTTCTCGCCCGAGCACAAGAGGGTCCGCGTCGTCACCACCGTCCAGTTCTTTCTGGTCGACGACTGAGCGGAGCTCCGAGGGATTGAATCGATCCCTGGATGTCAGTGGCACCCGCGAGACGGCCTGGAAGCCCCTGGAGTTCGTGTTGCGTCATGGCAGGGTGTGAAATTCCAGGGCATGGCAGCCGGAGGTTCGAATGAACAACGCCGCCAAGCTGGTCATCGCGGTCGCGGTTCCCCTGTTGGTCGGGGGACTCTCCGGTTTCGCCACCGCACGCGGGGTCTCGGACTGGTACCCGACGCTGATCAAGCCCTCCTTCAATCCACCGGAATGGGTCTTCGGTCCGGTGTGGACGGTGCTCTACATCTCGATGGGGGTCGCCGCCTTCCTCGTTTGGCGCGAAGGCCTCGACGGGGATGGAGTCAGGATCGCGCTGGCCGTGTTCGCGATCCAGCTTGCACTCAACGGGCTGTGGTCGATCCTGTTCTTCGGTATGCAGTCGCCGGTGTGGGCGCTGGTCGAGATCGCCCTGCTCTGGACCGCCATCGGGATCACCGTGGTTCTCTTCTGGCGGATCGCTCCCTTGCCGGGTGCCCTGCTGCTGCCCTACTGGGCCTGGGTCAGCTTCGCGTTACTGCTGAACGCTTCCCTCTGGTGGCTGAACCGGCCGGTGGCGGACTAAAGCGGCCCATCATCGGCCCTTTCCCGCACCTCTCACCACTCCGCCCCTTCGGCCCGCGATCTGCAGCGGTCTGCGGCGTTATCTCGCCTCGAGGTGTTCGACATTCTGTCGAGAACGCCTTCGCGTCCCTCGGGCCGAAAACGCGAGATCTCGCAATATCTCACGGGCCTCGCGGCGCGAGGAGGTGAGAAGCACGAGCTGGATCCTGTCCGATCGCCTGTACCCGTCTGGTATGCACCGAAGAAAGAAACCCCAGGGTAGAAGGGGATCGAGGTGTCGAGGCGATGGCCGCCGGGGAGTCCGGCAAGAATCCCGTTCTCCAGCCTGTCTGCCGGCGCCAGAATGCTCCTCGATTTCGGGGAATGACCATCTTGACGTGGATCTGGGAAGAACACGGTCATCGACCGGTGAACCGGAGTTGACTGCCGGGCGAGCTCCTCTGGGTCCGCGAAAGAGGCCAACTCCCGATCACCGCAGATCAGCCGGTAGGTTTGATGGCGGAAGTCCACGGGAAGTCTCGTGTGGAGCAGATTCAGGTTGGTCTCCCCCAGGGCCCTCGCGAAACGGGCGATTTCGCTTCTCCTGGCGTCGACTCCGATGGTCGCCTGGTCTTGCCACACCATCCTGTCATGGCGCACGAAATAGTACTGGTAGTTGAGATATCCGATCGAGATGATCAGCAAGCCGGCAGCGCTGTACACGATCTCCTTCGCGAATCTGAAATCGGCAACCCGAAGGACAGCGCGACAGACCGCCCTGATACCGACTGCCGGGATCACGAGAACCACGAGCGCCAGGCCTGCGATTCTGGAGTACTGCACGCCCGCAACGGGCAGGATGCCTCCGCTCACGACATTGAAGACTACGAGCAGGACGAGGGTCCAGTGGCGGTAGTGCGTGGGGTAGGCCAACAGGACACCCAGGCCCACGACCAGGAACACGGCCGTGCCTCCGTCGATGATCCCGATACCTCTGTTGGCATACTGGGTATTCGAATCACCCGAGTCCTGCAGAAGGTACTTAACTTTCTGGAGGTTCATCCGGACCATCGCGAGTCGGGGGTGATCTTCGGAATACCCCCTCATGTGGTCGACCACGTGCGGTTCGGTCGACCAGATCATGCTGGAAGACCTGCTGTTCATGAGTTCGGCAGGCTTTTTCCAGAACTCCGCGATCATCGGTGTGAGGAAGATCGTGGCAGCGAGAGCGCAGAGGAGAATCGGTGATGTGTAGGCCCTTCGGAAGGCCGCGCTCCATAACCAGCACACAACGAGAACGACAAGAACGAAAACGGGAATCAAGTACGCTGCACTGTAGGTCAGAAAGCACGCTCCGAGAGACAGGCCGAGGACGACAAACCATCGAGGATTGCCTGTCGAGAGGGCTCTCCACAACAACGTCAATGAGATCACCGTGAGCCAGGTCGCGTGCCCGCTGTGGATTCCCGAGCGAGACCAGTGCACCGCTACGTGGGCGGCCGAGGCCAGAGAGAGCGAGAAGATCGCCGTGGTCCGGCAGAAGACGTTTCGAGTCAGAGAGTAGAGGCAGGCCAATGCCAGCATCGAGAGAACGGCGTTCGCCACGCGGATTCCCAGGAGAGGATCGCCAGTCACCTTCTGCCCGACTGCGCCGGGAAAGAAACCGAGAGCTGGGAACGATCGGAATTCCTGACAGAAGCGAAACCAGTATGGAGAGCCCTCTTCGGCTCGTTGGAGGATCTGGGCTGACATCAACCCACAATTCGCCTCGTCATTGTGCACCGCAGCCGGGAAACGTTCGAGTAAGACGAAGCGGAAAAGAGACGCGACGAGGAGAAGCGAAAGAACGACCGCGGTTTCTCTCCAACGTTTGCGGATCGGAACAACCAGGCGGCGGACCTCTCGACGTGCCTTGGACCCGACCTCCGGGTCCGTTTCTTCCGTCGAGCGCCTGACTGCTCGGCGGGTCGGAATCACGAATGGGACCAGGAGGCAGAGGACCGAGAGGGCCCACCAGGTGACTACGGCGGACTCCGTCGGTGAGGATGTGGACTGTTGCTGAAACGCCAGACAGGCGAAAACCGAAGCCAACCCGATGCACCACCAACGACCACGGACGCGAGCTCGGGTCGTCGCGAATGCGAACGTTCCGGGCCTGGGTGTCGAGACCCTGGTGGCTGCGGCCGACAGGCCGAGAGCAGCGAGAAATGTGACCCATCCGAAGTCGCTGCGGGCAAGGAGAAGTTTCTGCCCCCAGATGGCCAGAGAGAGCGCTGCGGCAAACAGCAGCACGGCTGGGCCACCTCCGCCCGCTGGTCGATCTCCCCGGTTTCGAGGATTCTCCGTATTCATTCCACTGTCCATTCTGGACCAGAGGGCCGAATTCTCGGTCAAAATTCTCGAGCACGCGAGTGACGGGGCTGACACTGTCGATGCGCTCCGAGTCGACAGGCAGGTGAGCATCAATCTGTGGTGTCAACCATCATCGAAGCTCTTACTGGAGCCGCATTGCAGGTGGCAAGATCGTCTGGGAACGGATCGAGATCCTCGCGGCAACGAGCGAGATCCAGTTCCCGCTGCCGCAGTCGATCAGCGGCCGTCAGCGCCCGAAACGGCGGTGGCGCTGGTGGTAGGAGCGCAGCGCCCGCAGGAAGTCGATCTTGCGGAAGGCGGGCCAGTGGGTGTCGCTGAAGTAATACTCGGAGTACGCGCTCTGCCAAAGCAGGAAGCCGCTCATCCGAACTTCGCCGCTGGTGCGCAGGATCAGGTCGGGTTCCGGAAGCCCCGAGGTGTAGAGGTAGCGTCCGATCGTCTCGCCGTCGAGCTCGTCGGCGATCCGCTCGACAGGGTCGCCCGCACCGGCGCGGTCCCTCAGGTAGCGCCGGAACGCCTCGGTGATCTCCTCGCGGCCTCCGTAGGCCATGGCGATGTTGAGTACGTGGTCGTCGTACTCCACCGTCGCTGCCTCGGCGTCGCGAATCGCCTCCTGGAGGCTCTCGGGAAGCATTTCGAGCTCGCCCATGTAGCGAACCCGCACCCGCTTGCTGTGCACCTCCTGGTGCTTCGCGATCTCCCTCGTCTTGTCCTCGAAGAGATCGAGCAGCGCCTTGACCTCCTCGGTATCGCGCTGGAAGTTATCGAGCGAGAAGCACCAGACGGTGACCACGCGCACGCCGGCGTCGTAGCACCACGACAGCACGTCCCAGAGCTTCTCGGCGCCGTGACGGTGGCCGTCGCTCACGGTCTGGAGGCCGAGTCCGCGGGCGAAGCGGCGGTTGCCGTCCATGATGAAGCCCATGTGCCGCGGGACGGTCCAGCCTGCTGCCTTGCTCTCGAGGCGGTGCTCGTACAGGCCGTAGATCGGGACCTTGACGAGGTGCTTGAAGAGCTCCCAGACGCGCACGAGTCCGCCTTCCACGACGGGACGCACCTCAGGCCGTGAACCGGAAGCTTCCAAGATAGCCATACTCCCAGGATAGCTCAGGATTGTGGCGGAAGCGTGGCGCGATGTTGGGGTTCGCTGCAGTCTCCCGCGCTGCCCTCCCGCGGTGCCACGTTCACCATTGCACCATTGCTATCGCCGAGAGATCTCTGCGTCGATTGCGTCGAGCCGCCGCGCGAATCGTGGATCATGCCGTTCTCGGCGGAGACCTTCGTTGAGCCATCTGGTGACGGAGTTTCTGCCCTTTCCAAGCAGCGCCGCAATCTCGCATGCCTTGAGCCCGTACCTCGAAACGGCAAGCATGCTGAACTCGATCCTTCGGGTGAGGTGTCTCGTGGATCGATGTCGTGACGCCAGTTCATCGAGGCCGTAGCCCGAGGCCGGTTCAAAGCGGTCGACAAACTCGGAGAGCTCAAGGCTGGCACGTTCCTCGGCGAGTCGTTGTCCGTCGAACGTCTGAGAGTCCGGGTGTCGATCAACCACAGCGATCTCATCGACGTGCTTGGCCGGAGCCCACCAGGGAAGGCGTGAGACCCCGGCTCCTGCCCAGCGCGCTTCGGCGACCGAGCGAATCCAACGGCAGTAATCCTCCAGGCCCTTCGATTCGCTACATTCGGCGAACCCCAGAATGACCGCCCTCCGATCGACAACGTGGGGTTCGCATGCTCCGATGATTTCCCTGTGCCCGCTGAATACGTATTCGCCGGGATCGTCGGCCAGGCCGGCGGACACCGGATTGAGGTGGACGTATGCGATGACCTGTCGGAAGTACTTATCCGTGTAGACGACCCGCGCTCGGTATCGGCTTTGCCAGAGCCGTCCGAGATAGCTGTGGCGCCGGTTGTACGCGCGGGAGAAACGACCTTGAAGTCGGGCCATCGAGCGCCAGAGGTCAACTCCTCCTGTTTTGACCACGAGATGATAATGGTTTCCCAGAAGGCACCACGCGAAAATCGACCAGCCGTCGAGGTCGCGGACTTCGCGAAGCGTCTCGATGAACTCGATCGCCTCGCTGTCGTCGTCGAAGACGAACTCCCCGCGGGCAACGCGGCAAAAAAGGTGGTAGGTCGCTCCTGGGATGAAAAGGCGGGGATGTCTCGGCATGGGGTTCCTCCCATGCGTGGACGGGACCCATTGAGTTTACACCGCGCTCATCGAAAGGCAACAATGGTGCAACGGTGAACGTGGCACCGCTTCAGCACCCCTTCACATGCACCGCTTCTGGCACCGTTTCGGAGCGTCAGGCGTTGAAGGTTTCGAGGAAGCGTCTTTCTCCGTCGTGATCGCCGATGATGACGAGCTCGGCATCATCAGTCAGCACCAGGTCGGGGCTTGGGTTGATGGCGAGGCTGTCGTCGAGGTCGACGGCAGCAACCGAGCAGCCGGTGCGATCCCGGATTCCGGAGGCGGCGAGGGTGCTGCCGGAGAGGGTGGCCGGCACCGGCGTTCGAAAGATGTTCAGCCCCTCGACGAGGAGCAGGGTCTGCTGGTTGCTCAGGTAGTTGAAGATCGCGTTGGAGCCGACCGACGCCAGAGACATCACGAAGTCCGCCCCGGCACGATGCAGGGTCGAAACGTTGCGGTCCTGTGTCGCCCGGCTGAGGATCTGCACGTTCGGCCGCAAGCTCCGGATGTATTTGGTGAGGTAGATGTTGGTGTCGTCGTCGTGGGTCGTCACCAGCACCGCCGGGGCGTCGTGGATCCAGGCCTTCTGGAGGGCCTCGAAATCGGCCGCGTCCCCGACAAAGGCGTTCGGCAGGCCGCGGGCGTGGCTGGGGTCCCTCTCGACAATGAGGAAGGGCACCTCCCGCCGCTCGAACGCGGCGGCAATCGTCCGCCCCACGCGCCCTCCACCGATGATCAGCACCTTCTCTCCCGAGGTCCGGCAGATGTGGTAGAAGGAGTAGGTCTCGTCGAAGGCGTCGAGGCTCTCCTGGGAGCCGGCCAGCACCAGCACGGTGGTGGCACCGATCGTGGTGGTGGCGGTGGGGATGGAGAACACGCCGCGTTCCCAGATCCCGACCACGGAGAGGTGGAAGTTCTCCCGCAGACCGGCCTCGTTGAGGGCCTTGCCTACAAGGGGAGTCCCCACGGCCGGAAACTCCGCGATCAGGAGGTCGCCGGAGCGGCTGATCACGTTGCTGCGGCAGGTTCCGCCGAGAGTCCAGTTGGCCAGCGAGCGGCCGAGCATGTCGAAGAGCTGGAGAACTCGATCACTGCCGGCGAGATCGAGGATGTCCACCGAGTGCACCGAGTCGGCGGTGGTCACGATGCGAACCTCGTCGGACAGCTCCCGGACCGTGAATGCGATGTTGGTGTTGATCTCATCGCGGTTGGCTGCGACGACCAGCGCCGCGCGCTCGACCCTGAGACGGATGTAGGTCTCGGGATCGTCGACGTTGCCGACCGCCACTCGAATCCCCTCGTCGTAGAGCTCGACGGCGCGTTGGTAGTCGCCGACCACGACGACGTATTCCGTGCGCCGGTTGCGGAGCTTCCTCGCGAGCGCGGTGTCAACCGGTCCGTGTCCGGTGATGATGACGTGGTCCCGGGTTTCGGGGGGCAGCTGCCGCGGGGTCCGGCTCCTTTCCTCGGCCTCGACCCAAGGCGCCCAGAAGAACTTGATGACGGTGAAGGGCATGAGTACCAGCAGGAAAACGACACCGGAGATGAGCACCACCATCGAGAAGAGCCGCCCGATGTCCGAGTGAAAGGTAATGTCGCCGAAGCCGAGGGTGCTCATGACAGTGAGCGTCCAGTAGAAGCCGGTCAGCCACGAGTGCTGCTGGCCCTCTGCGGCCATCAGGACGTGGAAGATGATGCTGTACGCTGCGATCAGGACGAAGAGAAAGGCCAGGAACCGGGCGAGGGCGAGGATGTTCATCCTCGAGCTGGTCCTCGAGAGTAGAGTGGAGATGATGGACGGTAAGGTCTTCATCGCGATCCTCCAACCCTGAGAGGCTGCCTGACGCCCGCACCCGCGTCAACCGCGGCGGTTGATGCGGGTGCGAGGTCCACCCCTCCATGTGCCGGCACAAGAACCAGTCTTTCGTTCCGGGAGGAGCGCAGTCGTAACCGACGACTACATCCCGGCGAGTTTCGGGTCCGAAACGCCCCATCTCACAGGCTTCACGATGCGGCGTGGTGAGAAGCGCGGGCTCAAGCCCGGTTCCCTATCTGGGCACCTTTTCTCTCGAGCGCGATTCCAGCGGCGCCGCGTAGCGGCCGCGAGCGCCGTCGACGAACTCACCGACCGCGCCAACTTCGGTGTAGAAGAAGGCGTTGGCGTTGACGCCGCTGGCCAGATTGGCGGACCAGATGCGTCCGAAGGGACCGCGTGCGCGGCCGACGCCGGCGTGGAGTGCGGCGATCACGAGGGCCACAGCGGCGAGCCCGGCGACCAGTTCCAGCCAGCGCCTGACAACCGGACTCCTCATTGCCCGATCCCGAAAAGGACGCCGCCGAACACCAGCCAGGCGACCAGCAGGGTGAGCAGGATGTTGAAGCTCTGGCCGACGATGTAGAGGATGATCGGCTTGCCTCCGACCAGCTGGCGCGCCAGCTCCTTGAAGTTCGACTCCAGGCCGATGGCCACGAATGCGAGACAGAAGAGCCAGCCTCGCAGCACCTTGGACGTGTCGAGAGCGGCAGCGACCCGGGCCTCGCCGAGGAGCGGCATGAGCACGAAACTGAAGATCACGGAGGCGAGGGCGAAGCCTAAAATGAACTTCGGGAAGCGGTACCAGACCTCCATCAGGCTTGCCCGCGGCGCGTTCGGGTCACGGTCGATCCGGGCCACCCAGAAGATGGCGACGAAGAACGCCACCAGTCCAATCAGGATGTTCTGAATCATCTTGATCACCGCTGCGACCCTCTCGGCTTCCTCGCCGAGGAGCGCGCCGGCGGCGACGACGGCGCCGGTCGAGTCGATGGTGCCCCCGAGCCAGGCCCCGGCCACCGCGGCCTGCATCCCGGCGAGCTTGGCGACCGCCGGCATGACCACCATGAGAATCACGGTGAAAATCATCGTCATGCCGACCGCGAGGGTCAGCTCCTGCTTCCTCGCCCGACAGGCAGCGGCGGTCGCGATCGCCGCCGACACCCCGCACACCGAGGTCGCGGTGGCGATGATGATCGTCAGGGTCTTCGACGGCACCTTGAGCCAGCGGGTGCCGAACAGCCACATGAAGATGATCACGGTCGGCGTCACGACCCAGGCGACGATCAGGCCGGGCGCGCCGAGGCGCAGGATCTCCGAGAACAGGATCTCGGCGCCGAGCAGTACCAGGCCGGTCTTGATGAACATCTCCGATTTGGCCCCGGCGAGCAGCCATGCGGGCGTGCCGACGGTGTTCGCCACGAGCAACCCGAGCGCCAGTGCCCACAGGGCGTACTCCAGACCGACTGCCCTGACCGACTGCTGGCCTGCAGCGCCGAAGGACACAATGGCAAAGGCGAAGATCACCAGATAGCCTGCCAGGAACCGGCGCCACGGCTCGCCCATGACGCGAATGCCCAGGGTGAGCAGGGCACCGAGACCGACCGCCAACACGAGCAGCGGTACCATCATTGCGGCGTCCACGGCCTGCAGCGGGTTGGAAACCCAGGTGCGGAGCTTGGGGACGTCGTGGATCAACCCCGTGACGGCACCGCCGAGAATGGCGACCGAGAACCAGATCGCCCAATAGTCCTCGTCCTTCCAGACCTTCGCGAGCTCGCTGCTCATTGGAACAGCCTCCATCGCCGGCTATCCCCGAGTCGCGATGCGCCGGGTCACGGCGGCGTGCGCGACCATGATACCCCAACCTGAAGAGCGACAGGGGAGACCCCTCCGGGCCCCGCCCTTCATCCCGGAACGGGCCAGCAATCGGCTTTCAATGATCCCTGCGACGAGGAGCGGATGACTCCGTCGGCCTCAATCTCCCGGCAGGTTACTGCTGCGTTCGCACATCCTCTGCAATCTGCTGCGTTTTTCCCGCCCGGTTGCTCGACGAAGCTGTCGACCGCGACTCCGCTCCCCTCGAGCCGGGAGCATGACGTCTCACAGCACCTTTCCGACCTCGCGACGAAACCCGGTGAGAAATGCAGGCGACCCCCCGGCACCCGTTCTCGTTCCGACCGGGCCGGTGTACCCTCCTGCGGCGATGCTGTACCTCGGCGAACTGTGTGCCCTCGGGGCGGCGCTGGTGTGGGCGGCGGCGGTCATCCTGTTCCGCAAATCGGGCGAGACGACCGCGCCGTTCGCCCTCAATCTCTACCGGGTCGGGGTGTCCGGCGTGATGCTGACGGTGCTGGTGCTGGCCACCGGCCAGCCGTTGTTCGCCGGCAGGTCGACGGCCGATCTCGGATGGCTGGCGCTCAGCGGGATCATCGGCATCGCTCTCTCGGACACCCTCTTCCACCGCTGCCTCAACATGGTCGGCGCCGGGCTCAATGCCATCGTCGACTGCCTCTACTCGCCCTTCGTCGCGGTCTTTGCCTTCGTGTTGCTGGGCGAGCGACTTGGCCCGTGGCAGCTGGGAGGGATGGCGCTGGTGATCGGCGGCGTGCTCGTGACATCGAAGGCGATCCCGCCGCCCGGATCCAACCGCCGGGACCTCGTGGTCGGCATCCTGTGGGGCGTCGGCGCGATGTCGACCCTGGCCCTCGGGGTGGTTCTGGCCAAGCCCGTGCTGGAGACCAACTCCGTACTGTGGGCTTCGGCGATCCGCCAGATTGCGAGCTTCTCCGTGATGGCGCCGGTGGCGCTGGCGATGGCCGACCGAAAGCGGGTGTGGTCCGTTTTTCGCCCCGACCGGAGCTGGCGGTTCAGCTTTCCGGGCACGGTCCTCGGCTCGTTCCTGGCACTGCTTCTGTGGCTGGCCGGCATGAAGCTGACCGAGGCCGGCAAGGCGGCGGTCCTCAATCAGACCAGCACGGTCTTCATCCTGGTGCTGGCCTCGCTGATCCTGCGAGAGCCGTTCACGGCCCGCCGCTGGCTGGCGGCGGGCCTCGCAATCGCCGGGATCATGATGGTGACCTTCGGCTGACACGCTATGCTCGTCCTCATGGGGGCGCGCGCGCGAAGGGGCACGGTGTACTCGTCCGAGACCGGGCGTACGTGCCCGAAGTGCGGCTGGCCGACCGCCGACTGCCGCTGCTCATCGGAGCTCGAGCAGCCGGTGCCCGAGAGAATCACGGCGCGGCTGCGCATCTCCAGAGCCGGCCGCAAGGGGAAGACGGTGACGGTGGTGGAGGGGTTGCCGCGCAATGTGGCCTTCCTCAAGGACCTCGCCAAGGAGCTCAAGTCCGCTTGCGGCTCGGGCGGTACCGCCGGCGGGGACTTCGTGGAGCTGCAGGGCGATCACCTGGAGCGGCTGCGCGAGTACCTGCGCCGCAAGGGCTGGACCGTCAAGGGGTGACCGTTTTCACACCGACCCTCTCCGTGGCGGCCGTTGCCGGGCGGGCACCCGGTCCGGGGACGTCAGCGCCTGGTCCCTCTGGTTTCCGTAGCGGCTGTCCGCTCAGCGCGGCCTCCGCTTCCTCAGGGGAGGCGACGGAAATGTTGTCGTAACGGCTCTCGCCGGTGACCAGGGTGGTGGAGAGCTTGACCTTGGCGATCAGGTTGGCGGGCAGGATGCGGATGACCTTCGACGCACTTCGCTCGTTGGTGGTCTCCAGCAGATCCCCGGCCACCTCCATGGCCTCGTCCTTGAAAGGCTCGAGCTCGCGCTGATCGTTGACGATGGCAAATGCTCGGCGCATCTTCTCCACCTCGACGAGAAAATCCCGCTTGAGGTTGCGAAAGTCGGCCGGGTTTCCCCTTTCCTGCTTCTTTCGCCGCGGCCCGTGCCGCGGCGGTACCTGTTAGAGTAGGCGCAGCGGTTCTCCAGTGTCCGACGACGACCTGAGCGTGGGGGCGCGAGCGTCTGCGCTTGGAGCGTCGAACAATCGACTTTGAGGGAGGAGGAGATCGTGATGCGCCAAGTTTTGGATTCGTTCGTGGACCAGGTTGTGGCGAGAGGTCCGGAGATTCTCGCCGCCGTGGCCATTCTGGTGATCGGCTGGCTTCTGGCGGTGGCCGTAGCCCTGCTGGTGCGGGTGTTGCTGAAGCGGACCGAGATCGACAACCGTCTGGCGGCCTGGCTGGTGGGGGAGGAACGCGCCGAGGGGATCGCGGTCGAGAAGTGGATCAGCCGAGGCGTCTTCGCGCTGCTGATGCTGTTCGTGCTGGTGGCCTTCTTCGAAGTGCTGGGCCTGCGGCTGATCACCGAGCCGCTCAACCGCTTCCTGATCCAGATCTTCGAGTATCTGCCGAACCTGATCGGCCCCGCCATTCTGCTGCTGGTGGCCTTCATGGTGGCGAGCGGGCTGCGCTTCTTCGTGCGCCGTGTGGTTTCCGCGTCGAAGCTCGATGACAGGCTCGTTGACCAGACCGGCCTCGAGGAGGGCTCGGCGCCGCCGCTGTCGAAGACCATGGGCGATGCCGTGTACTGGCTGGTCTTCTTGCTCTTCCTGCCGGCGATCCTGGGCGCCCTCAAGCTCGATGGCCTGCTCGGGCCGGTGCAGGGCATGGTCGATAAGATCCTGGCGTTCCTGCCGCACCTCTTGGCCGCAGCCATCATCCTCGGCGTCGGCTGGCTGCTGGCGAGGATCGTGCAGCGGCTCGTCAGCAACTTCCTGGCCGCCGTCGGTGCCGACCGGCTGGCGAAGCAGGTGGGGCTCGAGGCAGCTCTCGGCGAGCTCAAGCTGTCGGGCCTGATCGGACTGGTGCTCTACATTGTGATCCTGGTGCCGGTTCTGATCGCCTCGCTCAACGCGCTCGAGCTCGACGCCATCACGCACCCGGCGAGCGAGATGCTCAACACCTTCCTGTCGGCGCTGCCGCTGGTCTTCGCGGCTGCCCTGGTGCTGATCATCGCCTACTTCGTGGGCCGCGTGGTGTCGGGCCTGGTGACCGGGCTGCTGGCCGGCGTCGGCTTCAACAAGGTGCTGGTGAAGCTCGGGATCGATTCAGAGCCCGCCGAAAGCGAGCGCACACCGGCCGAGATCGCCGGCTACCTGGTGCTGGTGGCGATCATGCTCTTCGCGACGGTGGAGGCCGTGGACCTCCTCGGCTTCCAGGTTCTGGCGCAGCTGGTGACCCAGTTCATGGTCTTCGCGGCCAACGTGCTGCTGGGCCTGATCATCTTCGTCATCGGCCTGTTCCTCGCCAACCTCGCGAGCAAGACCATCGCCGAGACCGGCGTGCGCCAGGCGACCCTGCTGGCGCTGACGGCACGGGTCGCGATCCTGGTGCTGGCCGGGGCCATGGCGCTGCGCGAGGCGGGGCTGGCCAACGAGATCATCACCATCGCCTTCGGGCTGCTGCTGGGCTCGATCGCGGTCGCCGCGGCGATCGCCTTCGGCATCGGCGGCCGCGAGTTGGCGGCCGACTCGCTGCGGAAGTGGAGAGATCAGCTGCAGTCCTGATCGCGGGTTTGGAACATGTTGCAGGTCGGTCCGGGGGTTTTCCTCGGACCGACCTTGTTTTCGAGCAACATTCTTGTGTGCCGGGGCGCTCAAGACGGCTGGTGCGCCTCCGACCGATCCTTGATCCACGTGCCGATCCAAGATTGGCCGGCGCCGATGAATCAACCGTCTCCGGTTTCGTTCTCGGTCACCGTGGCATAAGGAAAGATCGGAAGAGGGCTTCCCACGCTTCCTCCGTGGTTGATGAAACCCACGACGCCCTCTGTCAGGACGATGTTTGAGGGCAGCAGGTATTGCACCTGACTGTCGCCCGCGATCCACTCGGTCCGCTGCCAGACCGGGCTGCCGGATCCGTCGAACACCAACATCTCGATCTTCTGGGTCTGTTTTGAGTAATTGAAAAGACCAATGCTGGTGCGAAAGCCGTCCACACCGGGTGTTCCGTAGTTGTGGATCCCCGTCGCGAGGTACCCGGGCTGAGTCTCATCTGCGAGGTTGATGGCTGGGACCGGCGTCACCGCCAGCCCGTAGGTCCCGTGATCGGTGACGTTGTAGACGCGCACCGAAATCGCGTAGTAGGGCATATCGAGATCCGGATTGAGGCTCGAGGCTGCCCAGGCGGTCAGGCCCCCCTGAAAGTCACTGAAGCCGAATCACTTTAAAAAATGCCTAGGAACACGCGGTTTGCAGGAGTTCGAGTGGGATGGTGCGGTTGATGTCGTCGCCGGATTGGTGGAGTTGCAGGGTGATTTTGAGCTTGACGCTGTGGGGGTTCGACAGGCATAGTTCCGTAATCCACGTCGAACCGGCGACGCCGGGATTTCGAGCCACCACGGTGACCTGGTAGGTTCTCGAAAGGTACTCGGCGGAAACCGCGGCCGGAGTCAAGAGCACAAAGAGCACAAGTGGCAGACTGATTGCGCGCGCCGTGAGTCTCATGGTTTCCTCATTCAGCCCTTTCAGGTTTCACATGGCCTGGATTTTCTGATGGAGATTAACATTAGTCATTTGAAACAGGTATTTTATGAGCACTTGCGCTGAGGAGTGAACTTTGCAAAGAACTCCCGTGGGCGCGCACTGGAGGTGTAGGGGGACACGCTACAACGGCCCTTAGTGGACATCCAGATTCCCGCACGTAAAAGGAGCTTGGTCGCGTCATCCTTGAGGTGGATTCAAAAGAAGCCTCGAGGGGAGACGGATGACCAAGCTCCGGGAGAAGGATGTCATGGCGGCTGACGTAATGGAAAGGCGTGGATGGAGTATTCGGTCACTGGCCGGGGACTTCGGGGTGGACGAGAGCACCCTGAGATACAGGCTGAAGCGGCTGCGCAGAGGGGCGACGGACGGTCGCAAGAGGCAGCCGGAAGCGTGCGCGGGTTTGGGCGAGGTGATCGGGGCGTGGATGGAGGAGCAGTCGGCAATGGTGGAAGGCGGGGGTCGGCCCGAGCCGGTGAAGAGGCTTTACGAACGGCTGGTCTTCGAGCACGGGTATGGCGGCAGTTACAAGGCAGTGCTGCGCTACGTGAGGAGGCGGCATGGCCGGCCTGCGCAGCGGCCGCAGCGGCGGGTCGAGGTGGCGATGGGGTCGCAGGCGCAGGTGGACTGGGTGCAGAGGAAGGTCTGGGTCGAGTCGCTCGGTGGGCTGGTGACGCTGTGGGCGTTCGTGATGGTGCTGTCGGCGTCGCGGATGTGGGCGGTGGTGTGGAGCCGGCGAAAGGACATGGCGTCGTGGATCCGGTGTCACAACGAGGCGTTTTCGAGGCTTGGCGGTGTGCCGCTGACGGTGAGGCCGGACAACGAGAAGACGGCGGCAGGCCGGGGTGCGGGGCCGTGGGGCGAGGTCAACGAGGGGTACTGCGCGTACGGCAGCCAGATGGGCTTCCTGGTCAATCTGGCTCGGCCGAGGACGCCTTCGGACAAGGGCAAAGTCGAGCGCAGGGCGCGCGATGTGAGCTGGCTGCACGTGCACGAGGCGGACCGTTTTCTGGATTTCGACTCGCTCCAAAGCACGACCGACATGCGGATCGAGGCGAGGGCGAAAGCGCTGATCTGCCCGCAGACCGGGCTGAGCATCCACGACAGCTGGCTGCGGGAGCGGCTCGATCTGGCGCCGCTGCCGGAGACACTTCCCGAGCCGTTTGACACCCAGGTCAGCCGAGTCGTCAGCCGCGACTGCCTGGTGAGCTTCGAGGGCCGGCAGTACTCCGTGCCCTTCGTGCACGTGGGCCGCCAGGTCCAGGTGCGGGGGGCTGCGGACGAGGTGCAGATTCTGGCAGATCACCGGCTGGTCAAGAGTTATCCCCGCGGCACGGCGGCCCGACTGCTCGTCGACCAGGCCGACTACGAGGGGGAGAGCACAGACCGCGTGAGCCGGCCGACGCCGCTTGGTGCGCTGGGGGAGCAGATCGTGCTCCAGCGCAGCTGGGAAGCGCCAAGGCGCCCGATCGAGCAGTATGCGGCGGTGCTGGGGAGGCTCGCGTGAGCGGCGGCACGGCGGAGCTCGACCGGACTCGGGCGATGCTCGAGGAGGCGGGATTCGAGCACGTGCCCGAGGTGCTGCCGGAGCTGATCGAGCGCGGGGTCAAGGACAAGCTGGCGCTGGGCCCGTTTCTCGAGCTGGTGTGCTCGGCGGAGAAGGAGTTTCGCGAGGAGCGGCGAGTGAGGACCTCGCTCAAGCTGTCCGGGCTGTCGATGGCGAAGACGCTGGAGAGCTTTGACTTCGCTTTTCAGCGCGGCGTGCACAAGGGCAAGATCGAGCTGCTGGCGACCTGTGAGTTTGCCAAGCGCCGGGACAACGTGCTGCTGCTCGGGCCGCCGGGGGTCGGCAAGACCCACCTGGCGACCGGGCTCGGCATCAGGGCGATCCAGAACGGATTCTCGGTGGCCTTCATGAGCGCGGACGAGCTCATCGAGCAGCTGAGGCGGGACGACGCCACGGCCAACCGGCGGATCCGACGCCGCAAGTACATGAACACCAGCGTGCTGATCATCGACGAGCTGGGCTTCCAGGCGTTCGATCGTCGCGACGCCCACCTGCTCTTCAAGGTCATCAGCTATCGCTACGAACGCGGCAGCACCCTGATCACGTCCAACAAGTCGATTCGCGAGTGGCCCGAGATGCTCGCCGGCGACGACGCACTGGCGACGGCCATCCTCGACCGCCTGCTGCACCACTGCCACGTGGTCCAGATCGACGGCAGGAGCTTCAGGCTGCGCGAGATCGAAAAGCAGATCGGCGAGGGGTAAGAAGCCGCGTCAGCCGCTCAGGCTCCGGGGCTCCGCCCCTCCGCCTGAGCGGCTGGCCTCCGGGAGGCATGAGCACATGGGAAAGCACTCACCAGGTCCGGGACGCCCCTGGGACAGTGCGGGAAACTGGGTGTCCCTCAACTGCGGGAAAGTGGATGTCCCTTGACAGGAGGTTTCGAATCAATCGCCCGAGGCCGATCGAGAGCAGCACTCGAAATCGGATGTGCGCCGTTCTATGACAGGAACTATTCCGATTTGGAACACCGTTGTGTGAAGGTTCCAACGAACTGTGCTCAATTCGCGGCATGACTCTTGCCTTTCTAGAGGTTGACCGCGAACGTCGTCGCAAAAGGACTGTGTATGAGCATCAGCCTGCCGCAACAGCTCGAGACCGGGATCGAGGGCATCGACAGCCAGCACCGTGCGCTCCTGGTGTGGGCACGGACAGTCAACGGGATGGACGCCGAAAACGGGAGCCGGGAGGTCGTGCTCCGCGCGGCGCAGTTCCTGATCGCCTACACGCGCTACCACTTCGACTCCGAGGAGTACGCGATGGTCGCCTCGGGCTTCGATGACGTAGCCCAGCACCGCCGTGAGCACGCCATGATGCGCCGCGAGCTGTCGAGGCTCAGAGCATCCATCAAGGACGAGGGAGCGAACGCGGTGGGCAGCGTGACGTCGCTGCAGGAGCTGATCTCCCGCTGGGTCACGCACCACATCAGCAGCACCGATTTCGCCTTCGCTCGCTACTGCGAGCAGGAGCCGGGCGCCCGCTCGGTTCACCTGCCGTCGCCGAAGGAGCTCCGCGCCTCGGGCGCCCGGGTCGCGGAAATGGACAAGGTGGAGGCCGTCCATCACGCCGGCGAGATTACCATCGGGGAGATGAAGGCGCGGCTCAAGATCCGGGACTGAGCTCTTTCACCAGACACGAGGTTTCGAGCGGCCGCGTCTGCGACACGAACCGCTCGACCGGCTGCACGGGATCGCGAGGGTCGGCGCCGGCCCTCTCAGGATGCCTGTTTCTGGAGGCCCCGGCTTCCGGTTCGACGAATTGCGGTAAAGTGTGGCATCGATGGCGCTGCAGGTTTGTTGAACAACCGGGGACCCGCAGCAGAAAATTTTGATGGGGATTGGCCGCCCTGAGAATGATCGAGCAAGAGCTTTCCCACTACCGGATCACCGCCAAACTGGGTTCGGGCGGCATGGGAGAGGTCTACCGAGCGGAGGACTCGAAGCTGGACCGGTCGGTGGCGCTCAAGATCCTGCCGGAAGAGATGGCTTCGGACGAAGACCGCCTGGCCCGCTTCAGGCGCGAGGCGAAGATCGTCGCGGGCCTCAATCACCCCAACATCGTCACGCTGTACTCGGTGGACGAGGCGGAGGACTTGCACTTCCTGACGATGGAGCTGGTCGAGGGTAAGACGCTCGGCGAGCTGCTGCCGCCGGATGGCTTCCCGCTGGAACGACTCTTCCAGCTGGCCATCCCGATCGTCGATGCGGTGGCGGGGGCGCACGCTAGGGGCGTCGTGCACCGCGACCTGAAGCCCGGCAACGTGATGGTCACGGACGAGGACGGGCGGGTGAAGGTGCTCGACTTCGGCCTCGCCAAGCCGGTGTCGGCGGCGGACGACGGGGATGTCAGCGGCGTGGAGACCGTGACCACCGCGGGCGGGGGCCTGGTCACGGGGACGCCCTTTTACATGTCCCCGGAGCAGGCGCGCGGGCAGGAGGTCGACCAGCGCTCGGACCTCTTCTCCTTCGGAGTCATGCTCTTCGAGATGGCGACCGGCGAGCGGCCGTTCAGGGGCGCCAACTCGATCGAGCTGCTTTCCGGGGTGCTCAGGGACGACCCTCCGCCGGTGACCGACCTGCGTCCCGAGCTGCCGCGGCACCTGGCGCGGGTGATCCGGCGGTGTCTCGAGAAAAATCCGGACGACCGCTATCAGACCGCCCGCGATGTGCTCAACGAGCTGCGCGCGCTGCAGCTCGAGGTGACAGCGGGCTTCGACCGGACGCCGATCAGCGGGCTGGGTTTCGGCAACCCGAGGAGAGGGGAGCCGGCACGGAGCCGGCGAGCGCTCATCGCGGTGCCGGTCGTCATCGCAATCGCGGCTGCGCTGTTCGTCGTGCTCGGCCCGTTCGAAGGTGACGCGCCACAGGAGGTGCGTTCGGGACGCCGGGTGGTCGCGGTGCTGCCGTTCGAGAACCTCGGCGGCGAGGATGACGAGTACTTCGCCGACGGCATCACGGACGAGATCACCTCGCGTCTGACCGTGATCCAGGGCCTGGCGGTCATCTCACGCACCAGCGCCAGGCTCTACAAGGGCACCCGCAAGTCCGCTACCGAGATCGGGGACGAGCTGGGCGCGGACTACATCCTTGAGGGCACGATCCGCTGGGACCGCAGCGGGGAACCGGACCGGGTGCGGATCACGCCGCGGCTGGTCCAGGTGACGGACGACACGCAGCTGTGGTCGGACACCTACGAGCGCGAGATCATGCAGATCTTCTTGCTGCAGACGGAGATCGCCGAGCAGATCGCCGGCGCGCTCGACGTGACGCTGGTGGCGAACGAACGGCAGGCCCTGACGGCCAGGCCGACCGACAATATCGACGCCTATCAGGCCTACCTGCGGGGGATGAAGCAGCTGGTCTCACCGGGATTCGGCCAGGAGGCCTTCGAGCTGGGGGTGGAGATGTTCGATAGAGCCGTCACCCTCGACCCCGACTTCGCGCTGGCCCACGCACGGCTGTCGTCGATGCACTCGCGTATGTACCACTACGGTTTCGACCGTCGGGAGCAACGCCTCGAGATGGCCCGGGAAACCGCGCGGCGGGCCCTCGAGCTGCAGCCCGATCTGCCGGAGGCGCACCTCGCCCTGGGCCAATTCCACTACTGGTGTGAGCGCGACTACGAGGCCGCCCTCGCCGCGCTCGACACGGCCGAGGAGCTGGCGCCCGCCAACAACGAGGTCTGGCTCACGAAGGCCTACGTGAAGCGGCGCCAGGGCGACTTCGAGGCGGCCATCGATCTTTTCGAGCGGGACTCCGAGCTGAGTCCCCTCGACCCCAACGCCACCATTGGGCTCGGCGAGACGCTGGGCACCCTGCGCCGCTATGCCGAAGCGGAGCGGGCCTTCGTGCGCGGTATCGCCCTCGCGCCTGAAGATCCCTACCCGTACACGGAGCTCGCCCTTCTGTACCTGCGCTGGCGGGGCGACAGCGCGGTTGCACGGTCGGTCCTGGACACGATGCCGCCGGTCGACAGCACGGAGGGCTGCCGCGTGGGCTTCCTTGCAGAGCTTCTCGACCGGCGCTATGACGCGGCGCTGGACCGCCTGGAGACCTGCCCTCAGCCGGTGCTGCAGGCGGGCATCTTTTCGATCCCGACGGCCCTGTTCGAGGGCATGACGCGGCAGCTCATGGATGAGCCGGAACAGGCGCGCGCAGCCTTCGAACGGTCGCGGGCGATTCTCGAGGAGCGGCTGGCGAAGGACGATCGCGACCACCGCACGCACAGCGCCCTCGGGCTGACCTACGCCGGTCTCGGCCGGTCGGAGGAAGCGGTTCGCCACGGCCGGCGGGCGGTGGAGCTGTATCCGGTGTCGATGGACGCCCTCGAGGCGCCCGGGTTGATCATCGATCTGGCCTTGATCCACACGATGGTCGGCGACGAGGACGCCGCCCTCGAGCAGCTGGAACGGGTGCTCTCCATGCAGTCGATCTTTTCGGCGTCGTGGCTCGAGCAGGATCCATTGTGGGACCCGCTGCGGGACAATCCCGGGTTCACGGAGCTGCTCAGGAGGCACGCCGTCGACAAGGGAATTTGATCCACTGTGAGCCGGGCACCGGTCACGGAACCGACCTCGCCGCCTGAGCCAGAACCTCCTCGAATCTCGGGTGGCGCTGCAGCCCGGCCAGCCTCGGATCGATGCGGAACAGGGTTGGGCTGGCGCCGGGGTTCGGGAAGGACAGCAGCTCGGCGACCTGGTCGAGGGCAGCGTCGAGCTCTCCGACGCGGGTCAGCACGAACACCCGGTTCCGGGCGACGATGGGACCGGCCCACGCGTCCTTGGAGATCGGGTAGAGCTGCACCGCCTCGTCTGCGAACCGAATGGCCTGCTCGTGGTTGTCGAGGCCGGCGTACACCAGGCCCAGAGCCATCCGGATGCGGAAATCGTCCGGCCGGGCGTCGAGCGCCTGCTCGAGGGTCGCCAGCGCTTCGCCGAATGCCTCGTGCGCCTCCCGGGCGTTGCCGAGCTGCTCGTGGGCCCATGCGATGACCATGGCGAGAGGGATCGTCTGCGCGTGGGTCTGGTAGGTGTCGCCGCGGTGGGGCTCGAGCTGCTGGATGGTCCGGCCGGGCTCGCCCGCCAAAAGCTCGTGGAAGGCTCGGAACCAGATCGTGCGGGTGGTTGGCGGGGGCGGGATGGCGTCGAGTATCTGCCGCGCCGCTTCGAGGTCGCCGTTCCAGAGGTACTGGTTGCGGATCTTGAGAGTGTAGGGGCCGACGCGGTCCGGGGCCAACGAGATGGCGAGGTCGTAGGAGTGCCGGGCCCGCTCGAACTGCCACATGCCGAGGTAGGTATTGGCGATCTCGACGGCGAGGCTCGGGTCGCGCGGGCTCAGCTCGAAGGCGCGGAGGAGGTTCTCGACGGCGCGTGCCGAGTCGCCCTGGCGGCGAAGGATGTAGCCCCGAACCTCGAGGAAGTGGGGGTTGTTCGCCGTCGAGCGTTCGACGGCGTCAAGCTCGGCCAGGGCGCTTCGATAGTCCTTTCGGCCCCAGTAGTGGTAATACGCCATGGCGAGCCGGGTTTCGTTGAGGTCGGGGTCGAGCTCCGCGGCACGGTTCGCGGCCGCCCTGGCGAGCGCCAGGCGCTCGACCGTGCGGTCGACGCCCAGGTGGTAGGCGCGCGAGTGAAGGTTGGAGATCTCCGCGTAGGCGAGCGCGAAATCGGGGTCGAGGTCGACGGCTCGCTCGAACATCGACAGGGCGAGGCTCAAGGAATCCTCGTTGTAGTCGGCGTTGCGGGTGGACTCGAGGCCGCGCAGGTACGCCTGGTAGGCCTCGAAGCTGGCGGTGGGTTGGGATTCGATGCGCTCGCGCGTGGCGGCGAGCAGGGTGAGGTTGAGATTTTCGATCACGCGAGAGGCGATCTTCGACTGGGTGCGGAAGAGGTCGTCGAGCATATGGTCGTAGTGATCGGACCAGACGTAGACGTCGTCGACTGCGCGGACCAGCCGGGGGGTGATGAGAACGCGGTCGACGTCGCCCGAACGGTCCCAACGCACCGTGCCCTCGAGCACGTAGTCGACGCCCAGCTCGCGGGCGATGTCTCTGGCCGGCATGCCGGAGTCCTTGTAGCGACGGGTGCTGCTGCGGGAGATCACGCCCAGCTCGGAAACAGTGGTGAGGCGGCCGCTGATCTCCTCGGTGATCCCGTCGGCGAAGTACTCGTCGCCCGAAGGGCCGAGGTTTTCGAACGGCAGGACCGCGATCATGGTGCGGTCCCGGGTGGCGTCCGGTGCCTCTCCTTCCGTTGGTTGGAGCAGGGCCTTCCACACGGCAACGCCCACGATCGTCAGGACGATGGCGGCTCCCGCCACGATGAGGAGCAGAGGGCGTTTTCGGCGGTGCTGCTGCATGCCGCGAAATGGTACAACGTTCTCGTTCGCATACGTGCCAGGGCCGACACTTTCGACACTTTTGTGGTGGGGTTGGCGGAGCTATTTATGGGAGCAGGAATCGATGCCGCGACGGGCACGGGTGTTCGTTGAGGGCGGGATCTATCACGTCTACAACAGGTTCGCCCGGGGTGCAGAAGTATTCGCCGAGGGGGACGAAGCTGAGAGGTTTCTTGGGCTCCTCCACAAGGTAAAGGCGAGAGACGGGCTGACGGTGTTTGGGCGGTGCCTGATGTCACACCACTCTCACCTCGCTCTACGGGCGGGACCGATTCTTCTCTCACGGACGATGGGATACGTGCAGGCGCGATTCGGACAGAACGACAACCTCCGGCATCGCTCGAGCGGTCCGCGTTGGCAAGGCAGATACCAGTCGCGATTGGTGGAAGACCCGAGCTATTTGATGCAGCTCATCGCCTACATTCATCTCAACCCTGTGACGGCAAAGATGGTGGATGATCCAGCGCGATACCCGTACTCCGCACATCGAGAGCTGATCCGAAAGGCGACGAAACCATCGATCGATGTCGATCAAACTCTCCGGATCTACGGCGACACGTTGAAAGCCGCGAGAAAGAACTACCGTGCGGCCATCAGAGGGGTCAGGTCCGCCGAGTGGGGACGGGAGAACCCGGGGCGGCTGCCGTGGTGGAGCAGGGAGCCCGATCGGCCTTTCGACGAGATTCAGCCGACGGCCTGGATCGCCAAATGAGCGATTCCACGGCGCAAGAATAGGAAGTGTCAAAAGTGTCGGCTCTGACACCTATATATGCGGCTCTAGCACCTGTAACACCCGCTCGATCTGGCTGACGACAACTGATCCCGGGCGGTCGAACCGCGTCCGTGTATGATCGTCGGACTCCGTGTGAGAGGGGCAGGTGACGATGATTCGATCCGCGATTCTGGGGTATCCGCGGCTCGGCCCGAAGCGCGAGCTGAAGAAGGTGCTCGAGCAGCACTGGCGCGGGCAGGCGAGCGAGGCCGAGGTGCAGGCCGCCGCGGCCGGGCTGCGCCGGGCCAACTGGGAGCTGATGTCCGCCGCCGGCGTCGACGCGATCCCGTCGAACGACTTCTCGCTCTACGACCAGGTGCTCGACACGGCCGTGATGGTCGGCGCGGTGCCGGACCGCTACGGTTGGTCAGGCGGCTCGGTCGACGCCGCCACCTACTTCGCCATGGCGCGCGGCGCCCAGCACGAGGGGCTCGACGTGCCGGCGATGGAGATGACCAAGTGGTTCGACACGAACTACCACTACATCGTGCCGGAGCTGGCGGCGGACCGCCGCTTCGCACTGTCGTCGACGAAGCCGGTCGACGAGTACCTGGAGGCGGAGGCGCTTGGCATCGACACCCGGCCGGTGCTGCTGGGGCCGGTGAGCTTCCTGCTGCTCGGCAAGAGCGTCGATGGCGACACCGCTCCCCTGACGCTGCTCGATCGGCTGCTGCCGGTCTACCGCGAGGTGCTCGAAGGCCTCGCTGCCGACGGCGCCTCCTGGGTGCAGATGGACGAGCCGTGCCTGGTCCTCGACCAGAGCAACGAGGTCCGCAACGCCTACCGTATGGCGTACGAGATTCTGGCCGGTCCCGCGCTGCCGCAGCTGATGCTCGCGACCTACTTCGGGCCTTTGGCGGACAACCTGGCGACCGCGGCCGCCCTGCCCGTCGCCGGGCTGCACGTCGATCTCGTGCGCACGCCGGAGCAGCTCGACGCGGTATTGGAGGCTTTGCCGGACGGCACGGTGCTGTCGCTGGGTCTCATCGACGGCCGCAACGTATGGCGTACCGACCTCGATGCCGCGCTGGAGAAGGTCAGCCGGGCCGTGGACACCGTCGGGTCCGGCCGGGTGCAGGTGGCGCCGTCGTGCTCGCTGCAGTTCTGTCCGTACGACCTGGGCCTCGAAACCGCGCTGGATGACGAGCTGCGCTCGTGGCTGTCCTTCGCGAAGCAAAAGGTGGAGGAGGTGGTGCTGTTGGTGCGGGCGGCCAACGGCGAGGACGTGGCAGCGGAGCTCGAAGGGAGCCGAAGGGCGCTGCAGTCGAGAGAGCGCTCGAAGCGCACCCACAACCCGGCGGTGCGCGAGCGCATGGCGGGGCTGACGCACGAGATGCGCCGGCGCGCAAGCGACCACGAGCGGCGCAAGGCGCTGCAAGAGGAGCGGCTGGCGCTGCCCCCGCTGCCCACCACCACCATCGGCTCCTTTCCGCAGACCAAAGAGGTGCGCTCCCGGCGCGCCGCCCACCGTAAGGGCGAGATCTCGCTCGAGCAGTACGAGCGGTTCCTCAAGGAGGAGATCGAGCGCACCGTCCGCGCCCAGGAGATGATGGGGCTCGACGTGCTGGTGCACGGTGAGTGCGAGCGCACCGACATGGTGGAGTACTTCGGCGAGCAGCTCACCGGCGTCGCCTTCACCAAGCACGGCTGGGTCCAGAGCTATGGCTCGCGCGGCGTGCGGCCGCCGATCATCTACGGCGACGTGGCGCGACCGGAGCCGATGACCGTCAGGTGGTCCAGCTATGCGCAGTCGCTGACGGACCGGCCGGTGAAGGGGATGTTGACCGGACCGGTGACGATCCTGCAGTGGTCGTTCGTGCGCGATGACCAGCCGCGCTCGGAGACCTGCCGCCAAATCGCGCTCGCCATCCGCGACGAGGTGGTGGACCTGGAGGCGGGCGGCATTTGCATCGTCCAGATCGACGAGCCGGCGATGCGCGAGGGGTTGCCGCTGCGCCGCTCGCAGTGGGACGAGTACCTCGAGTGGGCGGTAGACTGCTTCCACCTGGCGTCGGCCGGTGTGCGCGACGAGACCCAGATCCACACCCACATGTGCTACTCGGAGTTCAACGACATCATCGAGGCGATCGGAGCGATGGACGCGGACGTGATCTCGATCGAGGCTTCGCGTTCGAAGATGGAGCTGCTCGAGGCCTTCACGCGTTACGACTACCCCAACGACATCGGCCCGGGCCTCTACGACATCCACTCACCGCGGGTCCCGAGTCAGGCCGAGATCGAGGGGCTGCTGTCCCGTGCGCTCGACGTCCTCGACCCCGACCAGCTGTGGGTCAACCCGGACTGCGGGCTCAAGACTCGTCGTTGGGAGGAGGTCACACCGTCGCTCCGGGCGATGGTGGCGGCCGCGCGAATGATGCGCGATCGCATCAGAGCCGCCGGCTGAGGACCGAGAGGAATTTCAGGTGAACGTACCCTCGGGGAAGTTGTACTTCTTAAGGAACGCCCGTTTCTCCTCTTCTGGCAGGGAATGCATGTACTGCCTCCAGCCCGGGCAGAAGTTGGCATGGAAGCGCCACAGCCGGCCGAGGATCGACCTCGGCTTTCCGTCGTACTTCCTCCGCCACGTGCAGGTGGCGCATCCGGGTCCATCGCACATGGATCGACCTCCTCACCCACAGCATCGGCATTGGGCGTTGACCGGCGCAGTATGACGCATCCGGACGACGCCTCAAGCCGTGCACGAGGTGTTTTTGAAGTCGACCCGATAGAGCCCGAAGCAGCTGAGCAGTCCAGCCGAATCGCGGTCACGAGCCCGGAACCCCGGGCCACGGATCAGTCTCCGGCGGCGGTGTACTTCGAAAGGTAGTCGACGACCCCGTCCTGAGTCTCTTCCATGCCCTGGTCGCCCTCGTTCCAGTTGGCCGGACAGACGTCGCCTCGAAGTTCGTGGAAGCGCAGTGCGTCGAGGGTTCGCATCGTCTCCTGAACGTTGCGTCCCAGCGGCAGGTCATTGATCAGCGCGTGGCGGACGATGCCCTCGCGGTCGATCAGAAACAACCCGCGCAGCGCGACCTGGTCGTCGAGAAGCACGCCGTAGTCGCGCGCGATGCTCTTGTCGAGGTCGGAGACCAGGGGGAACTGCACCGGGCCGATGCCGCCATCGTCGACCCTGGTGCGCTTCCAGGCGGCGTGAGTGTAATGCGAGTCGACCGATACGCCGACGACCTCGGCATCGCGCTGACGGAAGTCCCCGAGCCGCTCATCGAATGCGAGGATCTCGGTCGGACAGACGAAGGTGAAGTCGAGCGGGTAGAAGAGCAGGATGACGTATTTGCCCCGCAGCGACGCCAGGGTGAACTCCTCGTCGAAGGTGTCGTCGGCGAGAACGGCGGTCGCCTTGAAGTTCGGTGCGGGTTTGGTCACCAGGAATGACATCGGGGGCTCCTTCAAAAAAGTGGCGCCGCCGCACCCGGCGGCGCGGCGGCTTCTTGAGTTTGCGGTCCGGCACCCGGGTGCGGGTGGGCGATCCGTCAGTTGTTCTGCGGGTTCTCGGACTCGTCGACGCAGATCATCTTGAGCTGATCCTCCGTCGGGTTGTCGAGACGTTTGAGCGCATCCACCGGACACAGGTAGGTGTTGCCGGAAGCACCTTTGACCCACTTCACACCGAGGGTATGCTTGAACTCGACATCTGCTTCTTGAATCTCAGCCATTTCGTCCTCCTTTTAAGGTTCGTGTTTCGTGGCGACCGGCGAAGGGACGATTCACCCCGTCAGGTCGCCTGTTCCCGTTGACGTTCTTCCATGTCCTTGCGGACGACATTCATGTCGAGGCTCTCGGCCTTGCCGATGACCTCGTCGATTTCCTCGCGGCTGAGGTGGCCCGGCTGCCGAAGCAGCAAGAGCCCGTCCCGGAACAGAATCAGCGTTGGGATATGGCTGATCTTGAGCTTCTTGGTGAGGTCTTCCTGGTCTTGGGTGTTGAGAGTCACGAATCGGTGCTCGTCATGACGCTCTGCGGCGGCCTCGAAGACCGGCGTGAAGTCCCTGCAGGCACGACACCAGGGAGCCCAACAGTCGATGACGGCGATGCCCTCGGAAAGCGCTGTTTCATCGAAGTTTTCCGCGGTGAGTGACGTCAGCATTGCTTGTCCACGAACGCATTGTAACCCACACTTGGGACAAGATTATTCCAACCCCCTCGAGACCGCCGACCGAGTTTCTTCGACTCCTGCCGCAGGCGGTGGACCGGACGGGCTCGAGACGGGTACCATGAGGTGCTTCGATCGAGAGACACAGGGGAGGGGTGGATGAACACGGTCGTCATGGTTCTCCAGGTCGTGATCGCGCTGGGCATTTTCAACGTCTGGATCGTGCGCTTCGGCAAGTCGACGGAGTGGCGCGGCGGAGGTGCCGCCAACATGAAAGAGGAGTTCGCGGTCTACGGGCTGCCGGCGTGGTCGGTGCAGGTGATCGGCTTTTTCAAGGTGCTGTGCGCCGCCGGGCTGATCGTCGGACTGTGGGTGCCGCGTCTCACGCTGCCTTCGGCGACAGGGTTGGCGGTGCTGATGCTGGGCGCGGTGGCCATGCACGTCAAGGTCAAGGACCCGGCGAAGAGGTCGCTTCCCGCGTTCACCGTGCTGGTGCTGTGCCTGATCGTCGCCGGCTCACAATTCTCCTGACGACGATTCGAATCGGTCAGTCCTTTTTCCTCGCCCAGTGCGGGAGAAGAGGCTGACGGTCAGCGCTCCATGTCGGGCTTCCACACCTTCCAGACGTTGCCCACGAGGTCGGGACCGGGTTTGAGGGTGGGATCGCCCGGCATCCAGCCCGCCGGGGTGGCTTCGGCACCGCCGCTCGCGCGCACTACCTGATAGGCCTGCACCTGGCGAACGGTCTCCGCGATCCGTCGCCCGACCGGCGGGGTTAGGACCTCCATCGCCTGGACGACGCCGTCCGGGTCGATGATGAAGCGGCCCCGCATCTCGATACCCTGAGCCTCGTCCCAGCAGCCGTACGCGCGTCCGATATTGCCGGCCTGGTCGGAGAGCATGTGGAACGGCACTCCGCCGTCGACCATCTTGGTGAGCTCGTGGTCGTTCCACATCTTGTGGACGAAATGGGAGTCGACGCTGACGGAGAAGACCTCGCAGCCGAGATCCTTGAGCTCCTGATACTTGTCGGCGACCGCCGACACCTCGGTCGCTCAAACGAAGGTGAAGTCACCCGGGTAGAAGCAGAGCAGGATCCACGATCCGAAGTGATCGGAGAGCTGGACGTTAGTAAAGCTGCCGTTGTAATAGGCGGGCGCGTTGAAGTCCGGCGCCTTGGCACCGACGCGAGCGCTCATGTGCACCTCCCGGGCTGGTTCCTGGGGCGCCGGCTGAGCGGCGCTCTCCGGTGGTTCTTGTCCGAGGACGGCCCCGGTCACACGGGCACAACCTTCGGGTGGGTCTCCCATGTGGCCTCCTTTCTTCTCGCCAAGAATGTAGCTCCGCCGTGAGCTGAAGGCAAATAAGTCGCTTTCCATGAATGAATTGCTTATGTGATCCGATGACGAAAAGAAAGCAAAGGCCGCCGGGAGGCGCGGGCTGCCCGACGGGCTCGTGACCGTTCGACCGCGAACGGTCACGAGCCGAACTTCCCGGGATCTTGACGACGTTTTGCCGCGCTGCTCACGTCGCGAAGGTGGCCGCTTCACGTGAGTGAGCTGCAATCGAAACATGATGAGCGTGGTCGTGCCGGTGCTCGCAGCATGCGCGGCCCGCTCGTCGACCCCGCTGCAGCTGGCGGAGACCGAAACCCCGGCTCATGCTCTCTACGAGAATGCCGGCGAACATGAGCTGCTGATGATCAACGCGATTCCCTGGCTGGTGCCGTTGTTCGCAGAACGCCACCGGCAGCGGCGAGGCCCGAGCGCTCGAGTAGGCCGGATTTCAGGTTTGGGACTCGATGGCTGGAGCGGCTCAGCCCTGTCCTTGGCGCTGGGTGGCGACCACTCTCTTGAGGGACTGCAGCAGCACCCGACCCGGACCGGTGAGGCGGGTCATGAACAGGCCCTCGCCTCCGAACGCCATCCGGCGGCAGCCCGCGACACCCTGGATGTCGTAGTCCACGGACTCGGCGAAGGCGGCCAGGCTGCCGGTGGAGACCAGGATCGCCTCGCCTTCGGCCAGATCACGCTCGATGAAGTCGCCGGAGCCGTGGACGAGCACGGTGCCGGACCCTGAGATACGCTGCAGGAACAGCCCGGCGCCGCCGAGGAAGGCGGCCCCCGCACGCTTCGCCACCCTGACGTCAATATCGGTGCGCGGACCGAAGGCGGCGACGAAGGAACCTCGCGTCGTGATCACGGGACCCTGATCGATGTCCCACGCGACGATCTTGCCGGGCTGGTTGGCGGCGAGGGTCGCGCGCTGGCCGTCGGCGGAAGCCTCGAGGAAGGTCAGCGCGATGCCTTCGCCTGACATCATCCGCCGGGCGGCGCCGCCGGCGCCCCCAGGTACCTTGAGCGTCCAGCCGAGGCCGGGATCGAGGGCGATGATCGAGCCCTTGCTGGCCCAGCAGCTCTCGCCGTTGTCCATCGTGAGCTCTGCGATCTGTGCGAGGTCGCCGCGGATCTCGTAGCGCATCCTGCCACCTCCGTGGTCATCTGTTCTCATTTCATCAGTAATGACAGACCCCAACTCGGTCCGGCGGTCGATATACCGTTCGTGACCGGGCGGATGGCGTCCATCTCGTCACTTCGCTGGACGGATCCGGCGGCCGGCGCGCCGAAGCTGCGCGCCGACCTCGACCTGGACCTCCGATGTCAGGCTCATCCCGTCGCCGATGGCGCTGATGGTGATGGTGCCTGCGGTCGACGTCGGCGGCCGTAGGTTCGGGTGCAGCATGATCGTCAGGCTGCCCGGAAGGCTTCCCATGGCGGGTTCGACCGCGAGCCACGGCACGCTGCTGACAGCGCTCCAGGTCAGAACGTGAGGGCCGTCGATTTCGATCACGGCTTGGGATCCGGAGGCGCCCATCCGCACCGAGGCGGGGTCGGCATCCACCTCGGCGGGCCTGGCGGACGCCGCCTGCAGCACGTCCCATGCGCCGACGCCCCCAGGTCGTTGCTCGGCCATCACGACAGCGGCCATGCCGTTCCAGCCGACGCCGCTCAGCGGCGGTGAGTCGACGGTGGCGGTGATGCTCTCGCCGGTGCCGAGCTCGTGCGGCAGGAACCACTCGGTGGTCGAACGCACCCACGTGGAGCTGACGCCGATCGGCGCTTCTTCGTACGCGACGAGCCAGAGGGACGGGTCGTCCTCCACCCGCAGCGCCGAGGAACCGGTGTTGGTCATCCGGATGTACGCTCGGACCCGGTCGCCCCGACGGCGCCACCAGGCCGCGATCGCGGCCTCCGGCTCGCGGGCCATGTCTGATTGCAGCATCGAACGGTAGATGCGTTCATAGTCCTCGGAGCCGCTCGAGGTGCGGAAGCCGCTGCCGACCATCACCAGCGGTAGGTAGGGCGCCGAGGCTCCGGTGGCCCAGAACCGGTCGAGACGACCTGTCTGGAACTGGTCGTAGTCGTACTCGAGCAGCACCGCCGAACCTTCGAACTCGTCCTGCAGCGCGAACATTGCGGGGCCCGCGGCGCTGCAGAAGGCGCCCGCGGGCCGGCCGAAGAACTCGAGCACGGCAAAGCGGTCAGCGGTCGCGGCCGGCGCCGCCGCCGATGCGAGAACGACTGCGATCCAAATCACTCGGTGAGCCATAGGTCCCCCCTGACACGTGCGGCCTCCTCTCGGATGGCGCTGACGAGGTCTTCGAGCCCCAGCTCGCCCACCCACTTGCGGCCGTTCACGAACAACGTCGGGGTCTCTTCGACCCCGTTGACGAGGCCCTCCTTCTTGCTCGCGACCAGAGCCTCGCGAGTCGCGGGATCCTCGACCCGGGCCGCGAAGCTCCCGGGGTCGAGGCCGACCTCCTGTGCCCAGCCGATCTGGGCCTCCTCGGAAAATGCGTCGAAGTGCTCGTAGGCGACGAGCATGAACGGCCAGAAGCGTTCCATGGACTGGGCGGCAGCAAAGCCGAGTCCGGCCGGCGTCGAGCCCTCGTGACCGCGGATCGGGAAGATCCGGAACGCGAGGCGGGCGTCGCCTGCGAGGACGCCCCCGTCAACGGCGCGGACGAGGTCCGGAATGAGCCTCGAGCAGTAGGGACAACGAGCACACGCGTAGATGGTGACCGTGACCGGCGCATCCCGGGGGCCGAGGACGGCGGCCGCTCCGAGGTCGACGGTCGAGGCGTTGCCGCCGCCCATCATGCTGCGTGCCCGCCGCGACAGAGCCCGCCGGATCCGCTGCTCGTCCTGGCCTTCGGCCACTCGGCGGCACACCTCCCCAGCCAGCCACACCGCCAGACGGCAGGTGGGCTCGGCGGCGAGACAGCGCTCGATGGTGTCGTCGCAGCAGTCGTAGAGGTACTCGGTGGCCAGGATCATCTCGGCGCGGAGCCGGGCCTCGCCCGCCAGAGCATCGCACTCCGGTGTTTGAGCGGCTGCCGTTGCAGTGGTCGTGAGACCTGCCACCAGAAGAATTTTCACCAACCTCACGTGGTCCTCCTCCGCAGCCACGCGTCGAGGCCCGCGAAACCGCGATCGAATGCGAGCACGAACCCCGCCAGCGCGAGCCACACCAGGTCGCGGGCAACGGTCAGCCGGGAGATCGGATCGTGGTCGGCGCCCTGCGAGGCGAAGCAGCCGCACGACATGTCAAGACCGCGGCCGAGCGCGATCACCAGAGCGGTCAGGAACACCACCATCATCGCCGCCACCAGAAACGACCCTGCGCGGACCCGCCAGCCGAGGACGAGCATACCCCCGGCCGCGAGCTCGATCCACGGCAAGGTGATCGCCGCCAGGTTGACGGCGGCGAGGGGCAGGATGTCGTAGGTGGCGATGTCGAGCGCGAACGAGGCGGGCTCGGCAATCTTGTGGAGGCAGGCCCCGACGAACAGCAGCCCGAGGTACCAACGCGCCGGCACCGCCAGCCAGGGCAGGGCCTGCCGCATCATCGGTCGCCTCCGGCGGCGAAGAGGGTGGGTGCGCCGCCGGCGACGAAGAACACGTTTTTGATGCCGCGGCCGGAGATCTCGCGGCCCAGGAACTCACCGCTGTCGGGTCGGCCGCCGTCGCCGTACACCACCACCCGCACCGCACCGCTCGCCGCGATGTCTTGAGCGACCTCGTCCATGACGTCATCGGGCACCGGGTCGAGCCAGTCGTAGGGGATGTTGCGGGCCCCGGGGAGATGCTGCTCGGAGAACTCGCGCGCGGCGCGAGCGTCGATGATGAAGGACCGATCCGAGGCGATCACGGGGTCGCCGGCGCTGACGGCGGCCACCGGTCCGCCTGGCTCGGGACACGGAACGAGAGTCTGATAGGGGGCTTCGGCCACGAGCGGTAAGCCCCCCGGGCGGAGGGCGTTGAATGCGATCGCCGCCCCGGCCGCAGCGGCGGCCACGAGGAGCGCCTCTTCAACCGCCGTCCGCAAGTCCGACCGGTGGGTGAGGAACAATGTCTCCCGGCGGTGTGCGCTCATTTGATCTGACAGCTCGAGCCGCGGCGCAGCTCCTCGTCGCGCCGCAGCAGGTCGAGAATGCGGTCCTCTTCGAGCCCTGCGTCGCCGACCAGCCCCCACGGCAGCGGCACGTGGCGGTCGCGACGCGCCCGGCGGGGAGCCCACGGATCGGCGGAAAAGCTCCACCGCAACCAGACCACCGCCCGCCACTCGGTGTAGCTGAAGTCGAAGCCGGGTGTCTCGTCGGCGGTTGACGCGCGGTCGCTGTAGCGCAGCTCGAGGGCGGGTCGTAGATGCCGGCCCAGGGGCGGCGCCCACAGCATGAGCTGAGCGCGGCCGAGCAAGTCGCGCCGCTTCTCGGCGGTGCCGAAGACGCGCAGTCCCTCGACGCCCCCGGAGTTTGGGTAGTCGTCCCACACCGCGCTGAGGGCGATCTGCAGCGAGGTCGTGCGGCTGACGGGCAGCCGGGTGGAAACCGCCGCCGAGAGCCCGAGCTGGTCGTAGGCCGGTGATTCGGCGTCGGCGGCGCGGGCGGTCGCACCGGCGATCACCCGCCGTCCGGCCAGCCGGCCGAGGGAGCCGCCGTACCCGAGGTCGGCCTCCCACCGTGTGCGCCCTTCGTCGCGGTAGCTGCGGTGGCCGCCGCCGAGGAAGGCGACCGCTCCGGAAGCCCACTCCACCTCGAGCTCGAGTCGGTGGGCGTCGGAGAACAGGGAGTCGTCCTGGTCGAGGTAGAGGGCCTGGGCACGGTACCCGAAGGCGAGGCGGTGGCCGTCGCGAGGCCACAGAGCGCCCAACCGCACCGACCCGTCGAGGCTGGACAGCTCGCTGTATTCGCCGTTGCCGAGACCGTGGCCGAGGATCTCCAGCTCGACCATCGGCCTGAGGCCGGCCGC
>CAZSTH010000009.1:57893-64182 GCA_964609835.1 uncultured Thermoanaerobaculia bacterium
GCGAGGAGGTCACGGTCGCCGTCGACCTCGGGCGGCTCGAGGAGGCCGAGCGCGCTCGGGTCGCCGCTGCGGCCCGGATCGGTGGGCGAGCCGGCGAGAGCGTTGGAGGTTCCCCCGGCGCCGGCTTCGAGCGTCCCGGTGAAACTCTCACTCCACCAGGGGTCGTTGCGTGAGCAGAAGACCTTCCACGCCTCGTGATCCTCCGGGAACAGGGCGTCCTCGCGACCGATGGCGGCGAGGGCGTCCGCAGCGGCTGCGCGGTCTCCGGTCAGCTGCGCCCGGGCGGCCTCGAGCAGCCGCCAGCGCGCCTCGAAGGGCCCGCCCTGCGGCATCGGCTCGCGCGTGAGGTCCTCGCTTGCCAGCTCCAGGTCTCCCTGACGGAGGTGGACCACCGCGAGCCACGTGCGCAGCTCCGGATCGTGTGGGAATGCATCGAGGCCGTCGCGGAGCACCCGCTCCGCCCAGAACAGATTGCCTTCGAGGAGGTAGGCGCGGACGAGCAGCAGCAGCAGCTCGCGGTCTTCCGGGAACCGGGTGCGGGCGGATCTGAGCGCTGCGATGGCCTCGCGGGCGTCACCACGCTCCAGCAGACCGGCGGCCGCGTCCCGTTCGCACTCGACGGTGCACGGAGGTGCGGTGGCGCCGGCCATCAGGATCGCGACGGCGAGAAGGAGCCCGGCCATGCCCGGCTTCGAGGCTATCATTTTTTCGGAATGGTGGTTTTCTCGATTGCGATTGTGCGCGAATGCCCAATATTGTGAGATCGGGACCGCAGCGCCTGCGGATGGCTCACTTCCGCACCTTGGGCCCCGTGCCCCCCGTGCATTCGCAGGTCCGGATGATCTTTCCGGAGGCCTCCCGGTAGTTCTCGACGCCCTCGGGGGTGCGCCGGTCGCGGCATCGGCTCTCGAAATCGGCGCAGTGGTCGCCGAGATCGCGGGGAACCCGGGGCGGCGGTGTCGGGCTCGATATCGACTGGCATCCGGAGTCGGCGACCGCGACCGCTGCGAGAACCGGGGCCGCAGGCCGTGACGTCGCCTGCACGAGGCGCCGTGTATGTTTCAGATCGGTTCCCCCATCAGTCGATCAGCATCGCCGACCGCAGCTCATCCGCCGTGTCCGATCCGGCCACCTCCTCGACCAACGCCAGCGCGAACTCCAGCGCCGTACCCGGGCCGCGGCTGGTGACGACATTGCCGTCGACCACCACGCGGTCAGCGAGGAAGGTCGTCGAATCGTCGAAGTGCTTCTCGAAGGACGGGTAGCAGGTGGCGTGCTTGCCGTCGAGGACGCCGGCCCTCACAGGAGCGTAGGCCGGGGCAGCGCAGATCGCTCCGATCGTGCGCCCGGCGGCGTGCTGGCGCCGGAGCAGCGATACGACCTCATCCGAGTTTCCGAGGCGTTCGGCCCCCGGCAGACCGCCCGGCAGGACCACCAGGTCGGGCTCGAAATCGAGCGCATCGATCGTGGTGTCAGTGACGACGCCGATGCCGTGGGCACCTTCCGCGACGCCGTCGTGAAGGCCGGCGACGGTGACGTCGACCCCGGCGCGCCGCAGGACGTCGATCTGGGTCACGGCCTCGATCTCCTCGAATCCGTCGGCGAGAATCACCACTGCTGAGCTCACGCGTCACCTCCCGGGGCGATTCGTTGGCGACATTCTGGCACGATTCACGGCCCGACGGGACCGGGGGCCCACCCCATCCCCCGGCCCGCGGGCAACCGGCCGCGTCAGAACGTCCGTGCCGCGCCGACGAGGCCGCTGAAGATTGCTCGCTGGCGGCGGGCATAGGGCAGGAACTCTGGGTGCCACTGGACGCCGATGAGGAATGGCCTCGCCGGATCCTCGATGGCCTGGACGATACCGGGCGGCGCCAGCGCGACCGCCGCGAGCCCCCGCCCGAGGCGGTCGACGGCCTGGTGGTGGAGGCCGTTGACGGCCATCGGACTGGCGCCCACAACTGCTGCGAGCCTGCTTCCGGCGCGGATTTCGAGCTGTTTGCGGGGGAGGATCGAGCGGATCTCGGGGATCTCGCTGTAGAAGTCCCGCAGATCCTGGTGCAGGGTCCCGCCGAGATGGACGTTCAAGAGCTGTGCGCCGCGGCAGATACCGAGCACGGGAAGCCCCCGATCCAGTGCCCGGTCGAGGACCTCGCGCTCGAAGATGTCACGGTCCGGATCGGTGACCATCATCCGCTTGAGGCTGAAGAGGCGACGCCCGAGGTAGATCAGCGGCAGCGCGAGCAGCCGGCGGGCCTTGGCTGCAGCGCCGAGGTCGCGCCGCGCTTCGGCGCGAAGCTCTGAAAGCACACCGGCCGGCCTCTTCCCGTACACCCGCGGGTCGACATCGGCCCCACCCCCAAGCACTAGAGCATCGATCTCGACCTCCGCGGGATCGCTCTCAGGGGTCAGCCGCACCGCGCGGCCCCCGGCCGTGAGCACCTGGAGGCGGATGAAGATCCACGCCATCCTGCCGCCCGCGACGGTCCCGGTGACACCGACTCTCGGCCGCTTCACCCGCCGAACCAGTCCGACAGCGCGTTGCGGACCCTCTCGGAGGCGGTGCGGTGGGAGTCGCTCCACATCGATGCCAGCGCCGCCATGCGGCCGGCATCGCCGGCCAGACGCTCCACCACGACCCAGCGGTTCCACTCGTCCGCCGGGCTCCAGCCCGGCTCATCGAGGCGGCAGTCCGGCAGCCGGTAGTGAAAGGTCGGGCGGGGCTTGACGAGATGCGGCTCTTTCACCGCGTCCAACACGCGCCGCTCGTCGAGGTGGGCGAAGAGCGGCAGCAGGTCGAGTGGGCGGCTGCGGGTCGGATTGTAAGCGATGTAATCGTCGATCAACCGGTCCAGTTCGGGCGAGTATTCCGGGTCGATCACGCGGCGCGCATAGGCTTCCGGAAAACGGTTGATGTAGGGTGCGATCCGCCGCGACAGGTCCACATTGGCCTCGTGCTCGAGCCATTCATACAGGAGCAGGAAGGCGCGCAGAAAGGCTGTGATGGTCTCCGGGCCGAGGCCGGGTGCCTCGGGGTTGAACTGAAGGCCGAAGGCGTAGAGCGGTGAAGCCGTGGTGCCGACGGCCTTCGCGTCGCGAAGCGACTCGCTGAGCTCGACGATCGGATCCAGGGAGTCGATCGGAAACGGCGGTGTCACCACCTCGAACGGGACCGCGATCGAAGCCACGTCCATCAGAGCGGTCTCGACCGACCCCCACTGCTCGGGCCTCAGGCGCAGCCCGAGGCCCTCGATCCACTCGCGGTAACGTTGTTCGTGCAGAATCGACGCATCCACCTCGACCCGGAACCGGCCGTGCTCGGTGTCATCGATCACGAACTCGAACCGGTTCTGCTCTCGCACCGTTCCGCCGAAGTGCTCGACCACGATCTCGACCACGCGCTCGATCTCGAGCCCGGTGAACTCGAGCTCGAAGCCGACCCGGCGGAGCCGGCCGTCGGCGGTGTGCAATCCGGGCGGCAGTTCCATGACCACGGCAGGTGTCCCGGTTGGCATCATACCGCGCGCCGGTCCGGCGCCGGCCGGGCCCGGCCGCGCCGAGTCGGTCGGGGTGGTCCCGGTGAGGAGGATACGACGGAAGCCGGGGCCGTGCGGCCGGGCGGCCCCGCGACGGTCAGCCGAACCGGTAGTGCTTGCGCACCGGCTCGATCACGTCCCAGGTGCAGTCCATGCCGGCCGGGAAGGTCACCAGTTCACCTGTGCCGACGGTGATCGGCTCACCACCGTCGGGCGTCACGGTGACTCTGCCCTCGAGGAAGTAGCAGGTCTCGGACATGTCGTAGGTCCAGGGGAAGGTCGAGACCTCCTTGGTCCAGATCGGCCAGGTGGGGACGCCGAGCCGGTCGAGCTCTTCCGGACTCGGATCGTAATTGACGACGATTTCACTCATGGCCCGCTCCTCTTGCGTCGAGTAGGCTAACACGCGATGCCGGGGAAGCAACCACCAGAGGCCGGCGACCTTCGATGTCGCAGACTGGACCGGTGCAGACCCCCACCTGCGACGAGTTCGACATCGAGGGCTTGCGAGGCCGCTCCCTCGCGTATACGAGGAGTGCCGTGGCCCTCGTGGGGCCGGACAGCGCCTGGCGGCCCCTCGATGTCGGATGCGGCAGCGGGGTGCCGTCTCGGGATCAAACTCTGCGGTCGTCGAGCACATCGAGCGCGAGATCGCCGCCGTCAGGTGCCGGCCGTCCGAGTTTGACTGCTCGTTCGCGATCATGCGCCGCCGCTGATCTCGGCGGCGGCCAGGCGTCCGGTCAACACGCAGCTGCCGAGAAAGGTGCCCTCGAGGGATCCCTTGCCGTGGATGCCGCCGCCGCCGAAGCCGGCGGTCTCGCCGACCGCGTAGAGACCGGAGATCGGTCGTCCTCCAGTGTCGAGGACCCGGCTGGAGAGGTCGGTCTGGAGGCCGCCGAGACTCTTGCGGCTCAGGATGTGCTCGCGGATCGCGAGCAGCGGGCGCGCCTTCGGATCGTCGATCTTCTGGAACGCGCAGATGCGCAGGCGATCACCCTTGTAGCGGCGGAAGCCGGCGATCCGGCGAAGCTGGTCGTCGTTGAAGTAGCGCGGGCCGCGGTCGATCTGGGCGTCGTAGGCCCGGATGTCGCCGACCATGCCCTCGCGGTCGATCTTGGCGCCGTTGGTCGACAGCGCTTCCATCTTCTCCATCAGCTGGTCGAGTGTGTCAGCGACCACGAAGTCCTCGGATTCGGCGATCAGGCGGTTGACGAGCTCCGGATTGCCCAACAGCACCTGTTTCACGAGCTCGAGCTTTCGTTTGTGGCGGAAGGCGGTCATGTAGTCGCAGCCCGAGACCGCCAGCTCCTTGATGGCGATCTTCCAGTTCAGCACCTGCCACGAGTACTGCCACGGCGTGCGGCAGATCCGCTCCACCAGGTAGCGGGTGTCGCTGTAGCCCATCAGCGGCACCGGCCCGAAGCGCCGGCCGCTGGCGTCGAGCCATAGCGCGGAACGGGGCGGCACCAGGCTGATGCCGTCGCCGTGCGAATCGGCAGCGCTGGATTCGACTCCGGCCGCGTAGTGCCACTGCAGGTCGAGGTGGGTGAGAGCGGCGCCGTGGCGGGCGGCCTCGTCGTGCAGCAGACCGTCGGCAAAGCGGTGCGAGCCGTTGAGCAGGGTCGTCGGCGGCTCGCCCCACGGCCGGTACCAGTTGGCCTTGACCTTCGACAGGTCGCCGCCGCAGATGCCGCCCGAAGCCAGCACGACGTGCGTGGCGCGGACCTCGAACTCGCTGCCGTCCTCCTCGAGCCGGCCGGTGCAGCCGACGATGTGACCGCCTTCCAGGAGCAGCCGCTCGACCCGGTGGCCGAATCGGATCTCGAACCGGTCGCGCTTGGGGTGGTTGTCGAGCGCGGCGACGACGGCCTCGATGATGGCGTGGCCGGTGCCCCAGGCGATGTGCCAGCGCGGCACGGAGTTGCCGGGCCCGAAAAGCCCGCGCTCCGCCCAGTTGACCAGCGGCAGGAACTCGACGCCGCGTGCCGTCAGCCAGTCGTAGATCAGCTCTCGCGAGCGCTCGACGTAGGTGCGGGCCCAGCGCTGCGGCCACTCGTCGCCCCCCTCGAAATCGGCGAAGCTCTGCCAGTCCGACCACGCCAGCTCGGGCGTGTCGCGCAGCCCGAGCTTGCGCTGCTCGGGGGTGTCGACGAACATGACCCCGCCGAAGGAGCGTTTGGCGAGGCCGCCGAGCTTCTCCTCGGCGTCGCGGTCGAGGACCACGACCCGGAGGCCGCGGTCGAGAAGCTCCGCAGCAGTCACCAGCCCAGCAAGCCCGCCGCCGGCAATCACGACGTCGCAACGAATCGTGTCGGTCATCCAACCTCCAATAACGATTGTGCATCATTTCGTTCGCTGGATGCCACCGCCGCCCGCCACCACGTCCGTGGACCGCGACCGTGATCCGCGGACCGCGACCGCGATCCGCGACCGGGGCCGCGTCCGCGTCCGCGACCGGGGCCGCGATCCGCCACCGCGGACCGCCACCGCAGACTGCCACCGTTCACCGCCGCCGTCACCGCGTCCGTGGACCCCGTCCGCGTCCGCGACCGTCTACCGCCACCGTTCACCGCTACCGAGGACCGCCACCGCAGACCGCCACCGTCGACCGTCACCGCCACCGCCACCGCCACCGTGGACCGCCACCGTCACCGCCACCGTTCACCGCCACCGTCACCATCGCCCGTGTCCGTGCCGTGTCGGTGGCCCCTGATCACCTCCGGGCCGCTCGTGGACGAGCGAGTCGCCGTCGG
>CAZSTH010000010.1:0-63040 GCA_964609835.1 uncultured Thermoanaerobaculia bacterium
CGCCACCGCCACCGCCACCGCCACCGCTGACCGTCACCGCCACCGCTGACCGCCACCGCCACCGTCCACCGTCACCGTCCACCGTCACCGTCCACGGACGCGGGCCATCGGGTTCGGGATCAGAGGCGGATCCGGGTCGCGCCGATCTATACTGGATGCTCGTACTGGAGGTGTGATGACGGAACGCAGGCGTGCTCTGGTCACCGGCGGAGCGGGATTCCTCGGCTCTCATCTGTGCGGGAGGCTGATCGAAGAGGGCGTCGATGTCGTTTGCATGGACAACCTGATCACCGGATCACTCGACAACATCGAGGACCACTTCGGGCGCGAGGGCTTCGCCTTCGTCCACCATGACGTCACCAACTTCATCCACGTTTCCGGCCGGCTCGACTACATCCTCCACTTCGCGTCGCCCGCCTCGCCCATCGACTACCTCAAGCTCCCAATCCAGACCCTCAAGGTGGGGTCGCTCGGGACGCACAAGGCACTCGGTCTCGCCAAGTCGAAGGGTGCGCGCTTCCTGCTCGCGTCGACCTCGGAGACCTACGGTGATCCGTTGATCCACCCGCAGCCCGAGAGCTACTGGGGCAATGTCAACCCGGTCGGGCCGCGCGGTGTGTACGACGAGGCCAAGCGCTTCGCCGAGGCCATCACCATGGCCTACCACCGGCACCACGGGATCGACACGCGCATCGTGCGCATCTTCAACACCTACGGGCCGCGGATGCGGGCCGGGGACGGACGCGTCGTACCGACCTTCATCTGTCAGGCGCAGTCGGGCGAGCCGTTGACGGTGTTCGGTGACGGCTCCCAGACCAGGTCCTTCTGCTACGTGGACGACCTCATCGAGGGGATCTGGCGGCTGCTGAATTCGGACTACGTGGAGCCCGTGAACATCGGCAACCCGGCCGAGATGACGGTGCTGCAGTTCGCCGAGGAGATCGTGCGGATCACCGGATCGAGTTCCGAGATCGCCTTCGAGCCGCTGCCGGTGGACGACCCCAAGGTGCGCCAGCCGGACATCTCGCTCGCTCGCGAGGTCCTCGGTTGGGAGCCGCGGGTCGCTCTCGCGGACGGCCTCGAAGACACGATCGAGTTCTTCGCCCGATAGAACCGCGTGCGAGTCCGGGCGGGCGCGGTCGTCGTGGTCTTCTGATTCGAATCACGAAGACACGAAGACACGAAGACACGAAGGAACGAATTGAGACCGCGCTTCGCCCGGCCATCCAGACCTCCGTGTTTTCTTGGTACAAATTGGTGGGTGGGTGGATTTTTGAATTTTGAATTCCGAACTCATCGCTCCTCGCGCTTGCTCAACAACCCCTTGAGCTCGTCCATGAATTGGCTGACGTCCTCGAAGCGGCGGTAGACGCTGGCGAATCGGACATAGGCCACCTGGTCGAGGCGGCGCAGCTCTTCGATGACCGCGTTGCCGATCTCCTCCGTGGACATCTCGCGCACCTCGCGGGAGGCCACCTGCGACTCGACCGCGTCGACGATCGCTTCCAACTCCACCCGCGGAACCGGGCGCTTCTCGCACGCGCGCAGCAGTCCGTTCAGCAGCTTTTCCCGATCGAAGCTTTCCCGCCGTCCGTCGCGCTTGACCACCGTGGTCGGCAGCTCGTCGACGCGCTCATAGGTCGTGAACCGCCGCCCGCAGCCGGTGCACTCCCGCCGCCGCCGCACCTCGCTGCCGTCGCGCACGTCGCGCGAGTCCACGACGCGGTTGTCAGGGTCGCCGCAGAACGGGCAGTTCATGGCTCCTCCTCCTGCGCCATCTTCTCCACCTCGCGAAGATCGACGCCCAGCAGCGGCAGGCAGAGCAGGCCGATGATGGTGATCGGGACGAAGCAGATCGCGTGGTAGGCGATCGCGATCCCGGTGGCGCGGTTGAGGCCGAGGCCGAAGAACATCGTCATGCCGACCTGGGTCGCCTTGTGGAAGCTGCCGACGCCGCCAGGCGTCGGCACCGCGAGCCCGATCACGGCCAGCGTCACCAGCAGGAACGAGGCCCGCAGGGGGAGCTGTACGTCGAAGGCGACGAGGGTCAGCTGCACTTGCCAGCAGATCACGTACCACATCACCAGCGAGGCGAGAGCGGTCACCAGGAGGTCGCGGGGCCGTTGCAGGACGCGCAGGCCGTCGAGGAAGTGTCCGAAGAAGCCGGCCACCGGCGGCTGCCACGAGGCGCGGATCCATGCCACCGGGCGGGTGATGGCGGCGATGAAGGGCTCTTGGTAGCGAAAAAGCCCGAGCAGAATCAGGGTGCCGACGAGCAGGCCGGCTCCGACCACATAGCCGCTGACGGACAGGATCTCGAGGCTGCGGCGCGCCTCGTCGTCGAGGTCGGGCATCGCGGGAGGCCAGACGATGAAGACCAGGAACAGCAGCACGACGGTCCACAGGTCGAAGACCCGCTCGGTCAGCATCGACGCCAGCGACGCCGACGCCGAAATCCGCTCCCGGCGCGCCAGCAGCAGTGGCCGGATGAAATCGCCCATGCGCGCCGGCAGCAGGGAAAGCGCGGCGTAGCCGACGGCCATGGTGAGGAGGACGCTCGAGTGGCGGACCCGCCCCACCGGCAGGAGGATGAACTGCCAGCGGAGCGCCCGCAGCCAGTAGGCGAACAGAGCCACCAGGCAGGCGGCCGCCAGGCAGCCGAAATCGGTGCCGGCCAGGGCCCTGCCGACCTCGGCGAAATCGACGTTCCACAAAAAGACCGCGAGAAGGACGATCATCAGCAGCAGCGACAGCGCCACCCGCCAACAACGCTTGACCATGGTCCCAGGGTATCCGCATGGCGACCGACGCACAACAGGATGCTTCGAGTGCGCCATCTCGGTGGCGTGAATTCTCGGTCACGAATCGAGACGTCGCGGCTGATGCTCAGAATCTCCGTGGCCGGGTTGGGTGGCATCTCGAACTCCGAATTTCGGACTCTGAATCCCGAATTGGCGCCCCTGTTCGATATCATCGAAGGGATGGGGATCTCGATTCGGCCGATCGTGAGCGTCCGTTCGCACCCGTGGTGCTTCGAGCACCTGCCGGGTCCCGGTCACCCCGAGGTGCCGCAGCGCCTGCGCGTGGTGCTCGACGCCCTCGCCGCGCGGTCCGACGGTCGATGGGCGGTCGATCGGGAGAGCCCGCTGCCGGACGCGGAGGACACCGTCGGCGTCCTCAAGTGGATCCACGACGAAAGCTATATCGACAGGGTGCGGGAGGCCTCGGAGCGCGGCTCGGGCCTCCTCGACTCGCAGGACTGCACGGTGTCACCGGGAACCTACCGGTCAGCGGTGGCGTCGGCCGGGCTCGCCCTGCAAGCGGCGCTCGACCTGCTCAACCAGAGGCTCGAGCGCGCCTTCGTGGCCGCGCGGCCACCCGGCCACCACGCCCATCGTGACCGCGCCGCCGGGTACTGTTTCTTCAACCCGGTGGCGTTGGCCGCCGACGTCGTGTCGCAGGGTTGGGGGCGACCGGTGGTCGTCGCCGATTTCGGGGCGCTGCACGGAGACGGCATCCAGGACCACTTCTACGGCCGCGGCGACGTGGGCTTCGTCTCGGTTCACCGCTACCCGGCGTTTCCCGGTTCGGGCGGGGCGGACGAGACGGGCGAGGGCGAGGGGCGGGGGGCGACCCGCAACGTCCCGGTGGCCGAGGGATCGGGCGACGATGTCATCTGCACCGCCTTCGAGCAGGCCCTGCTCGAGACGTGCGAGAGATTGGAGCCGGCGGCGATCGTGCTGGCCGCCGGCTTCGACGGCCATCGCGCCGATCCCATCGGCGGGCTATCGTTGACGACGGGTGGATTCGCCCGTCTGACCGCGGTGGCTGTCGACGCGGCCACGAGGTGGAGCGGCGGGAAAATCCTGTCCTTTCTGGAAGGAGGTTTCGAGCTCGAAGCACTGGCAAAATCTGCACGTATTCATGTCGAGGAATTGGCAAAAACCTCTGCCCATAAACCAATCCACAAATCGCGTTCGAAAGGTGATCTTCGTCACTCGTAAGTCCTGTAGGACGGTGCACCTATGGAGTCCGGCCCTGATCGTTCGTCGCCTTTTGCGAATTCATTTGACCCCAGAAATACCCTGGTATATCATGAAGACGATCGTAAGATTGCCCGCCGGACTTCGGGTCAGAGGAGGACTCGCAATGCGTAACAAAGGATTTGCCGCTGCGCTGATTCTGCTGGCACTCCTGCTGCCGACAAGCGCCTTTGCGGAGACCATTTTTTGGCTCGATACGCCAGCGGACGGGGCGACCGTCTTCGGGCTCGTCGAGGTCAAGGGGTTCGTGGTCGACGACGGCCAGCAGTGCGGTCCCCAGTGGACCTGGTTCTCGTGCCAGTGGGACGACGCCTTGGTGTCGAAGATCGACCTCTACGTCGATGACGACCTCGTCGCCACCGCCGACCTCAATCAGCCCCGCTACGACGTCCTCCAGGCCTATCCGTGGTATGCGGGGACGCCCTATGCGCGGCCCGGGTTCAGTACCTCGTTCGACGCCAACGACTACTCGAACGGGTTCCACACCCTCTTCCTTCGCGTCACCTTCAGCGACTCGTCGGTGGAGGACTACGGCCTGCGGTCGATCTTCGTCGACGGCAACATCAACCAGGCGCCGATCGGCGAGCTCGAGCTGCCGGGCTTCAACCAGCCCATGAACGGAGTCTTCCCGATCACCGGCTGGGCGCTCGACGACGGCGACATCCGGTATGTAGAGGTGCTCGTCGACGGCCTCGCGATGGGGAACGCGGTCACCGGCGTCCACCGCCCGGACATCGCCAACCGTTTCCCGGGCGATCCCGATGCGGAGTACGCCGGCTTCGTCCGCATGCTCAACACCACGGTCCTCAACAACGGGATCCACGTGGTGGCGGTGCGGGTGGTGGACGACCAGGGGGCCTCGCGCGTCATCGGCCGGCGCTTCGTGCAGACCCTGAACACCGGCGGCAACCTGCCGCCGTTCGGCAAGATCGACTGGCCGGTGGCGGACCACGTGATGTACGCCGAGGGCTGCGAAGACCAGGACGGCTTCACGCCGCCGTGGTCGGGCGACGCCTTCGACAACCCCGACAACGTGGAGATGGTGATCGGCTGGGCCCTCGACGTCGGTTCGCGGACCGACCTCGGCGGGGTTGCCTACGTGGAGCTCCTCCTCGACGGCTCCCCGGTTCCGCTCGGCGACACCAACCAGCTGCAGAACACGAGCCTGCCGAGCTTCTACTGGGACGAGGTCGAGTACGACTTCAACTACTTTGGCCACGAGCGCATGGACGTGCACGAGCTGTATGTGGACGTGCCCAACTCCAAGCACAGCGGGTTCTCGTTCCTGATGGACATCTCCTATCTCATCCTCGCCCGCGGCTACAGCGAGGGCCTCCACCTCATCAAGGTGAGGGCCGGCGACCGCGAGAACAACGTGACTGACATCGCCCAGCTGCCGGTGATCTTCGACTGCAACAACGATCCCGACGACCCTGCGTGGGGCGACATCTGGACGCCCAAGCACATGGAGATGACGGGGGGCGTGGTAGAGATCACGGGCTTCGCCATCGATTGGTCGCGGACCATCGAGCAGGTGGAGATCTGGATCGACGGCGTCTTCCGCGGTCTCGCGGAGATCGGCGTCGAGACGGAGGATCTCGAGGACCTCTACCCGTGGTTGCCGGGCTCCTACACCCGTTTCGCGGGTTACCGCTACGAGCTCGACACCGTCGCTGAGAACTTGGCCGACGGTGAGCACAGCCTCGTGGTGTGGTCCCAGGATGTGCGTGACGGACGCTCGATCATCGGTGAGCGCCGCTTCGTGATCGACAACCAGAGCCCGTAATCAAAGACTTCGCGAGGTCCGACCTCGCCCGTGGAACCGCAGGCCCCGCTCCGGCGGGGCTTTGCGTTGCCGCTCGTCAGCCGGCGGCCGCCGGCTGACGAGCGGAGCTACAATGCCCCTGCGCGGGAGGAACCATGAAAGCCCTGTTCTTCGAAGAGCATGGAGGCATCGAGAACCTTCGTTACGGTCAGCGGCCGGAGCCGGAGCCGGGGCCGGGAGAGGTTCGGGTGCGGCTCGAGACCGCGGCCCTCAACCACCTCGACCTTTTCGTGCTCGGCGGGATGCCGGGCATCCCGATCGGGCTGCCCCACATCGGCGGCGCCGACGGTGCCGGAACGGTGGACGCGCTCGGACCCGGCGTCGCCGGGATCGAACTCGGCGCCGAGGTGGTCTTCGATCCCGGCCTCTCGTGCGGCTCGTGCGAGTACTGCCGCGCCGGGGAGCACAGCCTCTGCGTCCGCTTCGGGGTGCTCGGTGAGCATAACGACGGCACCTTTTCCGAGGCGGTGGTCGTGGCTGCCGATGCGCTCGCGCCGCGACCGCAACATCTGTCGTGGGAGGAGTCGGCGGCATTCGGCCTCACCTTCCTGACCGCATGGCGGATGCTGATTCGCCGCGGCGGCCTCCGCCCAGGCGAGACCGTTCTCATCCACGGGATCGGCGGCGGGGTTTCGCTCGCGTGCCTGCAGCTCGCCAAGCTTGTGGGTGCGCGGGCGATCGTGACCTCTCGTGACGAGGAGAAGCTGGCGCGTGCCGCCGAGCTCGGAGCCGACGACACCCTGCCCGCCGACGAGGAGGTGCCTCGCGCGGTCCGTGGCCTGACCGAAAAACGCGGAGCGGACGTCGTGGTGGACTCGGTGGGGGAGGCGACCTGGATGGCGAGCCTCAAGGCGGCCGCCAAGGGCGGCCGAGTCGTCACCTGCGGCGCGACCTCCGGTGCGAATCCGAAGGAGGAGATCCGGTTGATCTTCTGGAACCAGCTCTCCATCATTGGATCGACCATGGGCTCCCGCGATGACTGGCGCCGGCTGATGACGGCGGTGGGTAACCATCGGCTGCGGCCGGTCGTCGACGTGACCGTGCCCCTCGCCGAGGGCGGTTCCGCGTACCAACGCCTGGAGAGGGCGCAGCAGTTTGGTAAGATCGTGCTCACCATTGGAGGCTGAGTTCTTGACACCCGGGGCTCGGCCCGCCGAGACCGCCCGTGCCCGCCCCGCGAATGGCGACGCGCGACGGCAGCCGGTCAACCATCGAACAGCGCAGCGCGGCGGGAGGATGTGATCGAAGCAATGGGCATGCCGGCAACCGACAGTCCGCCCCGGGTCCTCAGCCGACCCGAGCACCGGCTGTCCCGCGGCGACCTGTCGTCGGAGGCCCTCAAGGTCCTGTACCGGCTCCACCGCTCGGGCTACACGGCCTACCTGGTCGGGGGCAGCGTTCGCGACCTGCTGCTCGGCCGGCAGCCGAAGGACTTCGACATCGCGACCAACGCCCGGCCGCAGGAGATCCGGCGCCTGTTCCGCAACTCGCGAATCATCGGCCGCAGGTTTCGACTGGTGCACGTCTTCTTCCGCGGCGCCATCGTCGAGGTGGCGACCTTCAGGGCGAGCCCGGAGCCTCCCGAGAGTCCGCAGGACTGGGAGGAGGCCGAGGTTGACGATGCCGAAGAAGAGGCCTCCCCGGAGCCGACCTCCGCCGAGCCGGAGGAGGTGATCTACGGTTCGCCGTCCGAGGACGCGCTGCGGCGGGACTTCACCGTCAACGCCCTGTTCTACAACATCGCCGATTTCTCCGTCATCGACTACGTGCACGGCATCGAGGACCTCGAGCGCGGCATCATTCGAGCCATCGGCAATCCCGAACAGCGCTTTGCCGAGGATCCGGTGCGGATGATGCGTGCTCTCGAGTACTCGGTGCGGCTGGGCTTCGATATCGAGGCCGAGACCGCAGCGGCGATCGAACGCCAACAGGGCCTGATCGAGGGGGCGTCCGCGCCGCGTCTGACCTACGAGCTGATGGAGTGCCTGCGCTCGGGGCGGGCGGCAGGGATCCACGCCGCGTGGCGACGGGCGGGACTCTTCACCAGGGCGTTCCCCGACCTGCCGATCGACACCGACGAAACGGTCCGGGTCCTCGAGATGCTCGACGACCACATTCGCGACGGCCGGGACTACTCGGATCCGAGCCTCTTCGGCTCGCTGTTCCTGCCGCGGTTCCTGACGATCGCGGAAGAGGAGACCGACGACCGCGGAAAGGTCGACAACGTGGCCCTTCTCGGCCGCTTGCGCGACGCACTCGACCCTGCCGCGGCGAGCATGCACCTCTCCAATCTGACCATCCACATGATCCACCAGGGCCTGTTCGCTCTCACCAAGATGCGGCGGCCGCCGGAGCGTGGGCGGCAGATCCTCAAGCTCTCCCGCCAGGAGTACTTTCGAGTGGCATGGGATCTGTACGGTTTCGCCAACTCTCTCGGGTACATCTCGCCGGAAGCCCACCAGGGTTGGTCACGGGCTTTGCGCAAGGTTGGCGCCCGGGAGCGCGTCGAGCCCCGCTCGACCCCGCCGCGCAAGCGACGCCCGCGACGCCGACGCGGCCGCGCGCGGCGGAGCTCGTGAGCGCCCCGCGGAGGAGGTGGGGTGGTGACTGACGACCGAGCCGATGCGGCCCGCCGGGTCGAAGAGCTCCGGCGTTCGATCCGCGACCACGACCATCGCTACTATGTGCTCGCCGATCCGGTGATCTCGGATTTCGAGTATGACCAGCTCTACGCCGAGCTGGTCGACCTCGAACGCCGTTTCCCAGAGCTGCAGAGCGCCGGCTCGCCGACCAGCAGGGTGGCCGGCGAGCCGCTCGCGGTGCTCGGAGAGGTGGCGCACGAGGTTCCGATGCTGTCGCTCGACAACAGCTACTCCCGAGACGAGCTGCGGGCCTGGTGCGGGCGCGTCGAGCGTGAGCTCGGCAGGGTGCCCGAGGCGCTCGCGGCCGAGCTCAAGATCGACGGCGTGTCGATCTCGCTGATCTACACAGGGGGCCGGCTCGAGCGGGCAGTGACCCGCGGGGACGGTTTCGTCGGTGACGACGTCACCGCCAACGCCCGCACCATCCGCCAGCTGCCGCTGGAGGTGGAGGGCCTGACGCAGCTGGCTGAGGTCCGCGGCGAGGTCTACCTGCCACGGAGCGTCCTCGAGGAGCTCAACGAGGAGCGGCGGGCTGCCGGGGAGCGTGAGTTTGCCAACCCCCGCAACGCAGCCGCAGGTTCGATCCGGCTCCTCGATCCAGGCCAGACCTCGGCACGCCGGCTGGCGATCTGGTGCTACCAGCTCGTGCGGGCTGAAGGCCACGCAGAGGACAGCCACGTCACCTCTTTGGAGTGGCTCGGCTCGCTCGGTTTTCCCACCAGTCCGGGCCTCCGGCGGTGCGCCGGCATCGACGAGGTCGAGTCCTACATCGAGGAGTGGGAGCAGGGCCGCCAGCAGCTCGACTACGACACCGACGGGATCGTCGTCAAGCTCGACAGCAGCAGGGACCGCCGGTCACTCGGTGCCACGGCCCGCTCGGTTCGGTGGGCGGTGGCCTACAAGTTCGCACCCGAAGGGCGGACCACGCGGCTCGAGGACATCGTCATCCAGGTCGGTCGGACCGGGGTTCTGACTCCGGTGGCGGTGCTCGAGCCGGTTCGGATCGCCGGTTCGACGGTGTCGCGGGCAACCCTTCACAACTTCGACGAGGTGGCGCGTCTCGACGCCAGGATCGGCGACACCGTGTGGGTCATGAAGGGCGGTGAGGTGATCCCCAAGGTCGTCGGGGTGGTGACCTCCGAGCGGCCACGGGATGCGGTCGTGTTCGAAGCGCCGACGGCCTGCCCGGTCTGTGGCACCGCGGTCGAACGCGCGGTGGAAGAGGTGGCGCTGCGCTGCCCGAACCCGGACTGCCCGGCGGTGGCCGGGGCGCGGCTCCGCCACTTCGTGTCGCGCGGCGCGATGGAAATCGAGGGCCTCGGTGGGCGCTCGCTGCAGCAACTCGCGGAGGCCGGGCTCGTGAGCGACGAGGCTTCACTTTGGGACCTGGAGGTGGAAGCCGTCGCAGAACTGCCCGGCTGGGGCGAGGTCTCCGCGGGCAATCTGGTCCGCGAGATCGACGAGGCGCGCCAGCGGCCCCTCCACCGCCTCCTCTTCGCCCTCGGTATTCCCCACGTGGGCGAGCGTGCCGCCAGGCTTCTGGCCTCCCGTTTCGGGTGCCTCGACAGTATCGCCGCGGCCGAGGAACAGGATCTGGTGAAGATCGAAGGCATCGGTCCGGTGATCGCTGCAGCGGTGATCGGTTGGTTCGCCGACGCCCGCAACCGGGAGGTCGTGCAGCGGCTTCGCGGGCGCGGCGTCGACCCGCGCGAGGAGACCGGGCCGACCGGATCGACGCCGCTGTCCGGCACGACCATCGTCCTCACTGGCAGCCTCGGCCGTCCGCGGCGCGAGATCAAGGCAGAGCTCGAGGCATTGGGGGCGAAGGTGAGTTCATCGGTGTCGCGGCAGACAGACTATCTGGTGGCGGGTGAGGCCCCGGGGAGCAAACTGGATGCGGCGCGGTCTCTCGGCGTCGACGTCCTGGATGGTGAAGGTCTGGCGCGGCTGATCGACGAGGCCGGGGGTTAAGCATGCCGGCGGTGATCTTCCTGGTCGACGATGACGACGGTTCCCGCGATGCGATGTGCCGCACCCTCGAGCGGGTCGGCTACCAGCTCAGGTCCTTCCCCTCGGCCGAGCAGGCGCTCGAGGAGCTTCGCGGCGGCGCTGCGGTGGATGTGATCGTCTCCGATGTGAGGATGCCGGGGATGGACGGCTACGAGCTCCTCAGGGCGGTGCGAGCCGAGTATCCGAATCTCCCCTTCCTCCTGGTGACCGCCTACGCCGATGTCGAGGACGCAGTGGCCGCACTGCAGGAGGGCGCCGACGACTACCTCACCAAACCGGTCCAGATGCAGGAGCTCCGCAAGCGGGTCCAGCTCCAGCTCGACCGCCGTCTCCTGTCGGACGAAAACCGTAGGCTTCGGCAGCGGCTGGAAAAGAGCTTCGGTTTCGAGGGCATCGTCGGCCACTCACGGGCGATGGAGGAGCTGCTGGAGAGGCTGCGGGTCGCGGCTCCGACCCGTTCGACGGTCCTCATCGTCGGTGAGTCAGGCACCGGCAAGGAGCTGGTCGCCAATGCGCTCCACCAGAACTCGCCTCGATCCAAGGGGCCTTTCGTGGCCATCAACTGTGGGGCGATTCCGGGTGAGATCCTGGAGTCGGAGCTCTTCGGACACGAAAAAGGAGCCTTCACCGGGGCCCACCAGCGACGGATCGGGCTCATCGAGCGCGCGTCCGGGGGCACCCTGTTTCTGGACGAGATCTCGGAGCTGTCGACCGATCTCCAGGTCAAGCTGTTGCGCGTGTTGGAGGAGCGCACCATCGTCCGGGTCGGCGACTCGGCCCGGGTCCCGGTCGATTTCCGGCTAGTGGCCGCGACCAACCGCCACCTTCAGCGGTGGGTCGCAGAAGGACGGTTTCGCGAGGACCTCTTCTACCGGCTCAAGGTGGTGACTCTGGAGATCCCGCCGCTGCGTGACCGCCGTGAGGACATCCCGCTGTTCGTCCAGCACTTCCTCGAGACCTTCAACCGGGAGCTCGGGCGCAACGTCAAGGGTGTGCACCCCACGGTTCTCAACGCGCTCAAAAAGCATTCGTGGCCCGGAAACGTGCGCGAGCTGCGCAACCTCTTCGAGTCGATGGTGCTGTTTGCCCAGGGCGACGAGATCGGGCTCGAGGACCTTCCAGCTGACTATCGGGTCGTGGATGAGGGTGAGCGGCCGCCGGAGGCCGGTCCGTGGCGGCCGCGGCCGATGGCGGAGATCGAGCGCGACGCCATCCTGAGGACGGTGGACTACACCGGTGGCCACCGCGCCCGGGCCGCCGAGCTGCTCGGCATCGGCCTGCGCACCCTCCAGCGCAAGCTCAAGGAGTACGGGGTCGTGGCGGGCAGGGACGGTGGGGCCATGCCGTCGGACGCCGGCTCGGACACGGGCTCGGAGTCAGGGAGCCGCTGATACACTGGGTGGGCTGGAAAGGAGCCGTGCATGGAAATCCCCGGCAAGGTCTCGGTCTACTGTCCGCTGATTGATGCCAAGGGCACCGCGGCGACTCTGGTCACGATCTCACCCCAGGGCTACTACCAGGTGGAGGTCACCATCAAGGGGCGTCAGCACGTGATGTTTTTGCCGATCGCCCACACGGCTCTCTACTTCGCGGAACCCGAGCCCAAGGTCGAGGAAGACTTCGTCATCGAACGCTGAGCGGGGCCCGGTGCAGGCGCGACCGGCGAATAAATCGACGTTGCCGCCCTGTTAAGAGGGTGTGGCACGAGACAACGCGGAGACGCTCGACAATTCCTGGATGACGGTACTCGACCATCTCGACGATGCGGTCGTCGTGATGGACCGGCAACGGATCCTGAGGCACGTCAACCGGGCGGCGCGCCGCCTGCTCGGATTCGAGCGGGGGCAGTCGGTGGGGTCACGCTGCAAGTTGACGACCCGCGGGGTCGACTGCGAAAACGCCTGTCCGCTGACCTTCGCCCTCGAGGCCGGGCTCGAGACGGTGGAAGATTTCGAGACCATCTACCGGTCGGCCGACGGGCGTGCCGTGCACCTGCGGGTAACGGTGATTCCGGTGACGGACGACGAGGGCGGTTTCCAGGGCGCCGTCGAGATCCTTCGGCCCTCGGACCCCGACCCCGGATTCTTCATGTCCGGGACCTCGGCGGCCGCGCGCGCCATGCGCCAGCGCGCGGTCGAGGTCGCGCGCGGGCGGGGCGCGGTCCGGCTCGTAGGCGAGGCTCCGGTCTGCCGAGACGTGGCGGTCGCACTGCACCGGTTCTCGGGCCTCTCTCTCGACCTCTTCCGTGACTGGAGCGGGAGCTGGGACCAGATCAGCCCGTGGCCGCCGGGTTCGGTCTACGCCTATGGCGAGGCCGCGGCGTCGCTGCTCGAGGCCGCGGCTCCGGAAGGCTGGCGCCTGATCGTGGGTGCCGACGGGCGGCAGCCGCGGACCCCGGGTTTCGCGGTTTTCGAGCTTCCCGCGGTTCGGGACCTCGATGGCGATCTCGAGCATATCATCGTGCGGTGGGTGTCGGAGTGGGCGCCGACCGCCGAGCTGACGGCCGGGGCCGTCGCCGAGCTCGCACAGGTCGCTGTGCGGAGCGGGTGGAGCGGCCTCGAGCCGATGATCAACCGGATCGCGTGCCGTGCGAAGGGCGTGGTGGACGTTGCCGATCTTCCCTGCGGCTCCGGGCGCAGCATCATGTTGGACGAGCTCCTCGAAGCTCCGAACCCGATGGCGGCGCTCGAGGAGCGCCTGCTGCGGGAGGTGCTCGAACGCTGCGAGTGGCGGATGCAGGAGGCGGCCGATACCGTCGGTGTCTCGCGCGTCACGTTGTGGCGGAAGTTGAGGGACCTCGGGATCGAGCGGCCCTGATCTTCGGTTTCCCGACCGCAGGATCCGATCCTGCGGTCGGAAAACCGATTCGGAGGAACATCACTCTTCCGGTTCCGACGTGAACCGGTAGCCGACGCCGCGAACGGTGTGGAAATGGCGGGGGTGCCGAGGGTCGGCTTCGAAGGCCTTGCGCAACCGGTGGACGAAGGTGTCGAGGGTTCGCGTCGAAGTGTCGAAGTTGTAGCCCCACACCCGCTCCAGGAGCTCGCCGCGAGTCAGGACGCGGCCGTCATTCTCGGCGAAGAAGCGCACCAGCATGACCTCGCGCTCGGTCAGAGGTTGCGAGCCCATGGCGGTGGTGGCCCGCATGGTCTCCATGTCGACCTCCGCGTCGCCGATCCGCACCCGCGGCCCGGTGCGTGCCGGAGTCCTGGACCATTCCGCCCGGCGCAGGATGCCGCGCACCCTGAGCACGAGCTCCTCCACCAGGAATGGCTTGGTGAGGTAGTCGTCTGCCCCGAGCTGCAGCCCGAGGATGCGGTCGGCATCGCTGCCGCGTGCGGTCAGGAAGAGGATCGGGATCGTGTGACCCCGATCGCGGAGCCTGCGACAGACCTCGAATCCGTCGATGCCCGGCAGCATGATGTCGAGAATCAGGAGGTCGAAGTGCCCGCTCGCCGCCGCGAGCTCCTCGAGTGCCGCCTCACCGGTCGCCACGCGGTGGACGGTAAAATGCTCGAGCTCGAGGTTCCGGCACAGGGCCTCGGCCAGCGGGTCGTCGTCCTCGACCACCAGCAGACGGACCGTGTCGCCTGCAAGTTGTGGGCCGCTCATCAGTTAATTGTATCGCAAGAGTGCCCGTGCGGCCTGCTCACGGCGAGGTGGAGTTGAGCGCCACGAAGGTACCGTCGTTGCGTCGGCACAGGATCCGCATCAGGGTCGCGAAGCGGATGCCGGTGCGCTCACCGGCGCCGGCCTCCTCCGTTGTCCCGTCATCGCGCATGTCAGCGGGTCCCTCCTGGGCCCCGACCCCACCGTCACCTCCGCCGGCTGGCCCGCCCTCGCCGGCGCCCCGGCCGCTCTCCGACCGGCCGCCGGCCGGTGCGGAGGCGGAGACGGGGGCTTCGGGCCTCTCCTCCGGCACCTCGGGCGGCGCCGTCGCCGCAGCGGGCCCGCCGGACACACACCCGAAGAGAAGCTCCGCCATCCCGAGGGCTGTGGCCGACAGGGCCATCGACCGGAGACGTGCGACGAGGTTCGGCATCACGTTCTCTGACTCCGACTGTTCGCAACCGGAGTTTCCGAGGCGGCCATTCCGAACTCCACCAGGCACGTTGCGTGCCGGAGGCAGCGATGGGGCACCGTGCTACAATTCGCTGCCGGCTGGAGGTTGACATGGAACGTCTCGTCCGGGCTCTCATGATTGTGCTCGCGGTGCTGGTGGCGGTGCCTGCCATTGCCGGCAGGGTCGGCGTACTCGATGCCCAGCGGGCGGTGGCGACCGTCGAGCAGGGCAAGCGGCAGTTCGAGACGCTCGAAGCGTGGGCCAAACCGCTGCAGGAGGAGCTGCAGCAGCTCCAGGAGCAGGTCGTGGAGCTGTCCAACCGGCTCAACCAGCAGCGCGCGGTGGCAACCGGGGACGTGATCCGGGAGCTCGAGAACCAGCTCCGCCAGGCGCAGCGCGGGCTCGAGGACGCGACCCGCAACTACAACCGGAACGCCGAGGCCAAACAGCGTGAGCTGCTCGCCGAGGTGGCGACCAGGGTCGGACAGGTGGCCAGCGAGCACGCCGAGGCCAACGACTTCGACGTGGTGCTGATCTTCGATGCACAACCGCTGGTCTACCTGCGCGAGTCCGCGGACATCACCGACACGGTGATCCGTCTCTACAACGAGAAGTACCCGGTCGAGTGAGCCAGCGGTCCTGCCGCCATGCTCGCACCACCCATGAGGCGTCTCCGGTGGCTGGTGGTGATGGTGGTGAGCGGGTGGTGGCTCGGCGTCGCGGGCCCTGCTCGGTGCGCTGACACCGTCCACGACCTTTCGATCGTCGACAGTGAGCTGCCACCACAGCTCGAAACCGCCGAGTCGATTTCGGTGCCGGTCACGGTGGCCAACCGCGGCACCGCCGCGTGGTCGAGCGGCGACGGCTTCTTCCTCTCCTACCACTGGTTCGACACCGGCGGCCGCAAGGTGGTCTGGGACGGGCAACGCAGCCGATTGCCCGGAGCCGTCAGCCCTGGTGATCGGACCGAGGTCATCGCCCGGGTCGTGGCTCCGTCGGCGCCCGGCGACTATCTGCTGCAATGGGACGTGGTCCACGAGGGCGTGCTGTGGGTTTCCGAGGTCGATCCGACGCCCGGCCGGAGCTTGGCGGTGTCGGTCGGTGCCAGTCACGCGTTTTCGGTCGTCGACAGCACCTTGCCGCGGTGGATGACGGCCGGGGGTCGGAGGATGGCCATCGTCCTCCTGCGCAACGACGGTCCGCGACCGTGGCGGGGAGACGGCAGCTTCGCGCTCTCGTACCGGTGGTTCGATCGCAGCGGGCAGGTGCTCCCCGCCCGGGGACACCGTGTCCCCTCGGAAGGGCGGAGGGTTCGAGTCGGTGACGCCGTCGCCCCGGGCGAGGCGGTCCGGCTGGCGATCGAGATCGAGGCGCCCCCGGCAGGCGGTTTCTGCCGGCTGCGGTTGGACATGGTGGAGGAGAAGGTGTGCTGGTTCTCCGAGCGCGGCGGCGCCGGCGTGCCGGCAGCGTCGGTCGTCGTCGTCTCCGACCCTCTCGCCGATCCCCGGTGGTGGGCGGTGGGCTGTCTGTTGGCGGCCGCGGCTTCGGCGGCGTTCCTGTGGCGACCGCGCTCCGGCGTGGCGGTGCCCCTGGTGAGCGGCGCGGACGGCGGGTGGTGCGCGGGTGCGCTGGTGATCAAGCAGAGCGTTGTGCTCCACGAGGCAGGCGCCGGGGTCAGCCCCCGGGGTTGGATCATGATCATCGCCTCGGCGGTGGCGGTGGCGGCTGCAACCACCGCGCTACCGTCGTGGTTCCGGGGCTGGTCGCGGTGGTCGGTGGTGGCCGCGGCGACCCTGGTTCTGTGGGCGGACGTGGTCTACCTGCGGTTCTTCGGTGACCTGCCCGCAGCGGCGGCGGTCGCGGCCGTTGGACAGGCCGGTGCGGTTGCGGCCAGCATCCGCAGCCTGCTGTCGATGGCTGACCTGTGGCTGTGGCTCGACCTCTTGCCGGGCGCCGTGTTGGTGCTGGTGGCCGGCCGGCTGCGTCGCGGCCGACCGGCGCGGCGGCGCGGTTCGCTGGCGTTGGCTGTCGCCACGGTGGTGGTGAGTGTGGCGGTGATCACGGTGCTATCGCCGCGGGGTCTCTTCGAGCAGATCTTTCGCCGGGTGTGGCTGGCGCGCGAGGTTGGGGTCCTCAACCTCCACGCAGCCGAGGGCGCTCGGTCGGCGTGGGGCCGGTGGCACCGCGAGCAGCTGGACGACCACCGGCGGGCGGAGATCGAAGCCTGGTTCGCGTCGCGCGCGGCGGCGCGCTCGGCGACCGGACCACTGGCGGCAGCCGCCGCGGGCATGAACCTGGTCATGATCCAGGTCGAGAGCCTGCAGGGTTTCGTGGTCGGGCTGGAGATCGGCGGCCGCGAGGTGACCCCCTTCCTCAACCGCTGGCGCGACGAGGCCATCTGGTTCTCCAATCTCACCGACCAGTCGCTCGCCGGAAGGTCATCGGACTCGGAGCTCGCGACCCAGGTCTCGCTGCTGCCGTCGTCGGAGCATGCTGCGGCCTTCGAGCATGCCGGCAACACCTTCACCGGGATCGCGGACGTGCTCGCAGGAGCAGGCTATCGAACGGTTTCGGCGGTCCCCTACGAGGGCAGCTTCTGGAACCGGCGCATCACCCACCCCGCCTACGGCTTCCGGCAGAGCCTCTTCGATACCGACTTCGCCGCCGGCGAGAACATCGGTTGGGGGCTCAACGACCGGGACTTCCTGCAGCAGATGGCGGTGCGGATGACACGCTGGCCGCGACCCTTTGCCGCCTACCTCCTGACCCTGTCGCTCCACCACCCCTTCGAGGGCTTTCCGCGGCAACACCGCAGCCTCGATGTGGGCCGCTGGCAGGGCCGGCCGTTCGGGGAGTTCCTTCACACCATGTACTTCTTCGACCGCGCGCTGGAGAGCTTCGTGGCGGAGCTCGAGCGCTCGCGCCTGGCGGCGACCACAGTCGTGGCGGTGTGGGGTGACCATGACGCCGGCTTCGAGTGGTCGCAGGAGGTAGCCGCGGCCATGGGGGCGGATTCTGACGGCGCAGGATGGTACCTGAGCCAGGAGGTGCCGCTCTTCATCCGGCTGCCCGGTGACGGCGGACGCCCGGCTGGCGAGCGGACCGAGCCGGGCGGCCACGTCGACGTCGCACCGACCTTGTTGGCCCTGCTCGGAATCGACCCCGCGGACTACGGTTTCGTGGGCCGCAACCTGCTCAGCGGCGTTCCGGACGACCAGCCGGTGGTGGGGGAGTACGGGTGCTGGCGGGATGAGCGTCACCTTTACTTGCAGGGTGACGGAACGCTGACGGGTGGCCGCTGTCTCGAGCTGCCCCGTCTGCGCGAGGTGGGTGCCGAGGCGTGCGCCGACGGATTCGCTCGCGCATCACGTCAGACCGAGGTGTCGCGGTCGGTCCTCGAGCATGACCTCCAGCGTTGGCTTCACGGCCGGCTCGCCGGCGGCGCGAGATGATCCGCGGACAGAAGCTCCTGGCGCGAGTCGCCGCCGCGTTGCTGTTGTTCCGGCTTCCCAGAGCCGGGGCCGACGCGGCGCTCACGGTTCTCGTTGCCGTCGGCCTCGCGTGGTCGCGCTTCGCTCTCCTTGCCAACGGGCCGTGGGAGTGGGACGAGACCCTGTTCGCCCGTGGCATCCTCCATTTCGAGCTCGCGGCGCACTTCCCCCATCCACCGGGCTTCCCGGGTTGGCTCGCCATCGGCCACCTCCTGATGCCGCTGGTGGGCGAGCCGCTGCGTGCCCTGCAGCTGGCTTCGGCTGCGTTCTCGGTGGCGGCGGTCTGGCCCCTCGCGGCTCTTGGACGCCGGGTCGCCCCGCCGGCGGTGGCGGTGGCGGCAGCGCTCGCCGTGCTGGCGGCCCCGGGTCCGTGGCTGTACTCGGTGCGGGGCTTCACCACGACCGCGGCGGCGGTTTTCGCGCTGGGGGGCGCGGCGATCGCCGCCGGAGGTCTCGGCGGACGCCGGATCACTGTGTTCACCCTGCTGCTGGCGGCCTCGGTGTTGGTTCGGCCGCACCTGCTGCCGGTGGTGGGGCTGCTGTGGTTGGTCGCTGCGTGGCGGGTCCGGCCGAGGTCAAAGCTGGTGCCTGGACTCGCGGCGGCGCTGGTCGCGGGCGCCGGCGCGGTGGCGTGGATGGTCCGTGCCGAGGGTGGATGGAGCGCCTTCGTGGCGCCGTTCTTCGCCCACTCCCAGCGCCACTTCTCGAGGCTGGCTGACAATCTCGGTGGCTACCCGGACCTGGGACTGGTCAAGGGTCTCGGTGGCGTGCCGACGGCAACACTGCTGTTCTGCGCCGCGCTCGTCGGTCTCGCGGCGTGGTGGCGGCGCGCGGGTCGGGGCACCGCCCTGGCCTGGGCATTGGTGCTGTCGGTGGCGGCGGCGCAGCTGGTGTGGCTTCAGAACCGGACCTACGGGCGCTACGCGGTGGGCGTGCAGATGGCGGTCGCGCCCCTCGTCGCGGGAGCCGCGGCAGCCCTGCCTCCGGCCGCCGCCACCGGCGGTTTGCTCGGCCTGGCCGCCTGGTTGGGCGCCTGCAGCCTGCCGTTGGTAGAGGAGCAGCACCACCGCCAGCTGCCGGGTTGGGAAGCGGTGCAGGCTGCCCGTTTGCTCGCGGCGGACGGTGGGCGAACTGCGGTGGTGGAATCCGAGCTCTATCCTTTCGCCTCCTACCTCTGGCACCTCGAGGAGCGAAGGGGAAGCGCAAATCCACCGCTCGTGCTGTCGCCGTGGGACCCGGCGGAGTGGAGCGACCCGAGCTCGCCGTGGATCGTGGCGACCGTCCACCGTCACTTCTATCCGCCTCCGCTGTTCGGATTCGAGACCGCCCTCGGGGGCGTCTCGGACCGGCTCGAGCCCCTGACGCAGCAGCGCTTCCTCAACGCGTGGGTAATCCTCGACCCGCCGCTGCCGGTCGATGGCTGGTGGCCGGCCGAGAGCGCGCCGGACGGCCGCCGTTTCATGTGGGGCGACGCCACTGCGGAGCTCCTGCTGCCGCCGCTGTCGCGCGGCTCGCGGCTACGTCTCCTGGTGGGCCACGCACCCGGCATCGAGGCCGTGGCGCTGCGGCTCGGTGAGTTCGCGAGTGAGCCCCTCCCGCCGGTCGATGGCTTCCGGCGCCTCGAGATCGAGGTCAAAGCTCCCTCGGCCGGGCGAACGGCCCGCGCACGGTTCGTGGCCGCCGGCAGGCCGCGGATCGGTACCGGCGATCCGCGCGAGCTGGCGGTGCAGCTGCTCGGGGTGCGCGCCTTCGACCCGGAACGCGCCTGGACCGCGCGGCCGGCGGACGGTGAGCGGCGCTGGGTCGCGGGGATCGAGCTCGATGGCGCGTACGGCGTCGAGACCTTCGCGGACGGGGTCGAAGGCGTGTGGCTGGCTCCCCGCGCCGTGCTCCGGGTGCCGGCGGCTGCCGGCCGGCTGACGCTGCAGCTGACGGCGCCGCGGCCGACTTCCCCGCGCACGGTCATCCGCCTTGCGGGAACGCTGGCAGCCGGGCCGCTGAAGGTGTCGACCGCGCCGCGACGGTACGTGATCGAGGTTCCGCCGTCGGCAGGCCGCACGGGCACGGTCGAGCTCGAACTTGTCAGCGTCCCCTACTCGCCTGCGGCCGAAGGCGGCCGCGATTCGCGAACCCTCGGGGTGGTGCTTTCGGAGGTGGCGTTCGAGCCCCGAAGGAACGGGTCTTGACGGGCCCGGTGCGCGACCCTACGATGGTGCGGTCCCACCACGCTGCGTCCGCGGTAAGGAGCGATTCATGAATCAGAAAGCAGACAAGATGAAGGCGTTGGAGACCGCCATCGGTCAGATCGAGCGCCAGTTCGGCAAAGGGGCTCTGATGCGGCTCGGAGAGCAGCCGCAGGTCCGGGTGAACGTGATTCCGACCGGCTCGCTGACCCTCGATGCCGCTCTCGGCGTCGGCGGGGTTCCCCGCGGGCGGGTGATCGAGATCTACGGTCCCGAGTCGTCGGGAAAGACGACGCTGGCGCTGCACATCATCGCGAACGCGCAGAAAGCCGGAGGCCTGGTGGCCTTCATCGACGCCGAGCACGCGCTCGATTCGGAGTACGCGGGCAACCTCGGCGTCAACCTCGACGAGCTTTTGATCTCGCAGCCGGATTTCGGCGAGCAGGCGCTGGAGATCGCCGAGACCCTGATCCGGTCGGGCTCGGTGGACGCCATCGTGGTCGACTCGGTGGCGGCGCTGGTGCCCCGGGCAGAACTCGAGGGGGACATGGGCGACGCGCAGATGGGCCTGCAGGCCCGTCTGATGTCGCAGGCGCTGCGCAAGCTGGCTGGCATCGTCTCCAAGTCCAAGACCAGCCTGATCTTCATCAACCAGGTGCGGGAGAAGATCGGAGTCATGTTCGGCAACCCGGAAACCACCACCGGGGGCCGGGCGCTCAAGTTCTACGCCTCCGTGCGGATCGACATCCGCCGAACCAGCTCGATCAAACAGGGCGACCGGGTGATCGGCAACCGGACCAAGGCCAAGGTGGCGAAGAACAAGGTGGCTGCGCCGTTCAAGGTCGCCGAGTTCGACATTCTCTACGGCGAGGGCATCTCGTACACCGGCGAGCTGCTCGACCTCGGCGTCGAGCACCGGCTGGTCCAGAAGTCGGGCTCCTGGTACTCCTGTGGCGAGACCCGCATCGGGCAGGGCCGGGACGCGGCGAGGCAGTTCCTCGCGGACAACCCGGATGTGGCCGAGGAGATCGATCTCAAGCTGCGCGAGGCTCTCGGCCTGTTGCCGGGCCAGGCCGTCACGGCAGCCAAGCCGGCGGAGGTTGAGGCCCAGCCGGACAAGAGCTGATCCCCGTTTGTCGAGAGAGCCGGCGCCGGGGGCCCGGCTGGTACAATTTCGGAGAGGAGCTTGAATGCGAACGAGACTCTATCGAAAATTTATCGCGGCCGTCGTACTGGCGGCCGCTGCGACCGCCGGGGCGCAGGACGCCGCGCCGGAGCCGGACGCCGTTTCGCTCAACTGGATCCGCCGCGCCGTCGCGTGGTACCCGAACTCGACCTTCGAACTCGTCGAGAACACGCGCCACCAGACTCCGAACGGATCCTACCGGGTGGTGCGGGTCGACCGTGAGTGCGCGAGCCGCCTCCTCAGCGGTCAACCGTCAGCGCTCATCGACGAGACCACGAACTCGATCTGGCTTGGCATCATCGGCGAGCTTCCCTTCGCCGGCACCGGCGCGAGCGTCGAAGCGGTCAAGACCTTCGCCGAGGGCTTTCTCCCAGAGGTGCTGCAGGCCAACATGAACCTCCGGGTCAGGGTCGAGTGGGACGCCGGTCCCCGTCGGCCCGGAGCTCTCATCCCGATGAGCCTGATGGTCCAGACCGGCTACGGCGAGTACCGGCGTCCCGCCGCCGTGTCGGCCGACGGCAAGTACCTGGTGATGGCGACCGAGGGCTCGCTCGACGACGATCCGGTGGCGGCCCGCCGCCGCCAGCTCGCGTCCAGCGACCTCGTGATGTGGGACGCGGAGGCGGGAGAAGACGCGAGAGTCGAGATTGTCGAGTTCTCGGACTTCGAGTGCCCGGCCTGCCGCGGCAAGTGGGATTTGATCAAGGCTGTCGTGGAGGACACGCAGTCGTTCACCCGCCACGGCATGGTCAGCCTCCCATTGACCATGATCCACCCGTGGGCCTTCCGGGCTGCCAGTGCCACCTGGTGCGTCAGCCGTCAGGATCCACAGCAGGTGATTCCGCTCAAAGAGCTGTTCTACAGCCTGCAGAGGGAGATGGAGGTCTCGTTGGTGACGCCGACGGCCGTCGACTTCATGGCCGGCAGCGGGCTCGACGAGGGCAGTTTCCTCAAGTGCTATCTTCGCGATCCTTCCCTCGAAGCGGTGCACCGCCAGATGAGCCTCGGTCAAGAGCTGGGCGTGCGCGCCACGCCGACCTACTTCGTCAACGGCTGGAAGATCCAGGTGCCGGGAGAAGACTGGTTTCCGGAGTTGATTGCTGATCTCGCCGCCGGCAAGGAACCTCTGTAGTCGAATTCGAAATTCGGAATTCGGAATTGGACCCCCGTGACCGTTCGGCGCTTCGCGGCCAATGCCATGGCAGCGGAGTTGCCATGTCTGAGTACGAGATCGCGATGCTGAAGCGCGCCTCGAAGCGCGAGGGCGAGAGCGGGTAGCGTTACGCACGGGAACTGCCGGAGGGACAGGGCGCGGGTTGAGGTTACGGCAGGGTAACGACCGGCGGGATACCGCGGTGCAGCCGCGTCGCGATCCCGGTCCAGACGGCCAGGCAGGTTGACGGATTTGGCTGAAGCATCGGCATTTGCGCGAGTCTGCACTTCAACACACCGGGCGTCCTGGAGAAATACCGACTCATTTGATAGGGAATGAATATTGCGATTTGCATGCCTCCAGTGGCTGTGGATGAAGCTCCGATCCGCGGGGAGTGCGCGGTCTCGCAGTGCGACGGGTTGCCGCGCATCGAGCGCGGTCGGGTGAAAACGAGTCCCAGGAAAGCCTGCTCCGCGAATGCGGTTTCGCTATTCTCGTGAAGGTCCTATAATCTCTGTTGGGGAGCGCTAATGATGACTACTCTCGCTTACATCATCGCCTACGTCGGGATCGCGTTCTTCTTCGCGGCCGTGATCGCGCGCTTCTTCATGTGGTCGAAGATGCCCATGCACCTTCGCTGGGAGCTCTACCCGGTCGCTCACGAGGGAGGTGGGCGTGCCGCCTACGGCGGCTCGTATCTCGAGGAGAGCGACTGGTGGGAGAAGAAGCGCGACGTCTCGTTGATGGGCGAGCTCAAGGTGATGGTCCCGGAGATCCTGTTCCTGGTCGCCCTGCGCGAGTTCAACCCCAAGCTGTGGCGATGGTCGTTCCCGTTCCACTTCGGACTCTACCTGGTGGCCGGCGCCACGGTCCTGATGCTGGTTGCCGCAGTGATCGGCGCTGTCCTGCCGGATCCGGTGGCGGTTCCGATCAACGGTTTCATCGGCCTTCTGGTGCCGTTCGTCGGCGGTGCAGGGCTGGTGCTCGGAATCATCGGTGCCGTCGGCCTCTTCGCGCGCCGGCGCGGTCGCTCATTGCGTGACTACACCGCCCCGGCCGATCTTTTCAACCTGCTCTTCTTCATTGTCGCCTTCGGCGTCGCGCTGGTGACCTTTGCCGGCTTCGATCGCGACTTTTCCCTGGTCCAGGCGTTCGTCGCCAACCTCGTGACCTTCAATATCGCGCCGCTGGCGATCGGCGGCACTGGGCCGCTGCTGGTCGTGCTGTCGGCAGTGTTGCTGTCGATCCTCACGGCCTATATCCCCACAACCCACATGTCACATTTCGTCGGAAAGTATTTCGCGTACCACGCGATCCGCTGGAAGGACGATCCCAACCTCCCCGGCGGCGAGGAGGAAAAAGTGATCCACGAGCTGCTCAATCGGCCGATCTCCTGGGCCGCGCCGCACATCCGCGGCGACGGCAAGAAGACCTGGCTCGAGGCGGCGACCGAGGAGCCCGAGGAGAAGAACTCATGAAGCAGCCGGACAGTGTCAAGGACATCGCGAAAAACCCCGGGCAGCCCCTGGCCCAGATCAATCCGCTCGAGCAGGTTCCGCTACCGCCGCCCTTCGACAAGCTCGACGAGGAGCCGCCTTTCGCGCAGCTGAGCGACGCGGCGCGCGAGAAGTACGTCGTCATCGACGACACGATCGCGGTCAACATCGTGAAACCGAAGTCGAGGGAGGAGGAGGACCGGCTGGTCCAGGGCTTCCTGTCGGGGCTCGAGAAGCTCATGAGCGTGGAGGACAACTGGGCCTTCCTGCAGCCGTTCGAGATGTCCATGGAGCACTGCGCGCACTGCCAGACCTGCTCCGATGCCTGCCCGATCTACGAGGAGAGCGGTGAGAACGAGCTCTACCGACCGATCTACCGCTCCGAGATCCTGCGCCGGATCTACTTCAAGTACGTCAAGAAGGAGTCGCCCAAGGTCCATGGCGACATCGACCTCAACTGGGAGGTGGTGGCGCGGCTGATCGAGCTGTCCTACCGCTGCAACCTCTGCCGCCGCTGCGCGCAGACCTGTCCGATCGGGGTTGACAACGCCCTCCTGTCGCGCGAGATCCGCAAGATCGCTTCGATGGAGATGGGGATCGTTCCCAAGGAGCTGCACGATGACGGCTCGGTGCTCCAACTCCAGGTCGGCTCCTCGACCGGCATGACCCCGATGATCGTCAAGGACAACATCGAGTTCATCGACGAGGACACTGCCGAGCGCACCGGCATCGAGATCGAAACCCCTTGGGACGTGGAGGGCGCCGACATCCTCCTGATCCACAACGCCGGCGAGATCATGGCGTGGCCGGAGAATCCGGGTGCGTTCGCCACCGTCTTCGAGGCTGCGGGCCTGTCGTGGACCCTGTCGTCCGAGGCCGTGGCCTACGACGGCATCAATTACGGCGTCTGGTACGACGACGTGCAGTTCGCGCGCGTGGCCGTCAAGCATGCGGCCGCGGCCAAGAGGCTCGGCGTCAAGAAGATCGTCCTCGGCGAGTGCGGCCACGCCCACAAGGCGCTGACGGTGATTGCCGACAAGATCCTCACCGGTGACCTCAACATCCCGCGCGAGAGCTCTATGGTGACCCTGCGGGACATCGTCCGTTCGGGCAAGCTCAAGCTCGACCCGAGCCGCAACGACTTCCCGGTCACCCTCCACGATCCCTGCAACATGGTGCGGTTGATGGGCGTGGTCTCGCCGCAGCGCGAGATCCTGGAGGCCGTTCTGCCGCCGGGCCGCTTCCGCGAGATGACGCCGCACGGAGTCGAGAACTACTGTTGCGGCGGCGGCTCGGGCTTCGCCATCATGTCGGGCCACAACTTCCAGGACTGGCGCCACCATATGACCGGGCGCCGCAAGTTCCGGCAGATCCTCGAGGCCTTCCAGGACGAGCCGATGGATAAGGAGCACCCCAAGTACCTGTGCGCGCCGTGCTCCAACTGCAAGGGCCAGATTCGCGACATCATCAACTACTACGACGCCTGGGAGAAGGCCGGGATCTACTACGGCGGGCTCGTCGAGCTGATCGTCAACGCCATGGTGGACGTGCAGCCTGGCTTCATCGACTGGGAATGGCACTAGGGAAAAATTTCGGATTTCGGATTTTCATCCCGGCCCCCCGGTGCTCGGTTGCGCCGGGGGGTTCGTATTTTGAGAATTCGGAATTCGGAATCGCCGTCCGGCCCCCCCCCTGGTGCTCAGTCGCGCCGGAGGTTCGTGCGTGCAGGGCGGCGCGGCCGTGCCGCATCATCCCGCCGGAGTGATCCCAGAGCCTCTCACGACGTCTGTCTGACGCTCGCTACAGTCGCAGTTTGCAATACTCTGAGGACTCAAGCCTCTCGTTCTGCAATGATGTGCGTTCTGCGAGCCCGCTCGTAAATCTATTTTTACGAGCGCTTTAGGCTGCGACCGGCGGTCCGTGGGCGGTGGGCATGGCTGTTGCAGTCTACCGCGAGGACGAGGGCGGCGGAGAGCCGCCGCGGGCCGGGACGGCACGGCCCGGCGAAGGGAGCGCCGAGATGGCAGAATCGAGTGGATGGCGTTGGGACGTCGGCCGCGAGGCGATCTGCGACCTGGGCGCTCTGCACGAGCGTTTCGCCGACGTCCACGAGTGGGTGGTGAGCCCCGACGGCGAACGGATCGCGGCGCCGGTCATCACGGCGCCCGACACCTACGCCGTGTGCGTCAACGGCGAGTTGTGGGACGGCGACTTCGAGAAGGCGTGGCACCTGACCTTCGGGCCAGACGGACGGCTGTATGCGCTGGTCCGCATCGACGACGAGTGGACCCTCGCGGTGGACGGATTGCCCTGGGAGCAGCGGTGGGAGTTCGCCTGGAACCCGGTCTTCAACCGCGACGGCTCGGTGGTGGCGCTGCAGATCAAGGACAACATGCAGTACACGGTGGCCGTCAACGGCGAGGCCTGGGAACAGCGGTACCACTCGTCCAGGGGGCTCGCGGTGAGCGGCGACGGCAGCCGGGTGGTGGCCGTGGTCCAGGTGGAGCCGTTGGCGGAGGCCGACATCGTCGGCTTCATGGAAGGCACCTGGAGCCTGGCGGTCAACGGCGAGCCTTGGCCCGAGAAGTTCATCAACATCTACGCTCCGGCCATCAGCGGAGACAACCAGCACGTGGCGGCGGAGGTGAGGCTCGACATCTGCGAGTACACCTTGGCGGAGGACGGGGTTCCCTGGGACCGGCGATTCGGCTGCGTGTGGGAGCCGTCATACCGCAATGACAGCAGCAAGCTGGTCGCCCCGGTGCGCCTCGACGGTTCGTGGACTGTCGCCGAGAATGGCAGCCCGATCTGGTCGAGCCGCTTCATGCAGTTGTGGAACCTGCGGCTCAGCGACGACGGCGCACGGCTCGCGGCTGTCGCTGCGGGGGCCTTCGGCTCGTGGACTGTGGTTGTGGACGATCGGCCGTGGCCGTCCGCATTCAACGACCTGGTGCTGCCTCCCGTGTTCTCTCCCGACGGCAGCCGGGTGGCGGCGGGAGTCCGCCACAACGGCGCCTGGAGCATCGCGGTCGACGGCGACGCCTGGTCCGAAGCCTACGACATGGTCTGGGACCCGATCTTCACGCCGGACGGCGGCCGGGTGATGGCCAAGGTCGAACGCGACGGGAAGTTCGCGGTGGCGGTCGACGGCCGGGTCCGGGGTCAGTGGTACGAGGAGCTGTGGGGTCCGTCAGTCAGCCCAGACGGCAAGAGGCTGCTAGTGCGGGCGGTGGAAGACGGCATCTTCATTCGCCTGGTTGCCGCCATCGACGACATGGCGTGATCGGGAGGAGGCACCATGTACGAGTTCATCAGCGGGCCGCTGGTCTGGATCGCCTTCGCCGGCTTCTTCGGCGGGCTCGCCTACCGTTTGGTGACGATGGCGAGGCTGGCGCAGCGGGAGCGGGTGGTCTATCCGACCCTCGACGCGAAGTACGGAGCGCGATCGCTGCTTCACTGGCTGATTCCTTTCGCTGGGCGCAAGACGCGCCTGCACCCCGTCTACACCTTCATCTCATTCGGCTTCCACATCTGCCTGTTGGTGGCGCCCCTCTTCGCTGCCGGCCACGTGCTGCTGTTCGAACAGTCGTGGGGCTTCAGGTGGGGCATGCTGCCGGACGCCTGGGCGGACGGCATGACCCTGTTCGTGATCGGCGCCTGTCTTTTCTTCATCATCCGACGGCTGCTGCGACCGGAGGTGCGCAACGTCAGCTCCCCTTCGGACTTCCTGCTGGCGATCGTGGTTCTGTTGCCGTTCGCGACCGGCTTCATCGCCCACCACCAGTGGCTGCCGTACGAGCCGATCATCATCATTCACGGCCTCTCAGGAGTGCTGGCCCTGCTGCTGATTCCGTGGACGCGTTTGGTCCACCTGCTGTGGTTCGTTTTCACGCGCGCCTTCATGGGTTCGGAGTTCGGGGCCGTACGCCACGCGAGGGATTGGTAATGGCTGCCCACGATCGATTGACAGGGACGGGAGTACATCAGGATGGCTGATCTGCAGGACATCCAGGTCATGGATCCCGGCGTTGACGACAACATCGCCAAGCTGACGCCGGAGCGCATCGAGACGACGATCAACAAGGTGCTGACCCAGGAGTGCGGGGCGAGGCTGAAGGTCTACCTCGAGACCTGTGTTCACTGCGGCCTGTGCGCCGAAGCGTGCCAGAGCTACGTCTCCCGCAACGGCGATCCGGACTACGCGCCGGTCGCCAAGGTCAAGGACACCATGTGGGAGATGGTCCGCCGCAAGGGAAGGGTTGACGGCGACTTCCTCCACAACGCGGCGCGCATCGCCTACATCGATTGCGGGGCCTGCCGGCGCTGCAGCATGTACTGCCCGTTCGGGATCGATATCGCCTACCTGATCATGACGGTGCGGCGGATCCTCAACCTGCTTGGGGTCGTACCCCAGTACCTACAGGACACCACCAACAGCCACGCCGTGACCATGAACCAGATGTGGGTCCAGCAGGACGACTGGATCGACACCCTGATGTGGCAGGAGGAGGACGCCCAGGCCGAACTCGCGGGGACCCGGATTCCGCTCGACAAGGAGGGCGCCGAGATCATGTACTCGGTGATCGGCCCCGAACCGAAGATCCTGGCCCAGCTGATCGCCAACATGGCCATCATCTTCAAGGTCGCGGGCGCCGACTGGACAATGCCCTCGACCGACGGCTGGGACAACTCCAACATGGCCATGTACTCGGGCGACTTCGAGACCATGGGGCGGGTGGAGCGGCTGCACTGGGAGCGCGCCATGCAGCTCAAGGTCAAGCGGGTGGTGATGGGGGAGTGCGGTCACGCCTACCGTGGAGCGGTCTACGACGGACCGCGCTGGCTCGGCTGGACCAAACCGCCGATCCCGATGGTCCACGCGGTCGAGTACTACTACGAGCTCCTGAAGAGCGGACGCCTCAAGATCGCGCGCAAGATCGAGGAGCCGGTCACCGTCCAGGACCCCTGCAACATCGTGCGCGGCCGCGGGCTCCACGACAAGCTGCGCTACGTCGTCAATGCGATCTGCGAGGACTTCCGCGACATGGAGCCGCGCTACGAGCACAACTACTGCTGTCAGGCCGGCGGCGGCCTCATCAACTGCGGTCCACCGTGGAAGCTGTCGCGCATGAAGAGCAACAAGATCAAGGCCGAGCAGATCGCCGGCACCGGCGCCCACACCGTGATCACCCCGTGCCACAACTGCCACTCTGGGATCGAGGACATCATCGGGTACTACAAGCTGGGCACGCATGTGTCGTTCATCAGCGAGCTGCTGGTCAAGACCATCGAGATGCCGACCGCCTGACAGGGGAGATGACGATGACCCGAACCACCCAGCTGATCCTCTCCGCCAGCCTGATCCTGACAACTGGCGTGGGTCTTGGAGCGACCTCGACGGTGACGGATGTCCGAACGACGCCACCTTCGACGGTCGTGATGGCGTTGCCGAGCGCGCTCGGTCCGATGCAGCGCCCCGCCGTCGAGTTCAACCATGAGGTTCACGCCACCGCGTACGAACTCGAGGGTTGCGATATCTGCCACGCTCGCGACGATCAGCAGCGCCTGCAACCGGTTCTCGCCGCGACCTCCGGGATCGAGGGCCGCGACCGGTTGATCGCCGCCTACCACGATACCTGCATCCAGTGCCACGAGCAGCGGTCGGCCGGCGGGCTCGCGAGCGGACCGGTGGCCTGCGGCACCTGCCACGTCAAGCTTCCGCCGGCGGTCAGCGCACGCGCGGCGATGGCGTTCGATTACTCCCTGCACGCCCGTCACGTCAAGGCGGCCAACGACAAGTGCGAGAACTGCCACCATGTGTGGGATGAGGCTCGGCGGCAGCTGCGCTACGAAGAGGGCGCAGAGGAAGCCTGCCGCAACTGCCACGGCGATCGCGACCTCGAGAACACGCCGTCGCTTGCCAACGCGTCCCACCTCGGCTGTGTCTCCTGCCACCTCGAACGCGCAGCGGCCACCGACGGCGGGGGTCCGATCCGCTGCCGCGGCTGCCACGATGCCGAGCAGCAGGCGCGGTACACGAAGCTCGAGGAGGTGCCGAGGCTGAAGCGCGGCCAACCTGATGTGGCCTGGGTCCACGATGCGGACGCCAGGTTCGCCGCCGTGCCCTTCGACCACCTCGCGCATGAACCGCAGGCCTCGTTCTGCTCGGACTGCCACCACCACAGCCTCGAGAGCTGTGCCACCTGCCACACCCTGCTCGGAGCAGAGGAGGGCGCCGGGGTGACGCTGCAGCAATCGCACCACGGGCCCGGCTCCCGCCACAGCTGCGTCGGCTGTCACGCCGCCGCCACCGAGGCGAGGGCGTGCGCCGGCTGCCATGCGGTGCTCGGCGCGTCTCCGGCGGAGAGCACGTGCGCAGTCTGTCACTCCGGTCCCGCAACCGCCGGGGCGGTTCAGGAGACCCCGCCGGCGGTGCCCGAGCACGTGCTCGACCCGCTGCCGCCGGTGTCCGACAGCTTTCCGGAGACCGTCGTCATCGACGATCTGGTCGCCGAGTACGAAGCCACAACCTTGCCGCACGCGAAGATCGTGCGTGCCCTCGACTCGCCGGTTCGGGCGAGCGCCCTCGCGGCGCGGTTCCACGGCGCCACCGAGACACTCTGCTCCGGCTGCCATCACCACAGCCCGGCGGGCGTCCGCCCCCCCGCCTGTCGCTCCTGCCATCCCGAGACCGCAGACCCGGTCAGCGACCGCCCCGGGCTGAAGGTGGCCTACCACCGGCAGTGCGTCGGTTGCCACATCGAGATGGCGGTGGAACAGCAGGGCTGCACGGACTGCCATCGCGCGAAGGAGGTTCAACCATGACCGTTTCCCGACGAGGCTTCATCGGCGGCGCCATCGGCGCGGCCCTCGGAGCGGGTGCAGCCGAGGCCGGCACCGTGAAGCACTTCGAAGGCTACCCCGGACGCTACGGCCTGCTGCACGACAGCACTCTGTGCGTGGGGTGCCGCTCGTGCGAGGCCGCCTGTGCGAGGGTCAACGGTCTCCCGCAGCCCGAGCCGCCGCTCGACGACCGCGGTGTCTTCGCGCGGACGCGGCGAACCACGGACACCGAGCTGACGGTGGTCAACCGCTACGCGGAGGCGACCGAAGAGGATCCACCCGTGTACCGCAAGCTCCAGTGCATGCACTGCAACGAACCGTGCTGTGCCACCGTCTGCCCGGTGCATGCGTTCGAAAAAACGCCCGAGGGGCCGGTCCTTTACGACCCCGAGGTCTGCATGGGCTGCCGTTACTGCATCATGGCCTGCCCCTACAACGCTCTCGCCTACGAGTACGACAAGGTGCTGACGCCGCGGGTCATGCGCTGCACCATGTGCTACCCACGGATCACGGAGGGTCTGCAGCCCGGCTGCGCCGAGGCGTGTCCGATGGGTGCCATCACCTTCGGCGAGCGTGAGGAGCTGCTCGAGGTCGCCCGGGAGCGGATCCGCAAGTTCCCGGACCGCTACGTCGACCACGTCTACGGTGAGCACGAATTCGGCGGCACCAGCTGGCTGGTCCTTGCAGGGACGCCCTTCGAGGAGCTGGACCTGTTGCCCGGCGTCACTCACGAGCCGCTGCCTGCCATCGGCACCAGCTACCTGTCGGTTGTGCCGCTGGTGATCACCATCTATCCCGGGCTTCTGCTCGGCATGTACGCCTTCAGCAGGCGCCAGCGGGCAGTGGCCGAGGAGGAGCGGCAGCAGGCGGTCGCCGACGCGATGGCGCGGGCCGAGGAGGAGGCGCAGCAGAAGCTCAAGTCGGCAGCCGAACGGGCTGCCAAGGACAAGGAACGCGCGGTCGAGGCCGCCGTCAAGAAGGCGCTCGCCGAGCAACAGGAGGGAGGCGACTCGTGAGTGATGCAACGGCTGAGGCCGCACCCCGCAACGACGGTTCCGCGCTGTTCTCCCCGTTCAACATCGTCTCCGGGATCATCCTCCTCGGAGGCGCGATCATCCTCGCCGTCCGCTTCACCCAGGGCCTGGCGGCGACCACCAATCTCACCCACACCTACCCCTGGGGGCTGTGGATCGGTTTCGACGTAATGAGCGGCGTCGCGCTGGCCGCCGGCGGCTTCGTGACCTCGTCCGCCGTGTACCTCTTCGGCATGAAGGAGTACAAGCCGATCGTCCGGCCGGCGCTCCTCACCGGTTTCCTCGGCTACTTCCTGGTCGTTCTCGGTCTGCTCGCCGACCTCGGTCGGCCGTGGCGCCTGCCCTACCCCTTCATCAAGCAGGCGGGACCGACCTCGCCGCTGTTCGAGGTGGCACTGTGCGTCGCGCTGTACCTGACGGTACTGTTCATCGAATCGACGCCGGCCGCCTTCGAGTGGCTCGGCTGGAAGAAGCTGCGCCGGCTGGTCGGGAGCATGACCGTCGCTCTCACGATCCTCGGCCTGATTCTGTCGACCATGCACCAGTCGACCCTGGGCGCCATGTACATGGTCACACCGACCAAGCTCCACGCGCTGTGGTACTCGTCCCACATCCCGGTCCACTTCTTCGTTTCGGCGGTGGCCGCCGGCCTCGCGATGGTGATCGTGGAGGGCATGATCTCCCACCGCGCCTTCCATCACCAGGTGGAGATCAGCTCGGAGCAGTTCGAGAACATCAACCTCGGCCTCGCCAAGGGTGCGGCCGTGACCCTCGCGGTCTACCTCGCGATCAAGACCGTGGGCCTCGCGATCGAGGACGAGTGGAGCCTGCTCCTGACCGGATGGGGTGCGTGGTTCCTGGTCGAGATGCTCGGTTTCGTGCTGCTGCCGTGCCTGATGTTCGCCGTCGCTTACCGCGAACGTCGGCTGGTGCTCGCGCGGGTGGCCGCGGTGATCACGGTGATCGGCATCATGCTCAACCGTTTCAACATCACCTTCGTCGCCTTCAACTGGAACCTGCCGTCCGGCGAGCGCTACCTGCCCTCGTGGATGGAGGTCTGGGTGACGGTGGCCTTCATCACCTTCGCGGTGGTCGCGTTCCGGGTGATCGCGAGCCGGATGCCGATCATGTACGAGCACCCCGCGTGGCGGGGTCAGCACTAGGGAGGGCGGAGATGTACACCCTGTTCGACTTTCTCACGCACACCAAGGGCCTGGCGTATATTGTGGCCGGTCTGCTGCTCCTCGCCTATATTCCGTTCTGGAAGTTCTTGACCGAGCGGGAGAGCGGAGAATAGATTGATGAGGATCAAGTCTCAGAAACGGAGGCCGCGATGAGCCACACGGTCCTGGTGGTAGACGACGAACCGGATGTCAGAAAGTTCCTGTCAGCGGTCCTCGACCGGCGCGGGTACGACACCGTGACTGCAGCCGACGGCCGCGAGGCCTTCGAAGCGGTCGAGCGCGATCAGCCAAATTTGATCATCCTCGACCTGCAGATGCCGAACCAGACCGGCACCGACTTCTACCGACGGCTGAGCCATGACAAGCGCTACGAAGCGATTCCCATCATCGTGGTCAGCGGCCTCGCGGGCCGCCATCTGGCGGTGCGCGAGCCGTTCGCCGTGTTCGACAAGCCGATCGACCCGGACGAGTTTGGAGAGACCGTCGACCGGGCGCTCGGGGTCAGCGAGGAGTGACGACGTGGTGACGAGGGATCGGAAATTGACGCTCGCAATCGAGGCCGGAGCGGGCTCGATCGCGGGCCGCGCCCTCGAGAAAGGAGGACGACGATGAGCGTCCTGGAGAAGAGGAAGAAGTCCCGGCAGAGGAGCCTGCCGAAAAAGAAGGACCACACCAATCCGAACCCGCGCGTTCGCCTCGCCGCGGTGGAGAAGCTCGAGGACCGCGAGACCTTGATGGAGGTGGCGTGTCACGATGAGTCGCCGCGCGTGCGCCTGACGGCCGTGACGCGGCTCGGAGACGATCGCCACCTCGAGCGTGTGGCCCGCGAGGCGGAGTCGCTCGATGCGCGGCTGGTGGCCGTGGAGCGCATCTTCTCGCAGCGCGTGGTGGCCGACCTCCTCAAGGAGCCCGAGAACGTCGAATTGATCGGTATGTGCTTCTCGAAGATCTCGGACCGCCGGATCATCGAGTCGATCGCGCAGGAGCCCGAGTACAGCCCGACGGTTCGGCGCATGGCGGTGGAGTACTACGCTGACGAGTCCTACCTCTCGGAGCTCGAGCCCGACGACGAGCAGGTGGAGCCCGAGCGTAAGAGCGCTGAGGCCGTGCAGGCCTTCGTTGACGCCTACGGCGGTGGAATCCGCGGGGTGCGCGCCATTGGTCGCTTCAAGCGCAGCGAGAAGGCGCTGCGCGCGCTCGGCACCATCGCGCGGCAGGGCGGCGAGACCGGAGGGCTGGCGGTGGAGTACCTGTGCTCGGCGCTCGGCAGCGCCAATCCGAAGCTGGTGGAGTGCGCGGCGGGTGAGCTCGAACGACTCAGGGACCCGGACGTGGTGGACTGCGTCATCCGGGCGTTGGACAACCCCAATCTGAGGACACCGATTCGCGAGATGCTGCGCCGAATCGACACCCCGGAAGCGCGCGCCGCACTCGGCGAGGCGGATCCCGGCAACTGACGCGACGCATCGGAGGATCACCATGGCCAAGAGAGTACTGATCATCGACGACGAACAGGACATGCGCGTCTACCTGGAGGCGCTGTTCCGGAAGGCCGGGTTCGAGACCGAGACGGCATCTAACGGCGAAGAGGGCGTGTGGCTCGCGGAGGCGCACCAGCCCGACCTCATCACGCTCGACGTGCTGATGCCGCGGAAGTCCGGGCTCAAGGCCTATCGCGGCCTCAGAAACTCCGAGAAGACCAAGTCGATCCCGATTGTCGTCCTGACCGGGCTGACCCGGCTCGATGATTTCTTCGGCGACCTCGAAAACCTGCCGCGGCCAGATGCGCTGGTGGAGAAGCCCATCGACCGAGAGGCCTTTCTGAGCACTGTGGAGGAGCTGGTCGGCGCCGCGTGAGACGACCGGGCGCCGCTGCCGTCAGGCAGGCGCGATATGAGCCTTCTCGGGTTCGGACTGCTTTCGCCCTGCGAAGTCCGCCCGCGGGATCGAAACGGTGAACGTCGTGCCGACCCCGGGGGACGACTCGAAGGTCACCTTGCCGCCGTGCTCCTCGGCCACCTTTTGAACGACCAGCAGCCCGATCCCCGTGCCCTCGGTGCCCTTGGAGGAGAAGAAGTCCTGGAACACCTTGTTGTTGAGATCCTCCGGGATGCCGGCTCCGTTGTCCTCCACCTCGAGCACCGTCGAGCCGTCTCCGTTCTCCAGGCAGCGGATGGTCACGTGGTGGGCCGGCTTGTGAGCGAAAGGGTCGAACCTGCAGGCGTCGATCGCGTTGGCGACCAGGTTGCAGAGCATGTTGTGGAGGCCTTCCGGGTCGAAACTGCCGCAGCGCCGATCGGGCGACAGTTCGAGACGGATCTCGATGTCGTCGTCCTCCATCCGCTTGCTGTACAGATTGCAGACGTCGCGGGCGATGTCCTGCGGGCAGACATCCGGCTTGAAGGTCGGCTCGCGGTCCTTCGAGCAGTAGAGCAGGTCCTTGACGATGCCGCTGACCAGGCCGACGTTGCGCTCGACCATTTCCCAGCCCTGGGTCACCGCCTCGCGGTCGTCACGCTCGAGCGCGTCGTTGACGACGAAGATGCCGCCCTCCAGCCCCATCAGGATGTTCTTGACCCGGTGTGCCATGCCGGCCACCGCGCGCCCGATCAGCGCGAGCTGCTGTTGCAGCCGCTTGACCTCGGTGACGTCAGTGAAGACCTCCATCACGGCGGAGATCCCGCCGCGATCGTCGAACACCGGCTGGGTGTGAACGACGACGTTGATCCGCCGACCGTTGCGGGTGACCAGGGTCTCCTCGCTCGAGTGGGTGGTTCCGTCCTCGAAGGTCTGGTCGACCAGGCACTCGGCACACTGCTTGCTGCGACGCTTGCAGATCTCGTAGCAGTAGTGCTCGTCGTCGACGTCGAACGCGCGGCGGTAGAACTCGTTGGCCTCGACGACGCGATGTTCGCGATTGAGGACGCAGATGAAGCTGGGGATCGACCGGAAGAGTCGGGCGTGGCCGCGGCGCGAGTGGTCGAGTTCCCGCTGCAGAGCGGCCGTGGGCTGCCTGCGGATGGCATTCGGCCGTGCCAGCAACGTGCCGGTCAGCAGCACCGCTGCAGCGGCCAGCGCCCCGGTTGCCAGCGGCGGTGTGTGCTGGGCCGCAGCAAAGACGGCGGCGCCGGTCGCCACTGCGGAAGCCGCCAGCAACGCGGCGCTCCACCAGGCGCGCCGATCGGCGGCTTCGCGGACCTCGCGCGATCCGGATCCCGGCCCCGCGGCCGAAGAGCGGTCAGGTCGCAGAGCGTTGTCGGAATGGCCCCGTGCTGCCGGGGCGGCGTCGTCCGTGGTGGCTCGCTGCGACATCTCCACTCCTGTCTCTGCCGCGGCCAAGTATGGCACATTCGCGATCGGGCGGCTTGACAGCCGATCGCGAAGGGATACCTTCGATGAGGGATGGACACGGCATGACCGCAAACGAGAAAGGCATCGGCCAGGTCATTTTGGACAGCGTTGCAGACGGCGTCTTCACCGTCGACCGCGGGTGGCGGATCGCCTTTTTCAACCGCGCGGCCGAGCGCATCACCGGGATCCCCCGCGAGGAGGCCGTCGGCCGGAGTTGCTGCGAGGTGTTCCACGCCAGCATCTGCGAGAGCGCGTGCGCGCTGAGGCACACGCTGGAAACCGGCGAGCCGGTCGTCAACCGGGCGGCGATCATCGTCGACGCCCGCGGGCGCAAGGTGCCGATCCGGATCTCCACCGCGGTGCTGCGCGACGACGAGGGCCATCTGGTGGGAGGGGTCGAGACTTTTCGTGATCTCAGTCAGGTCGAGGAGCTGCGCAAAGAGCTGGAGGGCCGGGTTTCACTCGGCGACATCATCGGCCGCAGCCGTCCGATGCGCGAGCTCTTCGGGCTGCTCCCGGCGATCGCTGCCAGCGACAGCACGGTGGTCATCCACGGCGCCAGCGGGACCGGAAAGGAGCTCTTCGCGCGCGCGATCCACGAGCTCTCGCCGCGTCGTGACAAGAGATTCGTGGCCATCAACTGCGGGGCTCTCCCGGACACGTTGCTGGAGTCGGAGCTGTTCGGATACAAGGCCGGTGCGTTCACCGACGCGCGCAGTGACAAGGCCGGACGCTTCGCCGTCGCCGAGGGGGGGACCATCTTCCTCGACGAGATCGGCGACATCTCGGCGGCGATGCAGGTGCGCCTGCTTCGGGTTCTGCAGGAGAAGGTGTACGAGCCGTTGGGTGGGGTCGAGCCGGTCGCGGCCGACGTCCGGGTGGTGGCTGCCACCCACCGCGACCTCGGCGCGCTGGTGGAGCAGGGAGGGTTCCGCGAGGATCTCTACTACCGCATCAACGTCATGCGGCTCGAGCTGCCGCTGCTGCGCGAGCGGCGGGAGGACATCCCGCTGCTGGTCGACCACTTCATCGACCGCTTCAACCGTATGCAGGAGCGCGACATTGTCGGTGTGTCCGACGATGTCCTGGCGCTGCTGATGAACCATGACTTTCCAGGCAATGCCCGGGAGCTCGAGAACATCATCGAGCATGCGTTCGTGCTCTGCCGGTCGAGCGTCATCGAGATCGAGCACCTGCCGCCCGAGATCGCGGGCGGCGCGGCTTCGATGCCGCCGCGGCTGCGGACCGGCCTGACCCTGCAGGAGATGGAGAGGGTGTTGATCGCCGATGCGCTGCGGCGCCATGACGGGAACCGACGCGCCGCGGCCGACGAGCTCGGCATCCATCCCAGCACCCTGTTCCGCAAGCTGAGGGATCTCGAGATCGAGGTTCCGCGGCGCGACGGACGGCATCGCGTCCGTTGAGCGCACGGATCGCCGGCCGGGCCGTCCTGGGTCCCGTTACGAATCGGTAACGACCGTGCCGCGCGGCGCCCCGCGCATGGACCGTAGAAGACATACACGTCGAGTGATCTCAGTGGTTTGTGAAATACGGTGTGGAGCACGCGTCTGGCACAGGGGTTGCAACATACGGGATGGGTCGGGTGGGTGCGGCGTGGAGGAAACGATACGGTGCAGGGCGAGATTCAAAAACTCTGGAAGACCGAAGGCCACTGGGTGGAGCGGCTCGGTCCGGGGATCGTCTTCCTGGCGCTCGGTGTGGATGCCTCCGGCAGTCCCATCGAGGGCCGGGCGGTCGAGCCGGGAAGCTGGTCGTCGGTCTCCTGCATGATGTGAGACGCAACCGTGGGAACCCGATTTGGATCGTTTTCAAATGGAATTCAAATCAAGGAAAGGAGTGGCCATGACAGAGAAGAGGAAAACGCCGCTGCTTGACGAGCTCGAGAAGGGGCCGTGGCCGAGCTTCGTCAAGGAAATGAAGAAGGAGGCCGAGCACAACCCGATGGCTCAGGATGCCCTCGGGATCCTCGAGCGGTCCTACGAGGAGCACATCAGCCACTGGAAGCACGGCGGCATCGTGGGCGTGATGAGTTACGGCGGCGGCGTGATCGGGCGCTACTGCGACCTCCCCGAGGATTTCCCGAACGTCCGGGAGTTCCACACGATCCGCATCAATCAGCCGTCGGCTTGGTTCTACAACACCAAGTCACTGCGCCACCTGTGCGACGTTTGGGAGAAGCACGGATCGGGCCTCACCAACATGCACGGCTCCACCGGCGACATCGTCTTCCTCGGTTCGAGCACCGAGGCCCTCGAGCCGATCTTCGCCGAGCTGAGCCACGAGCAGGATGACATGCCGAGCTTCGATCTCGGCGGCTCGGGCTCCAACATGCGCACGCCGAGCTGCTGCGTCGGGCCCGCGCGCTGCGAGTGGGCCTGCTACGACACGCTCGACGCCTGTTACAACATCACGCAGACCTTCCAGGACGAGCTCCACCGGCCCTTCTTCCCCTACAAGTACAAGTTCAAGTTCGCGGGCTGCCCGAATGACTGCGTCGCCTCGATCGCGCGCTCGGACTGCTCTGTGATCGGCGTTTGGAAGGACGACATCCAAGTCGACCAGGCCAAGGTCGCCGAGTACGACAAGAACGGCGTCGACGTCCAGACCGAGGTCTGCGGCCTGTGCCCCACCAAGTGCATGGCGTGGGACGGCAACACCCTCGACATCGACAACTCCAACTGCGTCAAGTGCATGCACTGCATCAACCTGATGCCGAAAGCGCTCAAGCCGGGCAAGGAGCGCGGCGCCACCATCCTGATCGGCGCCAAGGCTCCGATCATCGGCGGTGCCCTGCTGTCATCGGTCTTCGTGCCGTTCCTCGAGATGGATCCCGATTCCGATTACGAGGACCTCAAGGAGCTGACCGAGGCGATCTGGGACCTGTGGGGCGAGCACGGCAAGAACCGCGAGCGTACGGGTGAGTTCATCCAGCGCGTCGGCCTGTCCAACTTCCTCGACGAGATCGGACTCGATCCGATTCCCGAGATGGTCATGCACCCCCGCGCCAACCCGTACATCTTCTTCGATGACGAAATCTTCGAGCACGCGGAATAGGAAGGGAGGAACTCATGCCTGAATTCGAACGCCAGACTGACATTGGACCCCCACACTACGAGCAGTTCCTGCCCGAGGTCATCAAGAAGAACTACGGCAAGTGGGACTATCACGAGATTCTCAAGCCGGGCGTCATGATGCACGTCGGCGAGTCCGGCGACAAGCTCTTCACCGTGCGCTGCGCCTCGCCGCGGCTGCTCGCCATCACCTCGATCCGCAAGTTCTGTGACCTCGCCGACACGTACTGCGACGGCTACCTGCGGTGGACGAGCCGCAACAACGTCGAGTTTCTGTTGAGCGACGAGAAGAACATCGAACCCCTGATCAAGGAACTCGAGGACTACGACTTCCCGGTCGGCGGCCTCGGCGCCAAGCTCTCCAACATCGTCCACACCCAGGGCTGGGTCCACTGCCACTCCTCCGCGTCGGATGCCTCCGGCGTGGTCAAGTGCGTGATGGACGAGCTGTTCCCGTACTTCAGCGGCGAGAAGGACCTGCCGGCGAAGACGCGCATCGCGTACGCCTGCTGCCTGAACATGTGCGGCGCGGTGCACTGCTCGGACATCGCGATCCTCGGTGTCCACACGCGGGCGCCGGTCATCAACCACAAAGACCTGCCGAAGATGTGCGAGATCCCGAATCTGATCGCCTCCTGCCCGACCGGCGCGATCCGCCCGGCCACGGTGGACGGTGTGCAGTCGGTGGAGATCGTCGAAGAGCAGTGCATGTACTGCGGCAACTGCTACACGGTCTGCCCGGCGTGCCAAATCAACAACGCCGACACCGACGGCATCTCGATCTGGGTCGGTGGCAAGGTCTCGAATTCCCGGGTGACGCCGCGGTTTTCGAAGCTGGCGATTCCGTTCTTGCCGAACAACCCGCCGCGTTGGCCGGAGGTCGTGTCGGCGGTCAAGAACATCCTCGAAACCTACGCCGCGAACGCTCGCAAGCACGAGCGCATGGGTGAGTGGATCGAGCGCATCGGCTGGCCGAAGTTCTTCAACCTGATCGGCCAGGATTTCACCAAGTATCACATCGACGACTTCACCCACGCCGGTGAGACCTACATGCGGACGGTGCAGCTGCGCCACTAGGAGGAAGCCATGGCTGAAGTCACAACGGAGCAGGTTGCGGAAGCGATGTTCGAGCTGGTGAAGTCCACCCAGGGCAAGAAGGATCTCAAGCCGATGGACGTCACCAAGGCGATGATCGAACAGTTCGGCGAGGACAACGTCGACAAGCGCATGTGCAAGAAGGCACTGCGCGAGCTCATGGATTCCGGACGCTGTGTCTACAAGTATGCCGGCGGGAGCTACGTCACGCTTCCGAAGGACTGACCAATGTCGCCTCCCCCGGGGGCGGTCCCCGGGGGGGTTGCTTTCGAAATCGCTGAAACCTGAATGGAGGATGCAATGGCCAAGAAGAAGCGGCCCTCCGGCCCTGAGCGGCAGAAGTTCACCGTCGACGTGCTGCGCCAGTGGCAGGGCATCGAGCGCGATGCCATCGAGACCACCGCCCAGATCATGGAGAAGACCGACAACCTCCTGATCCGGCAGATCATGGAGATCATCCGCAACGATTCGGTGCAGCACCATCGGGTGCAGCAGTTCCTGATCGACAGCATCACCAAGACCCCGGTCAACCTCAGCCCCGAGGACCTCGCCGAGGTGTGGGGCCAGATCGAGGCCCACGACGAGCTCGAGCGGCAAACCATCGAGCTCGCCAAGGAGCTCAAGGAACAGACCACCGAGCCGGTTCACAAGGTCCTGCTCAACTATCTTCTGACCGACGAGGAGAAGCACGACAGCATTCTCGGCGAGCTGGAGGACCTCAAGAAACACATGTCGAAGCTCGCGTGAGGACTGATCGAGCCGGCACTGAGGAGGCGATTTCATGGGTCTGCTGAAGAAGAAGGACAAGGGCCGATCGAGCAAGTTGGAGGCGCGGCTGTCCACCGGCAGCGGCGGCGGCGGTTCGGAAATCTCGCCGCTGCGGCCTCGCTATGTGGAAAGCCTGCCGCCGTGCACCGGGAACTGCCCGAGCGGTAACGACATTCGCGGCTGGTTGACAGTTATCAGCCTGCGCGAAAAGCTGGGTCTCAGCCTCGACGAGGCCTGCGAGCAGGCGTTCCGCATCGAGATGGAGACCAACCCCTTCCCGTCGGTGATGGGTCGGGTCTGCCCCCATCCCTGCGAGACCGGCTGCAACCGCGGCCAGAAGGACGGTCCGGTCGGTATCAATTCGGTGGAGCGGTTCTTCGGCGACTACGCCATCGAGCACGGCCTCAAGGCCGAGCCGATCGAGGGTGAGGGGCCCAAGGACCAGAAGGTCGCGGTGATCGGCGGCGGGCCCTCCGGGCTCTCCTGTGCCTATCAGCTGGCGCGGCACGGCTACCAGGTGACGGTCTTCGAGAGCCTTCCGAAGGCCGGCGGGATGCTGCGCTACGGGATTCCGGTCTACCGCCTGCCGCGCGACATCCTCGACGCCGAGATCCAGCGCATCGCGGATCTCGGGGTGGAGATCAAGTGCGACGTCAAGATCGGCAAGGACGTCACCTGGGAGGGCATCCGCAAGGACTTCGATGCCGTCTATGTCGCCATCGGCGCCCACCAGGGCAAGCACCTGGGAATCCCGGGAGAGGAAGGTCCGGGCATTTGGACCGGTACCGAGTTCCTCAACCACGCCAACTCCGGCAAGAAGGTCGAGCTCGGGACCAACGTCGTGGTCATCGGCGGCGGCGACACAGCGATCGATGCGGCGCGCGTCTCCAAGCGCCTGATCGCGGACTCGGCGGCAATGGCGTCCAAGCTGGGAGCCAAGGTCACCATCCTCTACCGGCGCACCCGCGCCGAGATGCCGGCCATCGATCGCGAGATCGACGAGGCGCTGGAAGAGGACATCGCGATCGAGTACCTCGCGGCACCGGCCGAGGTGATCCGCAACGACGACGGCTCACTCAAGGCGATGGTTGTGCAGCGGATGGAGCTCGGCGAGCCCGACGATTCCGGCCGCCGCCGGCCGGTCCCCATCGAGGGCGACACCCACGAGCTGCCGGTGGAGACCGTGATCACCGCCGTCAGCCAGAAGCCGGATCTCGCCGCGGTCAACTCCGACGAGCTCGGCGACGGCTGGCTGAACAGTGACGACTGGGGCTTCACCGGCATCGACGGCGTGTGGACCGGCGGTGACAACATCAACCTCGGCATCGCCACCACCTCCATCGGCCAGGCGCGAAAGGCCGCGGAGGCGATCCACGCCCACTTCCAGGGCGCGGAGTTGAAGGCGGAAGGCAAGATCGAGATGATCCGCGCCGAAAAGCTCAAGATCGACTGGTACGAGCCGATCGACCGCACCCAGCGACGGGTGCTGCCGGCCGAGGAGCGGCTGGCGAAGCCGTTCGAGGAGGTCGATCTCGGCCTCACCCACGACGATGCGCTGGCGGAGATCTCGAGGTGCTTCAGCTGCGGCAAGTGCTTCGGCTGCGAGAACTGCTGGATGTACTGCCAGAACAACGTCTTCGCAAAGGCCAAGGAGCCCGTCCTCGGGCACTTCTTCGACATCGCCCACAAGGAAAAGTGCGACGGTTGCAAGAAGTGTTGGGAAGAGTGTCCTTGCGGCTTCATCATCGGTGAGTGAGTCGGGACGGTACGGACGATGCGCGTGAAGGTCCCGCGGCTGGTGGTTGCCGGTTTCTCCGGTGACAGCGGCAAGACCCTGGTCAGCCTGGGAATCGCCCGCGCGCTGGCCGACCGCGGCCTGAGGGTGCTTCCGTACAAAAAGGGTCCCGACTATATCGACACCGCGTGGCTCGGGGTTGCGGCACGCTCGACGTGCCGCAACCTCGACACCTTTCTGATGTCCGACGAGGCGATGGCGGCGGCGTTGGCACCGGCGGTGCGCGACGCCGACATTCTGCTGGTGGAGGGGAATCGCGGCCTCTTCGATGGGGTCGACGTCGAGGGCAGCCACTCAACGGCCATGCTGGCGCGACGGCTGGCGGCGCCGGTGGTCCTGGTCATCGACTGCACGAAGATGACGAGAACCGCGGCAGCGCTGGTGATGGGCTGCCGTGCGCTCGACCCGGAGGTGGATCTGGCCGGGGTGATCCTCAACCGCGTTGGCTGCGGCCGCCACGAGACCGTAGTGCGAGAGTCGATCGCCGGCATTGCCGGCACCCCGGTGCTCGGAGCGATTCGCCGCATCACGGGTGACGACCCGCTGCCAGGACGTCATCTCGGGCTGGTCACCGCGGCCGAGCATCCCGATCCCGAGGAGGCGGTCCAGCGTGCGGCTGCCGCCGTTTCCGATGGAGTCGACCTCGATCGCCTGCTCGCGGCGGCCGAATGGGCGCCCGAGCTCGAGCTGTCACCGGCGGAAACGGAGGTGACGAAAGTACCAGTGACGATCGCCTATTTCGAGGGCGAGGCCTTCAGCTTCTACTACGCGGACAACCTCGAGCTGCTGCGGGCGGCCGGCGTGCAGCTGGTGCCGGTGGATCCGGCGCGGGCGAGTGAGCTGCCGGACGTGGACGGGCTCTACATCGGGGGCGGGTTTCCGGAGGTGCACGCGGCGCACCTCGGAGCCAACACCGCGTTCGCGGACAGCGTGCGTCGCCAGGTCGGGAGCGGCATGCCGGTGTACGCCGAGTGCGCGGGCCTCATGTATTTGTCGCGCGAGCTGGTGGTGGATGGTGTGGTCCATCCGATGTCCGGGGTCCTCGACCTCGTGGTGGAGCACTGCCCGACCCCGCAGGGGCACGGGTACGAGGTTGCGGTGGCCGACGTCGACAACCCGTTCTTCGCGGCGGGGACCCGCCTCGTCGGCCACGAGTTCCACTACTCGAAGATCATCGATGGCCGCGACCAGCGATCGAGCGTGCTGCGCCTCGAGCGCGGCGCCGGTATCGGCGGTGATCGCGACGGCATCGTCCGCGGACGGGTGTGGGCCTCCTACCTGCACCTGCACGCGCGCGCGACGCCGGACTGGTCGGAGGGGTTCCTCGCGATGGCGGCGCGCTACGCTGCCGAACGTGATGGAACCACGGTCGCATGCGGTTGAAGGAGCGGGTCATGGATCTCCTCACGCATGGCGACACCGCGGGACTCGAAGAGCTGGCGGCGGAGCGGCCGGCAGTGGTTCGGCACCTCCAGGGCCGGCTTTGGGACCGGGACGGCGAAACGGCGGAGCGGTCCGCACGGGCTCTCGGCGCGGTGGCGGCGGCCCACCCGGACCTCGGCAAGGAGCTGCTGCGTCGGGCGCTGTGGGCACTCAACGACGAGTCGGCCACCAATGGAGCCCCGATGCTGCCGATGATCGGAGAGATCGGGCGGCGGGCTCCCGGGCTGGTGGCGCCGTTCGTGGGCCCGATGACCTTCTACCTCTGGGACGACGCCCTGCGCCCGGGCATCCTCGCCGCACTGGCCAGAATCGCCGAGGCCGCCCCAGAGCTGATCGAGGACGTACAAGATCGCCTGCGCGCGATCGATTCCGGCGACGCAGCGCCGCAGCTTGCCGAGCTGCTCGCCGTGACCAGAGAGGGTGTGGATGATGAATGAAAGCCAACGCGAGCGCCTGGAGCGCTGCGAGGAGGCGGTGCGGGACAACCCGGACCAGGCCTCGGCGCACTACAACCTGGCGCTCGCATACACCGTGTCGGGTCGGGTCAAGCAGGCCGAAGAGAGCTATGTGAAGGCTCTCGAGATCGATCCGACACTCTACCAGGCATGGGTCAATCTCGGGGGTGTGCGTCTGCTGCGGTGGGAGTTCGAGGGTTGCCTCGAGGCCAACCAGCAGGCGGCCAGGCTGCGCGATGACCTGCCCATAGTGCACTACAACATGGGCCAGGCCTACCTCTACCTCAATGACCCGGAGAACCTCGTGCGGTGCAACGAGCGGGTGATCGAGCTCGACCGCAACCACGGTGCCGCACACTACCACGCCGCCGTGGGCTACCTCGCGCTGGACAACCTCGGGGCCGCGGAGCGTCATCTCGGACGCGCCATCGAGCTCGGACACCAGCCGACCCAGGACTTCGTGAAGGCGATGGAGAAGGCCCACCTCAAGCAACAGCGGAAACAGGGCGTCAAGCTCATCGAGATCAGCGGGGCTCGAACCCCGGACACAACAAAGGAGGACTGAAATGGCCAAGTTCGAAAGTGGAGACGTTTCCATCGAGGTCGACGAGGACGGTTTCATGCAGGAACCGGAAGTGTGGAACGAGGGGGTTGCGGCCGCCCTCGCGACCACGGAGGGTGTGGACGACCTCACCGACGACCACTGGAAGGTGGTCAACTATCTGCGCGACTACTACCTGCAGTTCGGCGTCGCGCCGATGATCCGTAAGCTCTGCAAGCAGACAGGGTTCCAGCTCAAGGAGATCTACGAGCTGTTCCCGTCGGGCCCTGCCAAGGGCGCCTGCAAGGTTGCTGGTCTGCCCAAGCCCACCGGCTGCGTGTAATCGACAATCTGCCAGCCTCCGCCCCCGTTTCCGGGGGCGGAGCCGCCGGTGATCCGGACGGATGGTCATGTATCACGAGGGGCTGAAGAAACATCGAGACGAGGTCTACGAACGCTGGTTCGATCAGGTTCTCGCCGGCTACCCGAAGAAGACGGGCGAGTTCCTCAGGAGCCAGAAGGACCCCTTCGACAACCCGGTCGCGGCCGGGCTCCGTGAAGGGTTGAACCTGATGGTCGACGGTCTCGCGGACGGTGTCGAGCCTGCCGACCTCCAGGAGGCGCTGGATCGTGTCATCCGCGTGCGGGCGGTGCAGGATTTCTCGCCGGCGGAGGCCGTCGGGTTCGTGTTCGATCTCAAGCGGATCGTCCGCGATGTCTTCGACGACGGCTCGAACGGCGCTCCCCGACCCGACGATGAAGAGATGGACGATCTCGATCGCAGCATCGATCGCCTCGGGCTCGCGGCCTTCGACGTCTACATGTCGTGCCGCGAAGAGGTGTGGGCCATTCGTGCCCGCGAGATTCGGAACCAGTCACTGGGCATCATGGAGCGCGTGCAGGCATGGCGGGAACGTCGTGCCGACGACGAAGACCACCACGCGCCGCGACCGGACGCGTCTTCGAGCGATTCGCGGGGCTGACTGGAAGGAGGGACGGAACGCATGGGCGCGCTCATTTCACTAGTCGCGGTCACCGTGTTGGTTGCGCTCGCCGCGGTGGGAGCGAGTGCAGGCGAAGGCTTGCAGTTCGTCATCGGAGTGATCGTGCCGGGGGTGGCCTTCGCGGTCTTTCTCGGTGGGGTCATCTACCGGGTCATCGACTGGGCCAGATCTCCGGTGCCATTCCGGATTCCCACCACCAGCGGCCAGGCGAAATCCCTCCCGTGGATCCGCAACAACGAGCTGGAGTCGCCGAGCGGCCTGTTGGGGACCCTCGGCAGGATGGCGCTCGAGGTTTTCGCCTTCCGCTCGCTGTTCCGCAATCACCGCGTGGAGGTCCTGCCCGAGAAGCAGAAGGTCAACTACATCGCCGACAAGATGCTGTGGGCGGCGGCGCTCGCCTTCCACTGGGCGATGCTGGTCTCGATCCTGCGCCACTTTCGCTTCTTCGTCGAGCCGGTGCCGGTGTGGGTCGACTGGATCGAGAGCGCGGACGGTTTCCTGCAGATCGGGCTGCCGGTGATCTTTGTGACCACCGTAGTCTACGTGGTGTCGCTGTGCTACCTGCTGGCGCGCCGCTTCTTCGATCGCAAGATCCGCTACATCTCGCTGCCGACCGACTACTTCGCCCTCTACCTCCTGCTCGGCATCGGGCTCTCCGGCGTGCTCATGCGCCACCTGGAAAAGGTGGACGTGGTCCAGGTCAAAGCGGCGATCGCGGGCTGGGCGTCGCTGCAGCTGGTGGCGCCGATGGGTGTCGGCCTCTGGTACTTCGTGCACGTCTTCCTGGTCAGCGCACTCCTCGTCTACTTCCCGTTTTCCAAGCTGCTCCACGCGCCCGGCGTGTTCCTGAGCCCGACCCGCAACCTCGCCAACACGAACCGGATCCGCCGCCACATCAACCCGTGGAATCCAGATGTCGAGGGACATGCCTATGCCGAATGGGAGGAGGAGTTCCGCGACAAGCTCAAGGCGGCCGGCTACGCGTTGGAGAAGGAGTGACCGATGGCGGAAAAACAACCCGAAGAGCTGATCCAGATCGACTTCACGCCGCCACCGCGGAACTGGATGAACCCGGCCGTGGATTTCGACGCGCGGCGCGGCACGTGGTCCTACCCGGCGGCTGCCAAGAACATGGACTACATGGGCATGCCGAACCCGCGCGAATGGTCGCCGGCGGATGCCGACTGGAAGCTGCCGGACAACTGGCAGCAGATCATCCACGACGGGTTCAAGGATCTGCTCAAGAAGTACCGCTCGCTCAAGGTGTTCATGGACATCTGCGTCCGCTGCGGGGCGTGCGCCGACAAGTGTCACTTCTTCATCGGCTCGGGTGATCCCAAGAACATGCCGGTGCTGCGTGCAGAGCTCCTGCGTTCGGTCTATCGCCAGGACTTCACCACGGCAGGCAAAATTCTCGGCAGCCTCGCGGGCGGCCGCGAGCTCAACGAAGAGGTGCTCAAGGAGTGGTTCTACTACTTCTACCAGTGCACCGAGTGTCGGCGCTGCAGTGTGTTCTGCCCCTACGGTATCGACACCGCCGAAATCACGATGATGGCGCGCGAGCTGATGAACCTCGTCGGGATCAATATCAACTGGATCATGGAGCCGGTCGCCAACTGCCAGCGCACCGGCAACCACCTCGGTATCCAGCCCCACACCTACAAGGACAACGTGGATTTCCTGTGCGACGAGCTGGCAGATGTGACCGGCATCCAGCTCGATCCGCCCATCAACCGCAAGGGCGCCGAGATCCTGTTCGTGATCCCATCGGCGGACTACTTCGCGGACCCCGGGACCTACACCTTCGTCGGCTACCTGATGCTCTTCGAGCACATTGGGCTCGACTACACCCTGAGCTCGTTCGCCTCGGACGGCGGCAACTTCGGCCTCTTCTCCTCCCAGGAGTACATGAAGAAGCTCAACTGGAAGATCTACCACGAGGCCAAGCGGCTCGGCGTCAAGTGGATCCTGGGCGGCGAGTGCGGCCACATGTGGCGCGTGATGCACCAGTACATGAACACCATGAACGGTCCGGCGGACTTCCTCGAGGTGCCCAAGTCGCCGATGACCGGCACCGTCTTCGAGAACGCGAAGTCCACCAAGATGACGCACATCTGCGAGTTCACTTCGGATCTCATCCGCAACAACAAGCTCAAGCTCGACAAGAGCCGCAACGACAAGTTCCGGGTCACCTTCCACGACTCCTGCAACCCGTCGCGCGCGATGGGCCTGCTCGACGAGCCGCGCTACGTGCTCAACGCGGTCTGCAACCACTTTTACGAGATGCCGGAGAACACCATTCGCGAGAACACCTTCTGCTGCGCGGGCGGTGCCGGGCTCGGCAATGACGAGAACATGGAGATGCGGCTTCGAGGCGGACTGCCGCGCGGCAACGCGGTGCGCTGGGCGCGCGACCACCACGACGTCAACCGGCTCTCCTGCATCTGTGCCATCGATCGCGCGACCCTGCCGCCGCTCGCCGAGTACTGGGCCCCGGGTGTGGACGTCAGCGGCATCCACGAGCTGGTCGGCAACGCCCTCATCATGGAAGGCGAGAACGAACGCACCACCGACCTGCGCGGCGAACCTCTGGTGCCGGAAAAGGAGGACGACGATGCATGACGCCGGCAAGATCGTTGCGGGCCTCGCGGTCTTCGTGGTGCTGGCGACCTCGCCCCTGTGGTACAACGCGCTGAGCGCGGAATCGCCGGAGCGGCCCGAGCTGCAGATGCCGCCGAACGGCTCCACCCAGTGCGTGGAGGCGGTCGAGTACATGCGGTCGGACCACATGACGCTGCTCGACGTGTGGCGCGACCGGGTGGTCCGGGAGGACGTCCGCACCTACACCTCGGAGCTCTCCGGCAAGAGCTTCGAGATGAGCCTCTCCAACACCTGCATGGACTGCCACTCCAACAAGAGCCAGTTCTGCGATTCCTGTCATAACTTCACGGCCGTCCAACCCTACTGTTGGGACTGCCATGTCGAACCTCGGGAGGCGCTGTAATGAAGAGCAGCAGACGAGGATTCCTCAAGATCGCCGGGCTGTCGGCGATGGGTGCGGCGGGCACGGCCGCGGTCGGCACCACCACCCGGGCATCCCAGGAGCACGAACCCCCGGCCACCGAGGGCAAGCGGTTGGCGATGGTGGTCGACCTGCGCAAGTTCGCCAAGGACGACACCCTGGTCGAAAAGCTGGTGGCCGCCTGCCACGGGGCTCACAACGTGCCTGACTTCGGCGATGATCCGAAGAACGAGGTCAAGTGGATCTGGAGCGAGGACTTCGAGACCGCATTCCACTCGCAGGAGTTCCACTTCGTCCGATCGGACCTCCAGGGCAAACCGACGCTGCTGCTGTGCAACCACTGCGACAACCCGCCGTGCACCCGCGTCTGTCCCACCCAGTCGACCTGGAAACGGGCCGAGGACGGGGTCGTGATGATGGACTGGCACCGCTGCATCGGATGCCGGTACTGCGTCGTGGCCTGCCCTTACGGCTCGCGGAGCTTCAACTGGAAGGATCCGCGGACCGCGGACAACCTGCAGACCCTCGACAACACCTATCCGACGCGAATGCGCGGCGTGGTCGAGAAGTGCACCTTCTGCGACGAGCGGCTGGCCCGCGGCGAGCAGCCGGCGTGCGTGGAGGCGTGCGACAACGACGAGCTGGTCTTCGGCGATCTCAACGATCCCGAGTCCAAGGTGCGGCGGATGCTGACCGAGCACATGACCATTCGCCGCAAGCCCGGTCTCGGCACGCGGCCCGAGGTCTACTACATCGTCGAGGACCCGCGCACCCTGCAGGAGATGGCGCCGGCTGTGGAGGTCTTCGAAGGGGAGGGCGGCCATGCTTGAGAAGGCTCTGACGGGCTCCAGAAACTACTGGATGTGGATCTTCGCCCTGCTGGTGGTGATCGGTGTCGGCGTCGCCTGCTGGTTCTGGCAGTTCCACGCCGGTCTGACGATCACCGGCCTCAGCCGGGATGTGGTGTGGGGCTTCTACATTGCACAGTTCACCTTCCTGGTCGGGGTCGCGGCGTCGGCGGTGATGGTGGTGCTGCCGTACTACCTCCACGACTACAAGGCGTTCGGCAAGATGACCATCCTCGGGGAGTTCCTCGCCATACCGGCGGTCATCATGTGCATGCTCTTCATCTTCGTCGACATGGGCATGCCGAATCGCATCATGAACGTCTTCCTGCACCCGACGCCACACTCGATGATGTTCTGGGACACCGTTGCCCTCGGCGGCTACCTGGTGCTCAACGTCGTCATCAGCCACTTCACGCTGTCGTCCGAGCGTCGCGAGGAACCGCCGCCCAAATGGCTGAAGCCGATCATCCTGCTGTCGATCCCGTGGGCGGTCTCGATCCACACCGTGACGGCGTTCCTCTACGCCGGGCTCGCGGCGCGCCCGTTCTGGATGACAGCGATCCTGGCGCCGCGATTCCTGGCCTCTGCCTTCGCTGCCGGTCCGGCGATTCTGATCCTGCTCGCGTTCATCGTGCGACGGATCTCGTCATTCGACGCCGGCCGCGAAGCGATCGACACGCTGGCCAAGATCGTCACCTACGCCATGGTGATCAACGTCTTCTTCGTGCTGATGGAGCTCTTCACCGCGCTCTACAGCGACATTCCCGAGCACGTGCACCACTTCCAGTTCCTGTTCATGGGGCTCGATGGCGAGAACCTGCTCGCGCCGTGGATGTGGGTGTCCTCGATCCTCGCGCTGGTGGCGTTGGTGGTCCTGATCAACCCCAAGACCCGCAACAACCACACATGGCTCATCTTCGGCTGCCTCGCGGTGGTGGTGTCGCTGTGGATCGACAAGGGCCTCGGAATGGTCATCGCCGGTTTCGTGCCGAGCCCGCTGGGTGAGGTCGTCCACTACGCACCGACGATCCCCGAGTTGATGATCAGCCTCGCGATCTACGCCATTGGGCTGCTGATCCTCACCGGCCTGTACAAGATCGCGCTCGAGGTCAGGGGGCAGGTCAAAAAGTCACTCGTGAGGTGAGAGATCAGAATTCGGGATTCGTTTTCGGAATTCGGAATTGAAACCGCAACATCGGCCCCCGTCCAGCCGGCTCGACGCCGGGGACGGGGGTCTGTTTCTGTGTGAGGAGTGTTGCCAATGAGCAACCATTCGAGTCGCGTGGTGATCGTCGGCGCGTCGGCTGCGGGGCTGCGCTGCGCCTGCCGGCTGCGCCGGCTGCAGCCTGACCGCCCGATCACGGTGGTGGATGCCGGGGAGGTCTTCTCGTACGGCGCGTGCGGTCTCCCGTACGTGCTTTCCGGCGACATCGAGGAGCTCGGCGCCCTCCGTCGGACCCCGTACGGCGCTGACCGTGATGCCGAGTTCTTCGCCGGCCTCAAGGGCCTCGAGGTGCTCGCTCCGTGGCGGGCGACGACCGTCGACATCGAGCTGGGGACGCTCTCGGTCGCGGGCCCGGGTGGAGAGCGCCGCCTCGAGTGGGACGACCTGGTGATCGCCACCGGTGCCTCGCCGCGGCGGCTGCCCGGCGTCCCGCAGCACGATCGCGTCCACACCTTCCACGTCTGGGATGACGTCAAGCCGCTCAAGATCGGCCTCATGCAGGGAGCGATCGAGCACGTCGCAGTGGTGGGTGCCGGTCTCGTGGGCTGCGAACTGGCGGAGGCCTTTCACAGCCTGTGGGGCGCCGATGTGACGGTCATCGAGTCCGCGGCCACGCCGCTTCCCGAGCTGCTCGATCCGGAGCTCGGCACGGTGGTCGCGCGCCACCTCGAGGCCAACGATGTCACGGTCGTGGCCGGATGTCCGGTGTCGGAGATCGCCGCCGCCGACGACGGGGTCGCGATCACCGCCGGCGACACCACCGTCGAAGCCGATGCGGTCGTGGTGGCGATCGGCGTCACGCCGAGGGTGGAGCTCGCGACGGCAGCCGGCGCGCAGCTTGGACCGACCCGTGCGATCCGGGTTGACGACCGGATGGCCACGACAGTGCCTCACGTCTGGGCGGTGGGCGACTGCGTGGAGGTCCGGAACGCGGTGACCGGAGGGCCGGCCTTCCTGCCGCTCGGCTCCCTCGCCAACCGCCAGGGACGCGTCCTCGGCAACGTCCTCGCCGGAAGGGACGACCGTTTCGGGCCGGTGGCCGGCGCGGCAGCGGTCAAGGTCTTCGACCTCAACGTGGCCGCGGTCGGGGTCACCGCCGCGCGGCTGGCGGGGGACGGGCTCGGCGTGCGCTCGGTGTGGATCAGTGGCGAGGACCGGGCTCACTACTGGCCGGAGGCCAAGCTCGCGCTCCTCGGCATGGTCTACGACCCGTCGACCCGGCGGGTGCTCGGGGTGCAGGGAGTTGGCGAGGAGGCCGAGGTGGCGAAGCGGATCGACGTTGCCACGCAGCTCATCTTGAACGGCGCGACAGTGGACGACCTCGAGCGTATCGAGCATGCCTATGCGCCGCCCTACGCTCCGGCACTCGACCCGTTGGCGGTGCTGGCGATGGCGGCCGCCAACCAGCTCGAGGGCATCGAGTCGGTGTCGCCCCTCGCCGAGCTCGGCTCTGCAACCGTGCTCGACGTTCGGGTGCCGGAGGAGCGGCAGGAACGGCCGCTGGAGGCCGGCAGGCTGGCGGCCATCGAGGCCGTCGAGCTGCGGGCCAGAGCCGCGGAGCTGCCCGACGGGGAGCTCATCGTAGCCTGCGCGCACGGCACGCGTTCGGCCGAGGTGGTGCGGTGGCTGACGTCGCAGGGACGGCGTGCCCGCTACCTCGGCGGCGGCATGAGCTGGCGCGTCCGGGCACTCGAGCCCCAGGATTGAGGGACCCGCCCCGACTGTTTCCTGATGGTAACGCTGGAGCCGCGCGCTGGAGCAGTGTTACAATTCTGGAACGGTTGCGTCAGCAGCCGTGAAGACGAGCGTTTTGAGGGTGTTTGAATGTACCCAGTGTCGCTGATCGTGAGAGACCGCCGTTGCCTGGTAGTGGGTGGCGGTGGCGTGGCCTTGCGCAAGATCCAGGGCCTGGTGGAGGAGGGGGCGCGGGTCGAGGTGGTGGCGACGGAGGTCGTGCCGCCGATTGCCGCGATGGCTGAGCGCGGCGAGATCGCTCTCGAGCTGCGTGCCTACCGTGGGGATGCTGCTGAAGGCTGGGCCCTGGTCTTTGCCGCCACCGACGACCGCGAGGTCAATGCCCGCGTCTTCCAGGATGCGGAGGCGCACGGCGTCTGGTGCAACGTGGCCGATGATCCCGATTACTGCTCCTTCCACCTTGCCGGCCGGGTTCGGCGCGGGCCGCTCCAGCTGGCGATCTCGTCCGCCGGCGAGGCCCCATTCGCCGTCTCACGGCTGCGACGGCTGCTGGAGCGGCGAATCGGCGAGGAATGGGCGGTGTGGATGGCCGCGGCCTCCAGCTTTCGGGCGTCAGTGCGGGCCCTGGGAGTGCCTTCGGCCGACGCAGACCGACTCTTCGATCGCTTCTTCGAGGCCACGGTGGACGTGGAAGGGTTGCGGGCGAGGGTGCCGACGGAGGCCGAGGAGCGGGCCTGGCTCGACAGTTCGGTTGACCACCGGGCAGCGCGCCGAGATGGCGGCCGATCGAGGCCCGCGGCCGGTAGCGACGGAGCGACCGGCTTCGTCTCGCTGGTCGGGGCCGGTCCCGGCTGCCCGGGACTGCTGACGATTCGCGGCCGCCGGAGGCTGGACGCCGCCGATGCGGTGGTCTACGACCGGCTGGCGGCGCCGGCGCTGCCGTGCGACCTGCCGGTGTCGGTGGAGCTGCACCCGGTGGGCAAGACCGCGGGCATCCACCCAATGCCGCAGGAGGAGATCAACGCCCTGCTGGTGCGTTTGGCGCGTGAGGGCAAGCGGGTGGTGCGTCTCAAGGGCGGCGATCCCTACGTCTTCGGACGGGGCGGCGAGGAGGCGGAGGTGCTCGCGGCGGAAAATGTCCCCTTCGAGGTGGTGCCGGGTGTGACGTCGGGGGTTGCCGCGCTGGCGTGGGCGGGCATCCCTGCGACGCATCGCCGGCAAGCCGTCCGCCTCACTCTGGTCACCGCCCACGAGGCGATCAAGCGCGACGGGCCGCAGGTGCGCTGGGACCTGCTCGGCCAGGATCGGAGCGCCACTCTGGTGGGCTACATGGGCGTCACCGCGCTGCCGATGGTGGTGCACGAGCTGATGGCGTCCGGGATGGAGCCGTCGACGCCCGCAGCCATGATCGAGCGCGGAACCACCTCGGCACAGCGCCGGGTGGTCTCGAACCTCGAACACCTGCAGCGCGACGTCGAAGCGGCGGATCTGCAGCCACCGGCCCTGTTCGTGATCGGCCCAACCGTCGAGCACGCCGCCCGTCTCGACTGGTACCACGCCCTGCCGCTGGCCGGCCTCCGCCTGCTCACCACGGAGTCGAACCGGCTCCAGGCCGAGGCGCTGGAGGCAGCCGGCGCCGACGTGGTGGTGGTGCCGCTGCCGGTGACGCCGTCCGCACGTGTGGTGGCGTCCGCGCTGCCGATCGATGGGGTGCTGGTGACCTCGAGGATAGACGTCGACTGGCTCGACGACCTCCGCGACTCGGCAGCGCTGGACGCCGATGCCGTCGCGTGGTGCGCCGGTGCAGAGGCCGCAGCCCGCGCCCGCGAGCGCGGTTGGAGAGGCGTGTGTGAGGTCGACGAAGGGCTCGGCGGCGAGGCTCTGGCGTCCCGGATCGCGCGCGAGAGGCGGAGCCTGCGTGCCGGCTGACCGGGTCGGCGGCACGGTGCGCCGCGCGCCGCGACGTTGCGGCGGTGGAGGCGACGGGCGATGAAGCTGGGACTGCGGATCCGCTTTTTCCTCTACTCCAACACGGTGATCGCGGTGACCATGATCCTGGTCACGGTGCTGGGCACGATGTACGAGCGCCGCATCCGCTACGACGGCATGGTCGATCACGGTGTCAGCCTGGCCGAGGCGATGGCGATTCCGATCGCCGAAGCGGTGGGTGGAGACCCCGGGGCCGAGCCCCGGCCCGGCCTCGTCGCCACCTACATCGACGAGATCATGGCCCGCAATCCCAGCTTCATGCACCGGGTGGTGGTGGCGGACGAGGATCTCCGCATTCTCTACGCCAGCGAAGAGGACGTGATCAACGAGCGGTTGCGCCCAATCCTCGACAACTCGATCGAGGTCGGCACCAGCCGCGCCGGCGAGCAGACGACGGCGGCCGGTAAGCAGCTTCTGGAGGTGCGGACCCGACTGCGGCACGGCGGTCGGGAGGTGGGCTGGCTCGGGATCAGCTACTCCCTGGCGCCGATCGAGCGGCAGGTACGGGAGGTCGCGAAGCGTGCGGCCCTGGTGGCACTGGTGCTGATGCTGGGAAACTCGATCATGACCGCCCTCTACGTGGAGACCCTGATTCGACCGATCCTCAACCTCAACCAGACCATGAAGAAGGCTGGTGAGGGCAACCTGACCGTGCGCGCGCCCGCCCGGCGCGGCGACGAGGTGGCCGAGCTCGGTGATGTCTTCAACCGCATGATGGACGAGCTCGAAGCGGCGCGGGAGCGCGAAGAGCTGCAGCGCGCGCAGCTCGCCCACACCGAGAAGATGGCGGCGGTCGGGACCCTCGCGGCCGGCGTCGCCCACGAGGTCAACAATCCCCTTGCCGGAGTGCTGGCGAGCATCGAGAACCTGCGCGACAACCCGGAAGACGAGGAGATGCGCGACCGCTATCTCGGCCTGATCGCCGACGGTCTCCGGCGTATCGAAAGGACCGTCGCCAACCTCCTGAACTTCGCACGGCCGCGTGAGATCAAGCTCGAGCCGACTTCGATCAACCACAACATGAAGCACGTCATCGAGCTCGTCGAGTACCAGCTGCGCGCCGGCGGAGTCGAGGTCGCGACCGATTTCGATGCGAACCCCGCGGTTGTGGAAGCGGACCACTTCCAGATGGAGCAGCTGTTCCTCAACCTCTTCCTGAACGCGCTCGATGCCATGCCGGGGGGTGGCACCCTTCGCCTCCGAACGCGCGTGCGCGGCGGCAAGGTCATCGCCGAGGTGCGCGACTCGGGGACCGGAATCCCAGCCGACATCAGGGACCGGGTCTTCGATCCATTCTTCACCACCAAGGAGGTCGGTGAGGGAACCGGGCTCGGTCTGGCGGTCAGTGGCAGCATCGTCGCCGTCCACGGGGGAACGATTGAGCTCGAGTCGACGGTTGGTCGCGGCACCACCTTCCGTGTGATCATGGCTGCGGTACCTGGGGAGTGGGACGAGGGAGCTCCGTCATGAAGATCTGCGGGCACCGGCTGTTGATCGTCGAGGACGAGCCACTGCTCCGTATCACGATGGCCGACGCTCTCCGGAAAGAGGGCTGGGCCGTCGACGTCGCAGAAGACGGCGTCAAGGGCGCCGCGCTCTTCGAGCAACACCAGCATGATCTCGTGCTCAGCGACCTCGTGATGCCCCGCCTCGGCGGCATCGAACTCCTCAAACGCATCAAGGCCCTCAATCCGGACACGACCGTCATCATCATCACTGCCCATGGTACGGTTGACCGTGCGGTCGAAGCGATGCGCGAAGGCGCGGCGGACTTCATCGCCAAGCCGTTTTCCATGGCGCAGCTGGTGGTGCGGCTCAGCAACGTCTGCTCGGTGCGGGTGCTCAAGGAGCAGAACGTGCGCCTCCAGGCGCAGCTCGAGCAGCGCCACTCCTTTGCCAATATCATCGGCAAGTCGAAAGCGATGCAGGAGGTCTTCGAGCTCATCCGGCTGGTCGCCGACTCGGATGCCTCGGTCATCGTCCACGGCGAGAGCGGAACCGGCAAGGAGATGGTCGCCTCGGCGATCCATTTCAACTCACCGCGGCGGGCAAAGCCCTACCTCCGTGTCAGCTGTGCGTCGCTGCCCGAGTCGCTGATCGAAAGCGAGCTCTTCGGCTATGAGAAGGGCGCATTCACGGGCGCCTCCGAGCGGCGCATTGGACGCTTCGAGGCGGCCAGCGGCGGCACGCTCTTCCTCGACGAGATCGGGGAGCTGCCCCTGACCTTCCAGGTCAAGCTGCTGCGAGTGCTCCAGGAGCGCCAGATCGAGCGGCTCGGCTCCAACCGTCCGATCGACGTCGATGTGCGGATCGTGTCCGCCTCGGTCCGGTCGCTCGAAGAGGAGATCCGGCAGGGTCGGTTCCGTGAGGATCTCTACTTCAGGATCAACACCGTCGCCATCGACCTGCCGCCGCTGCGCGAACGCGGCGAGGACGTACCCCTGCTGGCGGAAGCCTTCCTGCGCGAGTTCGCGGCCAACCGCCGACGCGAGATCGAGGGATTCAGCGACAACGCCATCGAGCTGCTCGAGATGTACCCGTGGCCCGGCAACGTCCGCGAGCTGCGCAACGTGATCGAGCGGGCGGTCCTCTTCTGCCGCGGGCCCGTGGTTGGCGTCGAGGAGTTGCCGCCGAATGTCCGCGGCGGGTCTCCCACGCTTCTGTCCGAGGATTCGGCACGGGTGGTGCCGATACAAACGGCTGTGGAACGGGCGGAGGTGGAGGCCATCCGCGCGGCCCTGACGGCAACCCAGGGAAAGCGCGCCGAGGCTGCCGAGCTGCTCGGCATCAGCCGCAAGACCCTGTGGGAAAAGATCAAAACCCTCGAAGTCGCAGTAGATTAGGGGAACTCCAGTTCCGGTTCTCGGCCGCGGAAGATTGCGGCCGGGTGCGGCAACGCTTTGTGAAATCTGCCACAAAGCTGTCTATAATCCGGTGCGGGTTTGGAGGGGGTAGGAATTGAGGGCTGCACGTTACCTGATCGGTTTCGCGCTCGTGCTTGCCTGGGGCGTGCCGGTCGCGGCCGGCGACAATGGTGAACCGGACAAGATCCTCGGCCTGACCTACGACGAGGGCTTTCGGTTCGGTGATGCGAACGGCGATTTCTTCCTACGAATCAACGGCCTGATCCAGCTCCGCTACAGCTACGTCGACTACGATCCCGAGATCAGATTCAACGACACCGACTACTCGAACTTCTACATGCGGCGTGCAAGGCTCTACTTCGCGGGGCACGCGTTCGATCCCAGATTCACCTATTTCATCCACATCCAGCTCGAGCCGACCCGGACCATCAACGCCCACGACCTCTGGGTCGAGTACGAGTTCTCGGATCTCTTCCGGGTCGGCGCGGGACGCAACAAGATCGGCTACGGGCTCGAGTTCCTCAACTCTGGCGCCGGCCTCGGCATGGTCGAGCGATCGGTTTTCTCCGGCGAGACCGACATCGACGCGGGGCCGGCAGACGAACCCGGCCCGCGCTACCCGGGCGGCGGCACCGGGCGCTTCGGGTTGACGTGGCTGGCGGACACCGGCTACGCCACCGGCGGCCTGACCCTCTACCGCTCGCAGGGGGTGCAGCTTCGTGGCCAACGGGGATCGGCTTCGACTCCCACCTTCGAGTACCAGGCCGGCTTCTGGCAGGGCCGCAGCACCGCCGGCCTCTCGAACGACGGCACAGATCATCTCTACTCGGTCAGGGTCGGCTTTCACCCGTGGGGTTTCGTCGACTGGCGGTGGATGGGGGATGTCGAGGCAAGCCGGCGGCTCAAGCTCGGACTGCTCGCGTCGGCGTACTCGAACTCCGGAACGGATGGCGGCGGCTTTTCCGAGCATGGTTGGGACCTCGCGGCCATGCTGCGCTTCCGCGGTGTCTCGGCCGACCTCGAGTGGGCGAGAGAGGTCTACGATTACGATCTCGAGAGCTCGGACTTCGAGCGTGGTGGCTGGCGCGCCGAGCTCGGTTGGTTCCTGGTGCCGCCGAATATCGAGCTTCGGGCGCGCTACGCGACCACCGACCGGCTGCGTGATCCGAGCTACGGCGCCGCGGTCGCCTCGGGTCTCGGTGTGGCCGAGGTGGCCGATGGCGACGACTGGGTGCCGGCGCTCGAGGCGTCGATCTCGGAGCTGTCGATCGGTGTCAACTGGTTCATCAGCCAGTGGCATCGCCACAAGATGCAGTTCGACGCCTCGAGGCTCGAGCGGACCTTCGCCGCCGACCCCGATGCGGTCATCGGCGGTGCCGCCTCACCGATCGCGCGCGCGGCCGATCAGGTCGACTACCGCGTTCGGGCGATGATCCAGCTGACATTTTGATTCCGCGATTCTCGAACGTGAGTCGATCGCCCACCGTGAGTCGGGAGCGGTCAGCGGGGAGAACTCACGATCGAGAATCGCGGGTTGATATCAGGTGTCGAGTCCGAGTCGGCTCCCGTCGTAGCGGTCGGCGGTCACGTCTTCACTCCACGCCTCGTGCTCGAGGTACCAGCGGACGGTCTCGCGGAGGCCGTCCTCGAACTGGTGCTTCGGCGACCAGCCGAGCTCGCTCGTGATGCGGGCCGGATCGATGGCATAGCGGAGGTCGTGGCCTGGACGGTCGGCCACGAACTCGATCAGCCCCCTGCGGCTGCCGCCGGTCTCCGGTTGCAGCTCGTCCACGAGGTCGCAGATCGCGTGCACCACCTCGAGGTTGGTTCGCTCGCCGTGGCCGCCGACGTTGTAGGTCCGCCCGGGCTGTCCGTGGCGCACCACCAGATCGAGGGCGCGGCAGTGGTCGTTCACGTGCAGCCAGTCGCGCACGTTCGCTCCCTGGCCGTAGACCGGCAGCCGGAGGCCGGCGGCCGCGTTGCGGATTATCAGGGGGATCAGCTTCTCGGGGAACTGAAAGGGGCCGTAGTTGTTCGAGCAGTTGGAGAGCGTGACCGGCAGGTCGTAGGTCCGGTGCCAGGCGCGCACCAGATGGTCCGCCGCCGCCTTCGACGCGGAGTAGGGGCTCGACGGGTCGTACGGGGTCGTCTCGTTGAACAGGCCGTCGCCGCCCAGGGAACCGAAGACCTCGTCGGTGCTGACGTGGTGGAAGCGCACGTCAAAGCGGCCGCGCCACGCCGCGCGCGCCGCCTCGAGGAGATTTGCCGTGCCGCGGACGTTGGTGTCGATGAAATCCAGTGGGCCGTCGATCGAGCGGTCGACGTGGCTTTCTGCCGCAAGGTGGACGACGGTGTCGACCTCATCGGCCTCGAAGGCCCGGCGCAGCGCCTGCGGCTCGCGGATATCAGCATGGATGAAGCGGAATCTGTCGCCGAAACGGGGGCCGAGGTCACGCACATTGGCCGGGTGGCCCGCATAGGTCAGGGCGTCGAGCACGATGACCCGGAGTTCGGGGTCGTTTTCGAGCGCGAACCGCGCGTAGTTGCAGCCGATGAAACCGGCGCCGCCGGTCACAAGCATCGATCGCGGAGTGTGGTCCGGCGCTGTCACGGAACGTATCTCGGGAGGTCGTCGTCGGTGGTCTCTGCCAGTGACCGCCACAGACCGTCGCGGGCGGACAGAATCGGTGTGAGGCGGTCGAGCGGCCACTCGATCCCGATCCCCGGATCGTTCCAGGGCAGGCCCCTCTCGTCCTCGAAATCGTAAAACTCGGAGCACTTGTACTGGAACTCCGCCTCGTCGCTGAGAACCAGGAAACCGTGCGCGAAGCCTGCCGGTGCGAACAGCTGCCGCCGATTCTCGGCACTCAGCTCGCAGCCGACCCACCGCCCGAACGAAGGGCTGCCGCGTCGAATGTCCACAACCGCGTCGAAGACCCGCCCCCGAGTCGCCCGCACCAGCTTGGCCTGCCCGCGGACCAGCTGGTAGTGGAGCCCGCGGAGGACCCCGCGGCACGACCGCGAGTGGTTGTCTTGAACGAAATCGCAGTCGATGCCGGCCTCGCGCCACCGGCGTCGATTCCACGATTCCATGAAGAACCCCCGCTCGTCCTCGTGGACCTCGGGTGTGATCAGCTTGACCTCGGGAATGGTCGTTTCAGCCACCCGCACCGGAGGCCTCCGCCGCCTCCAGCACCTCGCGGAGGTACTGGCCGTAGGTCGATCCGCCCGCCGCCTCCACCTCGCTGCGGAACCGGTCCGTGCTGATCCAGCCCGTGTTCCAGGCGATCTCCTGCAGACATCCGATCTTGAGCCCCTGGCGTTCCTCGATGGCCTGGATGAAGTTCGACGCCTCGATGAGGCTGCGGTGGGTGCCGGCGTCGAGCCAGGCAAAACCCCGTTCGAGCACGCTCACGCGCAGGCGGTGATCGCGGAGGTAGCTCAGGTTGAGATCGGTGATCTCGAGCTCGCCGCGGGCGCTCGGTCGAAGCTCGGCCGCGAGCTCGCAGACGTCGGGACCGTAGAAGTAGAGCCCGGGCACCGCGAATGCGCTCTTCGGGGTCTGCGGCTTCTCCTCGATCGACAGCGCGCGACCGCTGTCGTCGAACGCCACCACACCGTAGCGTTCCGGGTCGCGGACGCGGTAGCCGAAGATGCGTGCGCCGTCCTCGAGCGTCGCACACTCCTGCAGCATGGCGGCCAGGCCCGGGCCGTGCAGAATGTTGTCGCCGAGAACCAGCGCCGCCGCGCCGCCGGCGAGGAAGTCCCGACCGAGAATGAAGGCCTGGGCGATGCCTTCCGGCCGCGGTTGCTCGCAGTACGAGAACTGCATGCCTATGCGGCTGCCGTCACCGAGCAGCTCCTCGAATGCCGGCAGATCACGCGGGGTGGAGATGACGAGAACCTCGCGGATTCCGGCGTGCATCAGCAGGCTCAGCGGATAGTAGACCATCGGTTTGTCGTACACGGGCAGCAGCTGTTTGCTGACCACCCGCGTCACGGGATGCAGTCGGGTGCCGGACCCACCGGCGAGGATGATACCTCTCATGGAAGCGACTCCATTGCGGCACCGATCATACAGGGGTACCTTCGGAATTCAGAATGGCCACCCAGTCACCCGGCTTGCGACCTGGCCCCCGGGCCTGGGGCTTGAGCCCAACCGACCGGCCGGGATCCGGGACTCGAGACCTGGGGTTTGACATTGTGAGGCCCGAGACCGAGCATGTGCTCCCTCGAGCCTCGAGCCTCGAGCCTCAGCCCGGCCTCTTGACACGGCTCGTCATGTGGCATGCTGTATTACATAAGTGATACAGTGATGGAGATGCGATCCCTCCTCGACGTCGATCCGTCCGCCGCCGCCCCGATCTGGCGCCAGATCGAAGACGGCGTTCGCCGGCTGGTGGCCTCCAGCGCGTTGCCGGCGGGAGCGGCCGTGCCGTCGGTGCGCGAGTTGGCTCGATCACTGCGGGTCAATCCAGCCACTGTCTCGAAGGCCTACCGGGGTCTGACCGATGCCGGCTTGCTGACGGTCCGCCGGGGGGAAGGCACGTTCGTGTCCGACCTGAGCAACCGCGAACTCGAGGCCGAGCGGTGCCGCCTGCTCGAGGAGAAGGCCTCCGAGTACGTCCAGGTGGCCACCAGTGTCGGCGCGGATCGCACAGCCGCCGTCGAGGCGGTGGCGGCGCGTTGGCCGAAAGATG
>CAZSTH010000011.1:0-62499 GCA_964609835.1 uncultured Thermoanaerobaculia bacterium
ACCGCCACCGTCACCGCCACCGTCACCGTCACCGCCACCGCCACCGCCACCGCCACCGTTCAAGGACGCGCATCATCGGCATCAGAGGCCGGGGGCGCTCCGCTTCAATCAGCAGGCGACTCGGCCGGAATTCCCTCCAACAGCACCACCCTGTACTCGGGATGGGGGTAGGGCGGGATCCCGGGCATGGCGGCGAACATCCAGCCCCGGTATGCAGGTGCTCCGGGTTCTGTGATCGAGACCAGTGCGGCGGGGTTGTGGGGTTGGGAGGAGCGGCTGCGGATTTCTCCGTCGTTCATCACGAAGTCGGGCAGGAACGTCTCAGGGGTCAGGGTGAGCCCGGTGTCGCCGAGGACCGTCGCTCTCCCGATCTCGGCTTCGAAGGCCATCTGGTGGTGCAGCTCGTGGTCTGAGACCAGGACCCGGATGCCGGCCCATGCGCCGGTGATCTTCGGGTCGGGGGTGACCTCGGAAGCCAGCGGGTTGGCGGCTACGGGCGGGTCGGTGAGAGTGGTGGTGTCGTGCGTCGACCGGGTGGTCGCCGGACTGGTGCCGCGGTCATCGGACGGAACTCCGCACGCTGCAAGGAAGGTGACCAGGGCGAGCAGAACATGCGGTGTAGGATGCAGCATGGGGGGCCTCCCTGGGCGCGGATTATAGCCGCGCCGGTTGCGATCGGCTGCTGGGCTCGGCTAGAGTAGGTCGGCTCGCCGCGGGGTTGTCCGGCTCTTCGGCTGTTTTTTTTGATCAGCACGGCGTGCAGAGGGACGCGGCATGAACACAGTCTTTGAGTGGGTGCGCGGAGCCATCGAGACCGTCAGCGGCATCGTCTGGGGATGGCCGGAGCAGATGCCGCTGCTCGTGGTGCTGCTGGTCGGAACCGGCCTCGCCACCACCTTGCGACTGGGTTGGATCCAGGTCCGCTACTTTCGGCACGGCCTGCGGGTGATCCGCGGCGAGTACGATGATCCCGAGCACGAGGGCGACCTTTCCCACTTTCAGGCGCTGACGACCGCGCTGTCGGCCACAGTCGGAATCGGCAATATTGCGGGCGTCGCCACCGCCATCCACTACGGCGGGCCGGGCGCGTTGTTCTGGATGTGGGTGACCGCGGTCTTCGGCATGGCGCTCAAGTTCACCGAGTGCACGCTCTCCATGAAGACCCGCATCATCCTGCCGGGCGGTTCGGCGGCGGGCGGGCCGATGTACTCCATCGAGCGCGGACTCGGCCGACGATGGAAGCCGCTGGCGGTGGCGTTCGCTTGTTTCGCTGTGGTTTCCTCCTTCGGATCTGGCAACGCGGTGCAGTCCTTCACCGTTGCCGACCAGTTCCGCCAGGATCTCGGCGTGCCGACCTGGGTGACAGGGCTGGTGTTGGCCTCGCTGGTCGCAGCGGTCATCCTCGGCGGCATCCGCCGCATCGGGCGAGTGACCTCGAAGCTGGTGCCGTTCATGGCTGTTCTCTACGTCGGATCGAGCCTGTTGGTTTTGCTGCTCAACATCGCCGAGGTGCCGGGGACGCTGGCGCTGATCGTCTCCTCCGCCTTCACGCCGGCGGCCCAGATCGGAGGTTTCGCGGGCGGAACCTTCATCTTTATGCTCACGTGGGGGATCAAGCGCGGACTGTTCTCGAATGAGTCGGGACAGGGCTCGGCGCCGATCGCGCACGCCGCGGCCAAGACCGACGAGCCCATTCGCGAGGGTGTGGTGGCCATGCTCGGCCCCTTCATCGACACCCTCATAATCTGCACCATGACCGGCCTCGTGATCCTGATCACCGGCGTCTGGACCGACAAGCAGGAGCAGCAGCTGCTGGTCAACGAGCAGTCGGCCATCACCGCGGTTCGGGCCGGAGCGGAGGTCCGGGTCAATGGGGCGGTCGCTCCCGATGACCTCGTGAGCGGCTCGCAGGTGGTGCGCGACGGACTTCCCATCGGCTTCGGCCTGGTGCGCAACCACGCCCTGGTGGACGAGCCCGAGTTCCTGATCACGGACGATCCCGTCCTGCTCCGCAATTTGCATCCCTTCTCGGGCCTGATCGTCCTCGAGGAAGGCGATGGCGGCGAACTCAGCGGGGGTGTGGTCCTCGACCAGGACGGCAACCCGGTGTCCGGTACCCTGGTGGTGCGCGGCTCCGCGATGCAGAACGGTTCCCCGCTGACCGCGTGGGCCTTCGAGAGAGGGCTCGGCGACATCGCCTTCGGGCGCGGGTACCTGCTGGTCACGATCGCGGTCTTCTTCTTCGGGCTGTCGACGGCCATCAGCTGGTCCTATTACGGCGACCGCTCGATCCTCTATCTGGCCGGACCGCGGTGGGTCGTGCCCTATCGCGTCGTCTTCTGCATCGCGCACTTCCTCGGCGCGGTGTACTCCCTGGAGCTGGTGTGGGCTTTCGGCGACATGGCCCTCGGCCTGATGACGATCCCGAACCTGATCTCGATCCTGCTGCTGACGGGGCTGGTCAAGGGGTGGGTGCGGGAGTACGTCGACGACGGCAAACTCGAGCCGCCGCAGCATTGATCGTCCGCCATCAACGTTTTGGTGGTGACGGAAAAACATCCGGCAACTCAATCTCGATCTTCGAGAGGAAGCGTTCTCGATGTCGTGCTGCCATGCCGTCGTGCCTTCGAATCGAGTCAGTCGTCGGCGCCAAGCGGAGTCCACACCGAAGGGTCGATGTGAGCGTTAGGTGCACATATCAGGTGTGAATCGACCTTTTTGTGCTTTTCCGTCTTTCGCCAGTTCATGCAGAAATCAGTCATTCTGCCGGCTCGAACTTGCAAATGAATCGCATTCACATCATTGAGCGAATTTGAGATTATGAATCCTGCGCAGTTTGTTTATTGACAGTCGGCAGATTCTCGGCGTAGTGTGTGGCGAGGAAAATCGATGTGGGGATTCTCATGGCGAATTTTCAAAGGAGGCCATTATGGGTAGGAGGGATCTGAGGTTGAACGTGCCCGACGACGCCCCTCGTGGGGAGGGCGTGGATCGAAGGGACTTTGTCAAGGCGTGCATGATGGCGGCCGCCGCCGTCGGGCTGCCTGCTTCGGTGGGTGTCCAATGGGCGGAGGCTGCCAAGGCCGGCCTGAAACCGTCGGTCATCTGGCTCCACTTCCAGGAATGCACCGGGTGCACAGAGTCGCTCCTGCGCACCTCGCACCCCGGCATCGGCGAGCTGATCCTCGACTTGATTTCGCTGGACTACCACGAGACGTTGTTCGCGGCGGCCGGCTATCAGATCGAGGATGCGCTGCACCAGGCGATGGAAGAGCATGCCGGCCAGTATGTGTGCGTCGTCGAAGGCGCGATCCCGCGCAAGGATGGCGGCATCTACTGCCAGATCGGCGGCCGCACCGCGATCGATATCCTGAACGAGGTGGCCGGCCAGGCCGGCGCGGTGGTCGCCATCGGCTCGTGCGCATCGTGGGGGGGCATCCCGTCCGCCGACCCGAACCCGACCGACGCCACCGGCGCGCCGCAAATTCTCGAGGGCACCACCGTGGTCACCATCCCGGGCTGCCCGGCGAACCCCTACAACTTCCTCGGCACGGTTCTCCAGTTCGTCACCACCGGCGCGCTGCCGGCGCTCGACGACAAGGGCCGGCCGCTCTTCGCCTACGGCCGCACCATCCACGAGCACTGCCCGCGCCGCGCGCACTTCGACCACGGTCGTTTCGCGCGTGAGTACGGCGACGAGGGCCACAAGCTCGGCTACTGTCTCTTTGCCCTCGGCTGCAAGGGGCCGGAGACTCACGCCAACTGCTCGACGCTGCACTTCGGTGGGGTGCCGGGTGCGTGGCCGATCGGCATCGGCCATCCGTGCTTCGGATGCACCGAGCAGGGCGTCGCGTTCCACAAGCCGCTCCATGAGGAGTCGGCCCTGCCGGAAGGTGCCGTACCGCCCATCTACCCCGACCACCGCGCCAGCCCGTCGGCGGCCGCGGCCGGAGTGGCGGGCCTGATCGGCGGTGCCGTGGTCGGCGGCGCGCTGATGGCCTCGAAGAAGATGGCGGAGAAGGAGGAGGAGTCGTCATGACCATGGATCGAAGGACGATGCTCAAGGGGCTCGCCGTGGCGGGCGCCGGAGCGGCGGCCTCGACCGCGGCGACTCCGGCCCGTGCCTCGGAGGCCCTGAAAGCGCCGCCGGACGCCGTGGGCATGCTCTACGATGCGACCCGCTGCATCGGCTGCCAGGCGTGCGTCGTGGCGTGCAAGCAGGCCAACAACTTGGAAGGGAACCTCTACGACCCGCCCAAGGACCTGAGCGGCGACACCAAGAACATCATCAAGCGCTACCAGGCCGAGGGCGAGCTGTCGTACATGAAGCAGCAGTGCATGCATTGCATCGACCCTGGATGCGTCAACGCGTGCATGATCGGCTCGTTCAAGAAGCGCGAGTTCGGCATCGTGACCTGGCTTCCGGACCGCTGCATCGGCTGCCGTTACTGCCAGGTGGCGTGCCCCTACAACATCCCCAAGTTCGAGTGGGACACTCCGGTTCCAGAGATCGTCAAGTGCGAGCTGTGCAACCACATCATCGTTGACACCGAGACCGGCGGCCTGCGCGAGGGCGCCGAGCCCGGCTGCTGCCAGGCTTGTCCGGTGGATGCGGTCATCTTCGGTACCTACGAGGAGCTGCTGGCCGACGCCCGCCAGCGCGTCGCGGATCATCCGGAACGGTACTACCCTGCGGGTAGTCCGCAGATCTTCGGCGACACCGAGGGCGGAGGCACCCAGGTGCTGTACCTGGCCGGCGTCGACTTCGAGAAATTGGGCCTGCCGAAGCTCGGCGACGAGGGCGTCGGCGAGTTGGCGCGCAACATCCAGCACGGCGTCTACCAGGGCTTCATCGCACCGGTGGCGCTGTACGGCATGCTCGGTGCCGTGATGTGGCGAAACCGCCGCGCGAGCAAGAAACAGGAGGGTTCCGATGAGTGAGCACCGTGCTGAACCCGTCGGCGGCCCGATCTTCTTCAACCGCTTCACGAAATTCCTCGGGCTGTTTCTCTGCCTGTGGTTGGTGATCCTGCTGTACCGGTTCCTGGTCGGAATCGGACCGGTCTCCGGCCTGACCGACGGCTACCCGTGGGGCATCTGGATCGCCTTCGACGTGGTCACCGGCACCGCGCTGGCGTGTGGCGGTTACGCGATCGCGATCCTCGCCTACATCCTGAACAAGGGCAAGTACCACCCGCTGGTGCGGCCCGCCCTGCTGACCAGCGCCCTCGGCTACTCGATGGCGGGCATCTCGGTCGTCATCGACGTCGGTCGCTGGTGGGGGATCTGGCGGATACCGCTCGGCGGCTTCCCCGATATGTTCAGTTACAACTGGAACTCGGCGCTGCTCGAGGTGGCGCTGTGCATCATGGCCTACGCCGGCGTCCTGTGGATCGAGCTGGGTCCGGCCTTCCTCGAGAAATGGGAGGCGACCTCGAAGAGCTCGGCTCTGATTTCGTTCGCCAAGGTCGGCCTCAAGTTCTACGACAAAGCCCTGATCTGGATCATCGCGCTCGGCGTGCTGCTGCCGACCATGCACCAGTCGTCCCTCGGGACGGTGATGCTGCTCGCCGGCAACAAGCTCCACCCGCTGTGGCACACGGGCTGGATCCCGCTGCTGTTCCTCATCTCGTGCATCGGCATGGGCTACGCCGTAGTGGTGTGGGAGTCGGCGGTCTCGAGTTCGGTCTTCAAGCGTGAGCGCGAGGACTCGATGTTGACGTCGCTGTCCGGCGCGATGGTGGTCGTGCTGTCGCTGTTCCTGCTGTTACGGTTCTTCGACATCATCGTCGCCGGGGAACTCGGTCTGACCTTCACGTCGGGATTCCTGAGCGTGATGTTCTGGATCGAGATCGCGCTGGTGGTTCTGCCGATCCTGATGCTGTGGCGCGCGAAGGACCGCGGTGACTTCGGAGTGATCTTCCGCTCCTCGATCCTGATCATGCTGGCGGGCGGGCTCTATCGCTTCGACGCCTATATCGTGGCGTTCAACCCGGGCGAGAATTGGTCGTACTTCCCATCCACCCTCGAGCTCCTGATCACGCTCGGAGTGGTTGCCTTCGAGGTCTTCCTGTACATCGTCATCGTCAAACGTTACCCGATTCTGAGCGGCACGCGTGTCGCCGGGTCGGCTGCCTGAAAGGGGGGGCCATATGGCCAGAACGATCACAGTTGACCCGATCACTCGGATTGAGGGTCATTTGCGCATCGACGTCGAGGTCGACCGGGGCAAGGTCCAGAACTCCTGGTCGTCCGGTCAGATGTGGCGCGGCATCGAGAAGATCCTCGAGGGTCGCGATCCGCGCGACGCGTGGATCTTCACCCAGCGCATCTGCGGCGTGTGCACCACCGTGCATGCTATCGCCTCGGTACGGGCGGTGGAGAACGCGCTCGGCATCAATCCGCCGATCAACGCCCAGCTGATTCGGAATCTCCTGATCTCCGCCCACGCGCTGCACGACCACATCGTGCACTTCTACCATCTGTCGGCGCTCGACTGGGTGGACGTGGTGTCCGCCCTCGACGGCAACCCGAAGACCACGGCCAAGCTCGCCGAGTCGTTGTCGGACTGGCCCGGCAACGGCGAGAAGGAGCTCAAGGCGGTCAAGGCCAAGCTCGCCGACTTCGTGTCCAAGGGCCAGCTCGGCATCTTCACCAACGGCTACTGGGGCCACCCGGCCATGGACCTGCCGCCGGACGTCAACCTCCTGGCGGTGGCCCACTACCTGCAGGCCCTCGAGGCGCAGAAGACGGCCAACAAGGTGGTCGCGCTGCTCGGTTCCAAGACCCCGAATATCCAGAACCTGGCGGTCGGTGGCGTCGCCAACGCCATCAACTTCGACAACGAAGCGACCCTCAACATGTCGCACTTGTGGTCGATCAAGAACTGGTTCGATGAGGTGAAGACGTTCGTCGATCAGGTCTACTTCCCGGACATCTGCGCCATCGGCGCCATGTACGCGCCGTGGCTCGGCTATGGCGCCGGGGTCACGAACTATCTGTCGGTCCCGGATCTGCCGACGAACCCCGAGGGCACCGAGTTCAGAATGCCGGGCGGCACGATCATGAACAAGGACCTGGGAACCTTCAAGGCGATCACCTCGTTCAACGACCCCTACTTCAAGGACAACGTCGCGGAGGGCATCGCCCACTCGTGGTATGAGGGCGACTGGCAGAAGCATCCGTGGGAGGAGGACACGGTCCCCGCTTACAACGACTTCGATCCCGCTGGCAAGTACTCGTTCGTGAAGTCGCCGCGCTTCGAAGACCAGCCGATGCAGGTGGGTCCGCTCGCCCAGGTGCTGGCGGCGCTCGCGGCAGGAGACGAGCTGACGACCAAGTTCGCCACCGAAACCCTGCAGACCGCGGGCAAGATCGCCGGCGCCAACCTGACTCCGGCCGTGCTGCACTCGACCCTCGGCCGCCACGCGGCGCGCATGATCCGTGCGCGGGTCATTGCCCATCAGGCGCTTGCCGATTGGGAGGCCCTGGTCAACAACATCGCCTCGGGCGACACCGAGATCTTCACCCCGTTCGAGTTCCCGCGGGGCGAGATCCAGGGCTTTGGATTCCACGAGGCGCCGCGCGGTGCGCTGTCGCATTGGTGCGTGATCGAGGACGGCAAGATCAAGCGGTACCAGTGCGTGGTGCCCTCGACCTGGAATGCCGGGCCGCGCGACGCTGCCGGCCGACTCGGTCCGTATGAGGCTTCGCTGGTCGGCAATCCGATCGCCGACGAGGAACGGCCGCTCGAGGTCCTGCGCACGGTGCACTCCTTCGATCCGTGCCTGGCATGCGCCATCCACACCCACGACCCGGAGGGCAAGGAGCTGTCCAAGGTGCGGGTGCTGTAGAGATCGTGAATTCGAAATTCTGAAATCGGGATTTCCAGAGCTGATTCGGCCGGGAGCGCGCCTCCCGGCCTTTTTTGTCTGTTCCATGTTTCCGGTCCGAAACCTGGGGCCGTGGACCAAAAAATATGGGAAAATGGAACGTCGATGGCTGTCTTCTTTGCGGCGGCTCTGGCATCATCTGCCGATGACTGATTCCAAACCTGTCCGGATTCTCGGCGTCGGCAACGTGCTCTGTTCGGACGACGGGCTCGGCCCGTACGCCATCAAGGTGCTCGAGGCCGGCTACGAGTTTCCCGCTCCGATCGAGGTGATCGACGCCGGGACCCCGGGTCTCGACTTCACGCCCTACCTCGCCGACGCCGGCTTCGTGCTGATTCTCGACACCGTGGAGGGCAGCGAGCCGCCGGGCACGTTGAAGCTGATCCGCAACCGCGAGATCGTCGCCAAGCCGCCGCCGCCCCGCATGAGCCCGCACCAACCCGGGCTGCGTGAGGCGTTGATGGCGACCGAGTTCTCCGACTGCAACCCGGACGAGATCGTCCTGGTCGGCGTGGTCCCCGAGAACACCGGGCAGGGCACGAGCCTGTCTGCGAGCGTGAAAGCGGCGGTCCCGTTGGTGGTCGAAACAGTGATCGAGGAGCTCGAGAAACATGGTCTCCTGGTCAGCCGTCGTGATCCGCCGTTGGATCCGGATGTGTGGTGGGAGTGATGGGCTTGCGGCTGACCGAGACTCACGAACGGGTCCTGATCGTGCTGATCGCGCTGCACAGCATCGCCGTCGGGGTGATGCTGATGTTCTTCTCCGAGTGGGCGGTGGAGTTCGCCGGGTGGGCCGGCGCCGACCCCATCTTCTTCATCTGGCAGGCCGGGGCCTTCCACTTCGTCCTCGCGGCCGGTTACCTCCTCGAGTACCGCCGATCGAAAACTGTCGACCTCCTGGTGCTCGCGAAGACCTTCGCCTTCCTTTTCCTGATCGGCGGCTCGCTGATTGCCGACACCCCCTGGTCAGTGTGGTTCTCGGGCGCCGCCGACGGCGCCATGGCTCTGGTTGCCGTCCTCGTCCACCGCGCGGTGAAGATCGGCTGATCCGGAAAACCGAGGATGACGCGGATGAGCGTTGATCTTTTTGAACCACGAAGGCACGAAGACACGGAGATGCGAGGTGGCCGCGCATGGCGCGATCCCTTGCGACTTTGTGTGTCGGTGTCTTCGTGGTTCAAAATGGGTGGGTGAGCAGAAAGCCCGAGTTTCGAATTCTAAAACTCCCAGTCGATCTCCTCGCCGCCGACCTCCTCGGAGATCTCCACCATCTGGTCGCAGCCGAACTGGATCGTCATCGACAGGTGGTCGTGGATCGCGGCGCCGAGGTCCTCGCCCTCGGGATCCGAGCGCAGCACATCGACGCAGATGGCGTTGACCGTGAGCAGCGCCCCGACCAGCTCTCGGACGCTGAATCCCTGCATCAGGCGTTTCTCGGCGAGATCGCGGCAGTAGGTCGTGAACAGGCCGCGGTCGCGGGTCCTGATCGAGCTCTGGAGATGTCGCAGGAGGATCATGAAGCGCCACTCGAGGACATCGCGGGCAACATTCTGGTACGACGGGAAGCGCGACAACGAGCTCGGCGCGAGCATCTGCTCGAGGAACGAGGTGCAGATTTCGTCGAGGTGCTTCTCGAGCAGGCGGTTGATGCGGAGGTTGTCGCGGAGGTGGACCTCCTTGAGGGCGGCCCGGTTGAGCCGGTGCCACTCGTTGGGGTTGGTCTTCCGGTACTCGACCATGAACGACATCCGCCGCTGGAGCAGCAGGCGTTTTCGGGGCCGCCACCCGAGCCGTTCGAAGGTGTGGCTCGGATCGACCGCGAGGTCGGTGTCGAGGTAGCGGATCATCCACGGTCGCTCGAACGGACGCTTGCCGAGGAAGCGTCCGAAGATGTCCCGCGCCCAGACTCCCAACAGCGCCAGTGGACGAGGCATGAAGATGGGCAGCCGACGCTGCCCGTAATAGTCGATGTTGGCGAGATCGTAGAGCGCCCGGTGCGAGAGCGTCTCGCTCGGGCTCGCGATCAGAACCTCGCGCTGCCCGAGGTCGTGGTTGGTGGCGATCACCTTGCGGAAGAACGGCCCCATCTCCCGGACGTGGAGGTATGGTATGGCCGTCGTGCCGCGCCCCCCGAGGATGTTTCGGTTCCAGGCGTCCGCCAGCCAGGTCTCGAGAAAGATGTAGAGCGGGGCGTACTCGCACCAGTCAGAGAAGAGAGCTGCGAGCCGGATGATGCACGACGGGACGTCGTCGTACTCGGCCAGCATCTCTTCCCCCATCCGCTTGGTGATGGCGTAGATGTGGTCGCCGTCGGGCGGGCTCTCCTCGTCGAGGTGGGAGCCGTGGGGAGGAAACGCACACGCGGCGAGTGACGAGCTGAACATGAACCGCTCGAGGTCGAGCTTGCGGCACTCGTCGAGCACGTTGCGCATTCCGTCGACGTTGGTGCGCCAGTACTCGGGGTGGTCGTCGCCGGTGAAATCGTAGTGGGCGGCGAGGTGGATCATGAAGTCCGCGCCCCCGGAGTCGCGGATGTACCTGAACGCGGCTCGCAGCGGTTCGCGCTCGCCGATGTCCACCTGATGCCATGTGATGTTGTCGTGGATTGGAGCCCCGCAGTGGACCTGCGAGCGCCGTGCCAGCGCGACGATCCGGAAGTCCTCCTTGAACTGTGAGAGCAGGTGGCGTCCGATGAACCCGGATGCGCCGGTGATGATGAGACGTGGGAGTTCCATGAGTGGCGGATATTGTACTGAATCCGGGCCTTCGTCCACGTCCGAAAAACCCAGAAAAATCTGCCGAACAGTGACGACGGTTGCACCCGTTGCCTCCTGATTATCCCAGGACACTCGTCGTCGGTCCTGTCGGGCTCGGGTTCGGACGCGGACGGGGACACGGAAGCGGGTTTGGCCCGCTATACTGCGTATCGTGCACGAGATGGGTATCGCACTCGAGGTTTACCGGGCGTGTCGTGAAACGATGAGCGAGCACGGCGGCGGGCGGCTGCAGTCCGCACGGCTGGCGGTCGGGGAGCTCGCTGCGGTGGAGCCCGAGTTGCTCGCGTATGCCTGGGAGGCGGTCATCGTCGACGGCCCCGACGCCGGCGCGGAGCTGGAGATCGTGTGGTGTCCCGCGATCCAGAGGTGTGCGCACTGTGGAGAAGACAAGCATCGCTCCGAGGGCTCGTGGATGCGGTTGTGCCCGGACTGCGGGCTGCCGCTGGAGGTGACCGGCGGCGACGAGCTCGACATCCTCGATCTCAGCTTCGAGCCCGAGGGGCCGGGCGGTGCGGCGGTCGAGCGAGGGGCGGATTCCGAGCCTGCGCCCTGAGCTGAAGGTGGCGGCGCACCAGGAGTCGAGGAGCTTGATATGAAGCAGATCGTGACCGTGAGACGACGCGCTTTGGAAGCCAACGAGGCGCGGGCCGAGGCGCTCCGCAGGAGGTTCGCGGACAGCGGCACACTGGCTGTCAACCTGATCTCGTCGCCGGGCTCGGGCAAGACGAGCCTGCTCGAGGCGACGGTGCGGTCGTTCGGAGGATTGTTCAGCTGCGCCGTGATCGAGGGGGACGTCGCCACCGAGAACGACGCCGAGCGGATTCGTACGCTCGGAGTGCCCGCGCATCAGATCCTGACCGGGGGGGCGTGCCACCTCGATGCGCGCCAGGTGGAAAAGGGCCTCGATGAGGGCGGCCTCCCGGTGGTCGACGTGCTTTTCATTGAAAACGTGGGCAATCTCATCTGCCCGACGACCTACGATCTCGGCGAGGACTTCAAGGTCGTCGTCCTTTCGGTGACCGAGGGGGACGACAAACCTGTCAAGTACCCGGCCATCTTCTCCCGCGCACAGGTCGCGGTGATCTCCAAGTCCGACCTGTTGCCTCACGTGCCGTTCGACCTCGCCAAGGTCAGAGAGCAGATTTCGAGCCTCAAGCCGCAGGGGACCATCCTCGTCACCTCGGCGTTGAGCGGCGATGGGATGGACGCCTGGGTGCAGCTGCTCCGATCGCGGCTGGATGCCAAGAGACGGGTCGCAGGGTGACGCTCGAGGAGGCCGTTCGCGTCCAGCTGCGATACCGGGGAACCGTTCAGGGAGTCGGATTTCGCCCGACGGTGCACCGCATCGCGGTGTCCCTCGAGCTGTCGGGCTGGGTCATCAATGACCCGCTGGGCGCGACGGCCGAGATCGAGGGTCCCGCCGGCGTGGTCGAACGCTTCATGGAGCGGCTGCGAGACGAGCTGCCCCCGCTGGCGAGACTCGATGCTGTCGAACGAGACGAGCTGGAGCCGTCCGGGGAGCGCGGCTTCGAGGTGCGGACGTCGGCCCTCGGACAACCGCAAGGAGCGTTAGTGCCGCCGGATGCCTCGCTGTGCGCGGATTGCCGCCGCGATATGGAGGACCGGAACGACCGTCGCCACCGTTACCCTTTCACCACCTGCACCAACTGCGGCCCCCGTTTCTCGATCGTGCGCGCCCTACCCTACGACCGCGAGCGGACGTCGATGGCGTGCTTTCCCTTGTGCGACGACTGTCGGCGCGAGTACGAGGACCCTCTCGACCGACGGTTTCACGCCGAGCCGGTTGCGTGCCCGGCGTGCGGGCCGAAGCTGTGGCTGGTGGATCGAGACGGCATCCGGCTGAACGTCGACGATCCCCTGGCCGAGGCACGCCTGCAGCTGCTGGCGGGCAAGGTGGTGGCGGTCAAGAGCCTGGGCGGTTTCCAGCTCGCCTGCCGGGCCGATGACGCAGCCGCGGTCGAGCGGCTTCGTCGGCGCAAGCGGCGCCACGCGAAGCCTTTCGCCGTGATGGTCCCGAACCTCGAGAAGGCCCTGCAGATTGTGGAGCTCGATCGCGAGTCGCGGGAGCTGATGGGCTCGGCCCGCGCTCCGATCGTGCTGGCCCCGCGCCGTTCCAATTCGGGCATTGCCGAGGAGGTGGCTCCCGGTCTCACGGACATCGGCGTCATGATTCCGACCACTCCGCTCCACGTCGAGCTGGTGGACGATCCGTCGCTGCCGCCGCTGGTCATGACCTCGGGCAACCTCTCCGACGAGCCGCTGTGCCGAACCAATAGGGAGGCCGTCGATCGGTTGTCGGGTATCGCGGACTTCTTTCTGCTGCACGACCGCGACATCGTCCGCCGCGTCGACGATTCGGTCGTTCGTTCGACCGTCCGGGGCCCGGTGATGGTCCGCCGTGCGCGTGGATGGGTGCCGGAGCCGCTCCAGCTGCCCGAGCGGTCCGAGGCAGTGGTGGTGGCGGTTGGCGGCCACCTGCAGGTGACCGGCTGCGTGACCCAGGGCGATCATGCGTTTCCGACCCAGCACGTGGGCGACTTGGACTCCGGCTCTGCGCGGGCCTTCCTGCGGGAGGTTCTGGACGGGCTGTTGGATTTCCTGCAGGTGGCGCCGGACTGCATCGCCGCCGACGCCCACCCGGATTATCCCAGCTCCTGGCTGGCACAGGAGCTGGCCGTTGAGCACGGTGCGCGGATCCTCGAGGTTCAGCACCACGTGGCGCATGCTGCCGCGGTGCTGGCCGAGCACGGCCGCTTTCCGGCCGCCGGCGAGTGTCGTCTGGGGATCTCCCTCGACGGTACGGGTTGGGGCCCCGATGGCACCGCATGGGGCGGGGAGTGGATCGAGCTGGACGGGGAGCTCGGGTGGCGGCGGCTCGCCCGCCTGCAGCAACTGCCCCTGGTGGGCGGCGAGGCAGCGGTGCGCGAGCCATGGCGGGTCGCGGCGGCTGCTCTGGTGACCGCTGGAGCCGAGGGTCTCCTGGCCTCCTCGCCGATTGCGAGCCAGGTGGGCCGTGACACGCTCGATCAGGTGGTTTCGTTGGTGCACCGCTCGAGGTGGCCGCGGGCCAGCGGCGCCGGCCGGATTTTCGAGGCGGCAGGGGCTCTCCTCGGCCTGACCATGTCCAACCGCTTCGAGGGCGAGGCGGCCGCCAGGCTCGAGGCGCTGGCGTCGACCGCTGTCGGGACCCCTGCGGTGTGGTCCGAGGTTGCCGTCGCCGACGGTGGGGAGGTCCCGACCTTGCCCTCGGCGGCGCTGCTGGCTGCGGCAGCCGAGCGGTCGGCAGCGGGTGAGGATCCCGCCGAAATCGCAGCAGGCTTCCACGAGACCTTCTGTTCTCTGGCGGGAGAGGTGACTGCGCGGATCTCTGGATCCGGCCGGCGCGTGGTCGCGGTCGGCGGCGGTTGCATGGTCAACCGGTTCCTCGCGCGCGGCCTGAGCGAGCGTCTGGCGTCCGCGGGGCACGAGCCGCTCGTGCCCCGCCAGCTACCGCCCGGCGACGGCGGGCTGTCCTTCGGGCAGGCCGTGGTGGCCGTTGTGGCTCAGGCTCGCGGCGTCGAGCCGCGGCAGCGGCGCAACGGTGGGATCGGGTGAGCGCCTGCCAGGGATCCCGATCCGGTGTCCGGGCCGCTCTCGCTGTCCGCCGGAATCCGGATCGCACCCGCATCCAGAATTCCGCACTCTCACGGTCTTGGTTTTAGTAGGATGGGTGGGGCGCCGGCATGGCGCCGGGAGGGCCGGATGTGCCTCGCGATTCCGATGGTTTTGGTGGAGAAGAACGATTTCGGCGGGATCGCCGAGATCGATGGTGTGCGCCGTGAAATTTCCGTGATGTACGTGCCCGAGGCCGAGGTGGGCGATTACGTGCTCGTTCACGCCGGCTTCGCTATCGGCCAGGTCGACGAGGAGGAGGCGGCAAAGACCCTCGAGCTGCTGCGGGAGTACTCCGACGCGATGGCGGAGCTGTGAGCAGCGGTCCCTACGCCGACGCGAAGACCATGGCCGCGCTGTTGGCGGAGATCGGACGGGCGGCTGCCGGAGTCGATCGGCGTCTGACCTTCATGGAGGTGTGTGGCACCCACACTCACAGCGTGGCCGGCGCCGGGCTGCGGAGGATGATGCCGCCATCCGTCCGCCTGATCTCCGGCCCTGGCTGCCCGGTGTGCGTGACACCGGTTGAGTACCTCGACCGGGCGCTGGCGCTGGCTGAGCTTCCGGAAACCGTGATCTGCACCTTCGGCGACCTGATGCGGGTTCCGTCGAGCACCGTCAGCCTGGAGCAGGCGCGGGCGGATGGCGTGCGGGTCGATGTTGTCTACTCGCCGCGCGACGCCGTCGAGCTGGCGCGCCGCAATCCCGACCTGAGGGTCGTCTTTCTGGCGGTCGGGTTCGAGACCACGGTGCCCACGATTGCGGGTGCGCTGGACGAGGCGGAGTCCACCGGCGTGCCGAATTTCATGCTGCTTCCGGGAAACAAGACCATGCCCGAGGTGATGAAGGTCCTGGTTGACGATCCGGACCTCGATGTGGACGGCTTCCTGCTGCCGGGGCACGTGTGCGTGATCACGGGCTGGAGACTGTTCGAGTTTCTGGCCGAGGACTTCGGCGTCAGCGGCGTGGTGGCCGGCTTCATGCCGACCGACGTGGCCCAGGGCGTGCTCGAGCTCATCGCCATAGCGGCTTCGGGCCGGGTCGCCATCGGCAACGCCTACGGGCGTGCGGTGACCGCCGAAGGCAACTGCCACGCGCGCGAGCTGGTCGACAGGTACTTCGCTGCCTCGGACGAGAGCTGGCGGGGGTTCGGGACGGTTCGCGGATCAGGGCTGGCCTTGCGGCCGGAATGGGCGCATCGCGACGCCTCGGCGATCGAGGTGTCGCTTCCGGAGCCCAACGAGCCCGCCGGGTGCCGCTGCGGGGAGGTGCTGCGCGGAGTCATCGACCCCCCGGAGTGCCCCCTCTTCGATGCGGGCTGCGATCCCGAGTCGCCCATCGGTGCGTGCATGGTGTCGTCCGAGGGCACGTGCAGCGCGTGGTTCCGGCACGAACGCTGGGCGGCCGGAGGACCGGCATGAAGGCGCCCGAGCGCGTGCTGCTGGCTCACGGCGGCGGCGGGCGCCTGACCCGGCGGCTGGTGGAGGAGCTGTTCCTGCCCGCGCTCCATAACCAGTACCTGGCGACACTCAGCGACGCAGCGGTGCTGCCGGAGCTTCCTCCGGGCCGGCCGGCGCTGACCACCGACGCGTTCGTTGTCGATCCACCGATTTTCGCCGGCGGCGATCTCGGGTGCCTCTCGGTGTACGGGACCGTCAACGATCTGGCGATGGGCGGTGCACGCCCGGTGTGGTTGACGTGGGCGCTGATCCTCGAGGAGGGCGCCGAGGGTGAGCTGCTGGAGACGTGCGTGGCGAGCGCTGCGCGGGCCGCCGCCGAGGCCGAAGTGGCGATCGTCGCCGGTGATACGAAGGTCGTGCCCCGCGGTAAGGCCGACCGGCTCTACGCTGTGACCGCAGGGCTCGGGGTGGTGCCTCCGGGGCGTGACCTGGGCGACCACCGTGTCGGCCCCGGCGACGCGATTTTGGCCTCCGGCCCGATCGGAGACCACGGGGCCACGGTGCTCGCGCACCGGCATGGGCTCGACGCTCCGGGCCTGAGGTCCGACTGCGGTTCGCTGACCGCGCTGGTCGAGCATCTGATCGACAGCGGGGCCCGGGTGCGGGCACTCCACGACCCGACCCGGGGAGGTGTGGTGACGGTGTGCAACGAGGTGGCCGCCCGCAGCGGCTGCCGAGTGGTCTTGGCCGAGGCCGCGATCCCGGTGCGGAAGGAGGTGGCGGCCGTCTGCGACCTGCTCGGCATGGACCCACTGGCACTCGCTTGCGAGGGAAGGGCACTGGTCTGGGTCGCCGGCGAGGACGCGGAAAAGGCCGCGGCCGCGCTGCGAGAGCATCCGGCGGGCCGGCAGGCGGCGGTGATCGGCAGCATGGAGGAGATGCCGGCCGGGACTCCGCCGGTGGTCCTCCGCACCCGGGTCGGCGGAGAACGCCCGCTCGACCTCCTGTCGGGCCTCGACCTGCCGAGGATCTGCTGATGCCGCACCGGGACGGCCTGCAAAGGCGGTGTCGGTGGACGGGGTGACCGTGTTTCAAAGCCTTGCAGGCTGTGTGATCGGCGCGGCAGGGCCGTCCGTCGATTTTCTCGGGCTGTAGGGCGATGGAGGGGACGGTCCGCTTCGTCCACGCCTCGGACCTCCACCTCGATGCGACCTTCGGCGGCGTGGACGCCAGCGACGAGAAGGTGGCGCGTGCGCTCTCGCGGTCGACCCTCGAAGCGCTCGACCGCGTGGTCGATCTTTGTCTCGGACGCGAGGTCGATTTCCTGTTGATTGCCGGTGATCTCTACAACAGCGCCGATCGCAGCCTGCGCGCGGAGCTTCACTTCCAGCGCGCTATGAACCGGCTCGACGCGGCCGGCATCCCGGCGTTCGTGGTCCACGGTAATCACGATCCGGCCGACGGCTGGTCGGCGGGACTCGAGCTGCCGGGCTCGACGGTTGTGTTCCCGGCGGATCGGGTCGAGCGCCGCGAAGTGCGCCGCGGCGGGGAGCTGGTGTGTGCGGTCTACGGCCGCAGCTACCCGACGCGAAAGGTCACCGACAACCTGGCCGCGGATTACCAACGCGATCCGCGCGATCCGATGGCGATCGGACTGCTGCACGCCAACGTCGGTGGGCGGGAGGGGCACCAGAACTATGCTCCGTGCACCGTGGACGACCTGCGGGCGGCGCGCATGGACTACTGGGCCCTCGGCCACATCCATCTCTGGGGGCGGGTGGCGAGCGAGCCGCCGGTCCTGTACTCGGGGTCGACCCAGGGCTTGAACCCCACCGAGGACGGCCCGCGTGGCTGCCTGTACGTCGAGCTGGGGCCACGCGGTGCGACCGAGGAGTTCGTCGAGACGGCATCGGTGCTGTGGCACAGCGAGGCTCTCTACATCACCGAGCTGGAGGACCTCGAGAGCCTGCGCTCCAAGCTCGCCGCGGTGTGTCGCAGCGCGCGCGCCCGGGGGCAGCCGCTGGTCCTGCGTCTCGAGCTCCTCGGCCGCGGCCCGCTGCACTCGGAGCTGGTCCGCCCGGGTGTGTTGGACGATTTGGCGGAGGATCTCCGCCAGCAGCAGCTGGAGGCCGAGCCCTGGATCTGGATCGACCGGCTGCGCGACCTCTCGCGACCAGATCTCGATCTCGAGGAGCTGCTCGAAGAGGAAGGCCTGGTCGGCGACGTGGCCCGGATTGCACGAGCGCGGATCGAGGACGCCGAAGCGGCCGCCGCCGCCGTCGATGCGATCGTGGCTCCGCCGCTCGCCCATCTCGGGCTCGAGGCGCGGCTTCGGCTCGCGCCGCGCCGGGTCATCGAACGTGCGCGCGATCTTTGCATCGATCTCCTGAAGGACGCCTGATGCGCTTGCGCCGGGCCGAAGCCGTGCGCTACGGGGACCTGGCGGCAGCCGTTGTTGGTGATTTCGATGACCGGCTCACCGTGGTCCTCGGGCGCAACGAGGCTGGTAAGAGCACGTTCACCGCGCTCATCCGCCACGTGCTCTACGGCTTCCCACGCGGCCGGACCAGCGAACGGCAGTACCTCCCGCCGGGCGGTGAGTCACGGGTCGGCCGCCTGGTCTTCGACGACGATGGAGTGGAGCGGCTCGTCGAACGGGTCGAAGGTCCTCACGGTGGTCGGGCTGTTGTCCACGGACCCGATGGCGAGACCGCGGGCGAGACTTTTCTCGGGCCTCTCACCTCCGGGGTCAGCGCGACAGTCTACCAGCGGGTGTTCGGCTTCTCGCTCGAGGAGTTGTCCGATCTCGGGTCGCTCGCGGACATCCAGTCGCGGCTCTACGCCACGACGACCGGGCTGCGGCTCAATCCCCACGACGTGCTCGAAAAGCTGCGGGCCGACGCCGAGGACGTTTGGGCACCGCGGGCCCGGACCAAGAAGCTGCACGATCTGGCGGCCGGTCGGCGGAAGATCCGCGACGAGCGGGTTCGGCTCGAGGAGCTGGCGGACCGCTTCCGGGAAGACCGTGAGGCGAGAGCCGTGGTGGCGGAAGAGCTCGACGGGGCCGAACGCTATCTCCGCACTGCTCGCCACCGCCACGCCCGGCTCTCGGCGCTGCTCGGCGAGGCGCGACGTTGCGAGGAACGGAGGACGGAGCACGAGCAGCAGCTGGAGGAGCAACAGCGCAGCATCGACCGCCTCAACGAGCAGCTGGACGAACTCGGCGAGGCAGACGTGCTCCTGGAGCGCGCCGCCGCGGTCGACCGCCTCGGATCCCGATTGGAGCTGTTTCGCTCGGAGCTCGAGCAGGTCGGAAGAGACCGACAGCGACTGCTGGATATGGATGCCGAGATCGAAGGCCGGTCGAGTGAGCTCGGGCCCGACTGGGACCTCGAGGCGCTCCAGAGCCTCAAACTGGGAATCGAGATCGAGAGCCAGCTCCACGAGCAGGAGGAGATCCTCCGCGCGGCCAGACGCCGGCGCGACGACGCATCCCGGCAAGCGGTGGATGTCCGTGCCGAACGTGACGTGGCCGTCGCGGCAGCGGAAGAGCGGAGCCGCTCGGTAGACCTGCAGCCCGGGCCCGCGGCGGCGGAACACGTCGCTGTCCGTCTCGAGGCAATCGACCGAATGCTCATCCTCGGCCGCCAGGCCGAGGCGCGTGCGCCGTCGGCCTTCCCCGGGGTCGCCGCAAGCGTGGTGGCCGCGACGCTGGTGGTGGCCGGACTGGGTTTGGAGGAGCCGCAGATCTTGTGGGCCGCGGCGCCGCCGGCAGCGCTCGCTCTCGCCTTATTCATGTGGAGCTGGCTGCGCCGCAGGGTGCCGGCGGAGATCTCCGATCTCGCGGAGCTGCTCGGGCTCGAGGAGCAGCCGTCGCCGGCGCAGCTCGTTGAGCTCAAGAGCCGCCTCGAGGACGTTCGGAGGGCATGGCTTGCCGCCGAGGCCGCGGGCCAGGCCGCGGAGGCCCGCCAGCGCGCTGCCGAGCTCGCCGAAGAGGCTGCGGCTGCGGCGGATCGGAAGTGGAAAGAGTGGCTGCGGGAAAGGCGCCTGGGAACAGCTTCGGGCGACCCGGCGGGCGCCCACGGAGTCCTCCAGCTGGTCCGTGACCTCCACGGGTTGGTCGGCTCCCGCCGCGACATCGAGGGCGAGCTGGCGAGACGGCTGCAGGTCTGTGAGGAGTTCGCTGCCGAGGCGAAGGAGCTCGACGGCCGGATCGGGAACCAGGATCTTGTGGCTGTGGCTCGCGGGGCCGAAACCCTGGTCGCGCGGCTTGAGGCGGCACGCGAGTCGGCTTCCCAGCGCCGCGACCTGGTTCAGCAGCTGGCCCGGGCCGAGGAGGGCCGGGCGAAGGCCGGATCACGAATCGAGAAAAACACCCTCAGGATCGGCGAGATCCTCGCCGAGGCAGGATTGCAAGAGGGGTCTTCACTGGCCGACCTCGAGGCTCTCGAGACGGTCGCTCGGGAGGAGCTGTCGGAGTTCGAAAAACGGCGCCACGAGCTCGTCGAGCAGCGGGCGACGCTCGACGGGCGGCTGCAGCGAGGTGCGACCGAAAGCGGCTCCTCCGAGCTGAGGTTGGCCGAGGCCGGAATCGTCGAGCGCATCGATGACGCGCTCGAGAAGTACGCCGTCGCCGCGACGGCGGTGGATGTTCTCGCCGAGGCGCTGCAGGCTTTCGAAGCGGAGCGGCAACCCGCCGTCATCCGCCGCGCACAGGATTTGTTCTCGCAGCTGACGGATGGGCGCTACCACCGGATCGCGACGCCGTTGGGTAAGTTCGAGCCGGGGGTGTCGGGAGGCGAGGTCGTCGGGCGGCCTCCCGAGAAGCTGTCGCGATCGACTGCCGAGCAGCTCTTCCTGGCGCTGCGGCTGAGCTACATCGAGAATCTGGCCGGTGCCCACGAGGCGCTACCGGTGTTGATGGACGATGTGCTCGTCAACTTCGACGAGCGGCGGCGAGCGGCGGCGGCCGCGGCCATCGGAGATTTCTCGAGCCGCCGACAGGTGGTGTTCTTCACCTGCCACCCCAGTACCGTCGAGGCGTTCGCGTCGGCGGTGCCGGATTGCTCGGTCATCGAGTTCGACGCCACGTGAGTCTCCACTCGGCAGTCAGCAGTTGCCAGTGACGACCGCCACCGGGGCCGAGGGAGAAGGCGCACGCGCGACGGCGGGCGAAGGGAGCTTCACCTCACAGGCGAGAGGGCCTAACGGGAAGGCCCTCCTTCTCCGCGCACCTTCGGCGGTCACTCGTTGCGCTCCCGCCGGTCAGCTCCCCGTCTCCGGTCCTGCCACCTTTCGAGAACCGGCACGTCGGTGCGGTCTAGCAGCGCCATGGCCGCAGTCAGAATCGCGCGCTGGAGCTCGGCGTTCCCCGGCTCGCCGAGCGGGTACCCCAGCGGATAGGGGACGGCCAGCGCCCGCGGCGGACGGATTCTGGCCGTGATCTTCTCGAGAAGCGTGATCGAGGCGGTGGGAATGCCGCGTTCTTCGATGACCTGCTGTGCAAGACCGACGGTCTGCATGCACTGGGGTCAGACAGGGACCATGAGCGCGACATCGACCCCATCGCCGCTCAAAATCGACGCGACCTCTGGCAACGTGCGCTTGACCAGCCTGGCCGGTGCGGTGATCGAGCCCATCAGTGAGATGTGGCGCGGCGCCGCGGCTCCGATCGTTCCCTGGCGGGCGAGCTCGTGCAACCGGTCCAGGGGCAGGCCCATGTTGCGATCGGCTTCGATGCCGTCGTGCGAAAAGGACTCGGAGCGGTGGTGCTCCTCTAACGACTGGACGTCGGCGCCATCAGGGATGATGCGGAAGCTGAAGTCTCCGCCGCGCACCGACTCGTCGAACGGCTGGTCCCCCGGGACCACCAAGCCGGCTGAGGACACCAGCGCGACGCGGCACTCGTCGAGGGGTTTGGTCAGAGCCGCCGCCGGCACCGGGTCGATGCGGCGCCAGGGATAGGCCCTGAGGTAGGTGCGCATGCTGAGAGAGAGATCGGACGTATCTGCCATGAGGGAAGAGTAGCATTTACGGAATTCAAAATTCGGAATTTGAGATGTCGACCGCCCGACTCGAACCCCGTCGGCGGCCGCGTCCGCTTCCGCGGCGGCCATCAGTGGCGGTTCTCAATGGCGGTCGGCGGTGCCAGCGACGGCGATATGGGTCAGTAGACGGTTGTGCTTGTCAGTGGTCCGCCACGCGTGCTTTTAGCCCGCATATCTCACCAGCTTCCTGCTGCGGCCGCCGATGCACCGCACCCGGCAGTGCTTTCTCATCTCCGGGTGCTCGACGTACTGTCGAGTACGCCTGCGCGCCCGTCGAATCGAAAACCCAACCGGGCACAGCACCTCGGCGACCTCGCGACGAAACCCGATGAGATATGCGGGTTAGAACGACCCGCAGGTGATCATGCCGAGGCTGACCGCTGATCACCGATCGCCGCTTCGATCGTTTCGGAATGACTCCGACTCATCGTCCTCCGGCTCGAGCGGGTCGAGGATCCAACGTCTGTTGAACCAGAACCACTGGCCGGGGTCTGCTCGGATTTCGGCCTCGAGAATGTCCATCACGATCTGGGACAGCCGAGCCGCGTCCTCCTCTTTCGGGAGCGAGGGATCGGGCTCGAAGGGCCCGTGAAGCTCGATAGAGTGGTGGGTCCAGCCATCGCGTTTCATGACCGTGACGAAAATCGGGACACCCACCTGACGTGCGAACGTTCCCATTCCGGGGTAGAGGTTGGCCTCACCGCCCAGGAAGCGCACCAGCACGCCGGGTTGCTTGGACCGCAGGTCGGGCATGATGGCGAGGAACCGGCCCTGCTTGAGGTAGGCGAAGACCTTGCGCAGCAGCGTGCCCGAGCCCCGAGGGATCAGTTCGACGTCCGGCGAGTGCCGCAGACGCTGCAGGTAGTCCTGCACGAGTGGATTGCTCTGCCGACCGGTCAGCGTGAACATCGGGATGCCCGCGGCGGGGATGACGAGGCCGCCGAGCTCCCAATTGCCCATGTGCGGGCAGGCGAAGACGCCTCCGCGCCCGGGATGCTCGTCGATGTAGGATCGGACCCTTGTCAGCGTTTCGTCAAAGTCGAGGGGCATCGGGAGCGCGTTCGGCCCTCGGCGGCTGATGTGAATCACCTCGACGGCATTGAACGCCATGTTGCGGACGGATCGCCAGGCGATCGCACGGGCCTGGCGTGGTGTGCACCCGTCGCCGAGCACCGAGCGGATGCGGCGAAGCGCTTCGGCGCGGCGCCGCCCGAAGAGCGCGTACGCGACACCTGCGAGGCCGGCGGAGACCACGAGCGCCGGACGGTAGGGCAGAATCGACACGAACCCGCAGACGAAACGTACCAGCGCGTACTCGGCGACGTGCTTCGGGCGGTGCTTCACGGTGCGGTCTCTGGTGATGTCTGGCGGGGCGGCACGCGGCGAGCGAGGATGGGATCGGTCCAGGCCTGGGGGACAAAGCGGGCCATCAGCTCCACCAGGGCGGCCGCGGGGGTGACACGATAGCGGCGGCGCGGCCGGCGGGACTCGAGAGCGTGCCGGATCTTGCGGGCCACGGCCTCCGGGGGTCGGGTGAAGAAGTCTGGTGTTTTGACCTGCCGGCGGCGTCGCTCGATTTCCTTCGCGTAGGTCGCGCCGAACCCCGAGCGCGCCCGGCTGATCGTTCGTTCGAGGGTGGAGGCGGCATTCTGGCGGAAGCGGGTGACGATGGCGCCGGGCTCGATCACCGACACGGAGATGCCGCTGCCCCGCAGCTCGACGCGCAGGGCATCGGAAAGGGATTCGAGGGCGTACTTGGATGCGCAGTAGCTGCCGACCATCGGAACGGTGATCCGGCCGAGGACCGAGCTGACGTTGACGATACGGCCGCTGCCCTGGCGGTGAAAGACCGGAAGCAGGGCGCGGGTGAGCTGGTGGGCGCCGAAGACGTTGGCCTCGAACTGCGCTCGGAGAGCGTTCCGATCCACGTCCTCCAGCGCTCCGGCCTGGGCGAATCCCGCGTTGTTGACCAACGCGCCGAGCCGGTTCCCGGTGTGCTCGAGAAGCGCTGCGACGGTCCGTTCCACGGACTGCATGTCCACGAGGTCGAGCTCGAGCGGCTCGTAGCCCTCGGCGGCGAGGGCGTCGAGATCAGCGGGTCGGCGTGCTGTCGGAAAAACCTGCCAGCCGGCCCGCTTGAGCAGAGTCGCGGTGGCGGCACCGATTCCGGACGAGCAACCCGTGATGAGGACTGATTTCGGCCGGACCTCGGGAGCGAGCATGATTCTGCATCATCTCCGTGCAGCCGGCCTGCGTCAAGGATGTCCGGACCCTTTGATGGTGCGCGAACCACGCACGGGTTCATCCGAGGCTCAGTCCGCTGCCGCTGCGGGAGCCCTCACGCGGGGTCGACAGGAGCTCCCTGACCGCGGCCAGCTGCTCGCCGGTGCCGTAGACCAGCAGCACATCGCCGGCCTCGAGATCGAGGTCGGGGGACGGGTTGGGCTGCACGCTTCCGCCGCGGTCGAGGGCGACCACGGTGGCGCCGGTGCGCTGGCGCACGCCGAGACTGCGCAGCGAGCAGCGCGCGGCACGGCCGTCTGGCTGGACCTCGATACGCTCGAGATCGGCGGCCATCCCCAGTGCGTCGAGGCTCGGCGTTCCGTCCTCCGTCCTGACGCCGCGCAGGGCTCCGTAGTGCGCGGCGCGCAGGGCCTGGCGCTCGCGCAGCACCATCGCCTCCGAGGCGCCGTAGAGCCGCAGCACGCGGGCGGTCAGCTCGATCGAGGTCTCGAACTCCTCGGGAATGACCTGGTCGGCACCGAGCGCCTCCAGCGGCTCGACTTCGAGCACGTAGCGGGTGCGGGCGAGGATTGTGGCCCCCGGCGCCAGCCGGCGAGTCGTCGCCACCACTTGACGGGTGGCGGCGGCATCGGGCACGGCTGCGATCACGGCTCGCGCGCGCGCGACGCCGGCGGCTGCGAGCACCGCGTCGCGGGTGGCGTCGCCATACACGCCGCGGCCTCCGCCGTCGGTGACCTCGCGGATCGCTGCCGCGTTGAGATCGACCACCACGTGCGGCACCCCGAGCGCTGCCAGCGCGCGGGTCACGTTGCGGCCGTTGACCCCGTACCCGACGACCACCACGTGGTCCTGAAGCTCGGCCACGTCGTCACCTTCAACTGCAGGCGTGGGGCCCGGATGTCGGCTCTCGATCCATCGCGCCAGCGGCCGGGCGACGCGGAGCACGATCGGCGTCGCCACCATGGTCGGCACCGTGACGGCGAGAAAGGCGTCGGCGCCGGTGTTGCTTGCGAGCCCAAGTCGCTCGGCCTCGACGGCCACTACGACGGCGAGCTCGCCGATCTGCGCCAACGCGAGCCCGGAGGCCGCGGCCGTGCCAAGCGACCGAACCGCGGGCAGGACCGCGAGGGCCGCGATCACGCCCTTGCCGAGAATCACCACCATCACCAAACCCGTCACCGCCAACGGCCGTTCGAACCAGAGGTCGAGCTGCAGGAGCATGCCGATGGAGACGAAGAAGAGGCTGTTGAAGACATCGCGCAGCGGTGTCATGTCGGCAACGATCTGAGCCACGTACTCGGACTCGGAGATCACCATGCCGGCAATGAACGCGCCGAGGGCCATTGACACGCCGAACTCGCCGAGCAGTACCGCGGTACCGAGGGCGATGAGCACGATCGAAAGCGTGAAGAGCTCGCGGCTGCGGGTGGCCACGATGCGTTCGCAGAGCCATGGAACCACGAAGCGTGCGGCGACAATGACGCCCCCGACGACGATGATCGACTCGGCCGCGAGCAATGCGACATCGCGGGTGGAGCCGGCGCGGCCGGCCAACAGCGGCAGCGCGAGCATCACCGGGATCACGGCCAGGTCCTGGAAGAGCAGCACACCGATCGCCGTCCGGCCGACCGGGTTCGCGGTCTCGCCACGGTCTTCAAGCAACCAGATGACGAGCGCGGTCGATGACAGACCAACAGCGAGGCCCCAGGCGATCGCCTCCGGCCACGGCAGGCCGAAGGCGCGGGCGAGGGCGGCGATGGCCGTTGCGGTCGACCCATACTGCAGCGCGCCGCCCCCGAGAACCACGGCCCGCATGCGCCACAGATCGCGCAGCGAGATCTTGAGGCCGACCATGAACAGCAGCAGCATCACGCCGATCTCGGCCACCACCTCGATCTTCTCGCGGTCGCTGACCAGGCCGAGCCCGGCGGGGCCGATGGCCACGCCGGCGAGGATGAAGCCCACCACCGGGGGTACCGCGAAGCGGCGCAGCAGCAGCGCCGCGGCGACAGCCACCGCCATGACCAGCGCGATCTCGGTCAGGACACCGTGCATCTCTTCAGACCTCGTCAGAGACTACAACGGAATCGTATCCCCAGGGGCCCCTGCCCAGGCTGCAGCGCCCGCGGTAAACCGGTTCGCCGGCAGCGCGTAGAGAGTATTTGGGATGGGTGGAACGGTTCGAAAGGGGAAGGGGGTTGCGATCGGGCGTTTGAAATGGGTCCTCGTCTTCAGCGCAGTGGCGACCGCGGCGCCGGCCTCCGAGGTCGACTCGGGGTTCTTCGTCGGTGCCGGAATCGGGAGGGCGTCGCTGGGCGTGGAGGCCTTCTACACCGGCGACGGCTACTTTCGCTTCGAGAAAGACGATTTCGGTTACAAGATCTTCGGCGGCTAACGCCTTTTCGAATGTCTCGCGGTGGCGAGGTCGACTGTCATTCACCGCTGCGAAGGACGTCGAATTGCCAGGTGGTCCACAACATGACCTTGGTGACGTCCGTCAGCCAGGTGTCGGCCTCGTAATACGCCACCTTGAGAAACACCGACAGCGGCGGTGCCGGCGTGTACCGCGCCACGAAGTCGACCTCCCGGCCGAGGGTCGCGCTCCCGACTGCCGCCTTGAAGTCGTGGAAGGCGAGCAGCGCCGACCAGCGTTCGCGGTCGAACTTCAGCCGCAGGTAGCGGTCCTCGCTGCCGTCGGGCGGCGTCACCACGAGGCGGTCGGCGAAACCGTTCTTGCCGTGATTCGTGCCGAGCGGCGTCTGCACGGCATTGATGCCGTCACCGTCCTTCAACTCCCACGCCGCCTGCAGGGACCACGGTCCTCGGCGCCCGCCCACCAACAGGTGGATGTAATCGAGTCCGTATTCTCCGGGGTTGTTGCCGTAGTCATTCTGCTGGGCGTACTCGACCAGGTAGAGGATATCGAAATTCTCGGTGGCCGCCGCGGAGCCCTCGAAACGAGCACCGTAGGTCGCGGAGGAGAATGCGGCGCGCGCCTCGTCGTCCCAGTCGATGAGGTAAGAGTAGGCCGACAGCCTTCCGTAACCGGTCTGACGCGAGACGTGGAAGAGGTTCGCCGACAGCTTCGGGCTCGCGCCGGAGTTGTAGTGCACGCGGTCGAGGTAGGCATAGCGAACCTGCCACCCTTCGCTCCGCCCGATGGCGAATGTCGCCAGGTCGAAGGAGCGGTAGTTCTGGCGCCAGGGGGCGATGCCGACGAAGCGTTGGTTGTCGAGGATGTAGTCGGAACGCCCGACTTTCAGCTCAAGGCCGAGAGGCCCGCGATAGCCGAGGTAGGCGCGATCGATCTCGGCGATCTCCGGATCGGCCACCGCCGGTCGGTCGGTGACACCGTTGAAGCGGTTGCCCGCGCCGCGGTTGTTGTAGAGCCCGTCGCTGCCCACGGGAATTACGCTCTCCAGGCTGAGGCCCGCGAACAGGCCGCGGAAGGACCCGCTCTCGTACGTCAGCGCACTGCGGAGCGTGGAAGCGTACGCGTTCTCGGTGAATGGATCCTCTTCGACGAACTCGAAGCGGTAGCGGAGATCGATCGTCAGCTCGCCTTGCTCGACGGCTTCGAGGACCGTCCCTTGCCGGTCGTCCGGGTCCGGAGCGGCATCCTCGGAGGCGAGGGCCGCGGCGCCGCTCACGGTGCAGAGCACCGCGAGAATCGACGCCGCGGCTGCCCAATTCGTGCTCGAAGCCACGGTTTACGAGTTGATCCAGCTGACCCGGCCGGTGGCCAGATCATAAATGCCGCCGACGATCGCGATCTCGCCTTCGTCGACCATCTCGGCGATCACCGGGCTGCGATCGAGCATGTCCTGCATCGTCGTGCGCACGTTCGCCTCGATGGCCATGTTGACCAGCTCCGTGTTGGACGCATCATCGGCGCCCTCGGTCGACTCCCGTGCGCGCTCGATCGCCCCGTCGAGGTTTTCGAGCGTCGCTGTCAGGTTCCCAAGCTCGACGCCGTCGGCCGCTCCCTTGACGGCGCCGCACGAGGTGTGGCCGAGCACGACGATGAGCTTCGATCCGGCGACCTTGGTTGCGAACTCGAAACTTCCGAGCATGCTGACATCTTCGAAGTTGCCGGCAACCCGGCCCACGAAGATGTCTCCGATGCCCTGGTCGAAGATGATCTCGGGCGGCACGCGTGAGTCGAGACAGCTCAGTATGACCGCCTTAGGGTACTGGCCGGAGGCGGTTGCCTCGGCTTGGGCGTTGTAGTCGCGCGGCGTGAGTTCGCCCGCCACGAAGCGTTCGTTTCCGGCCTTGAGGTCGGCCAGCGCCTGCTCGGGGGTCATGGCCTGCTGGGCCTCGGCGGTCATGACCTCGTGCACCGTCTCGGGGGTCGTCTCGGCGACGGGCGCCGGAGACTCGGCCGGCGCGCAGGCAACGGCGAGGGCGGCAAGCGCGAGTCCGAGGGTGGTTGGGGTGGTTTTCAGCATGGCGTAGCTCCCTTTTTCTCGCCAATTTCCGGTCGCCGCTCCACGCTCGATGAATGGTTTCCGGCGCGACGCGTGATCGACTGGCGACATTCTGGCACGTGTTAGGAGACAAACCCGTCTCGAATCTGGATTATTTCTGTTGTGCAGCGGTTGCCCCGTTGCGTCGTGAGCGCCGACGAGGACCTTCCGCCAGGCCTTCACGGAATCAGTTCCGAGGCCGTCTGTGTTGATCGCGTGTCAACGTTCGACCCGAGGCTCCCGATTGACGCTCGGCGAGAAAGCGGCGTCCGAGTCACCCACGGGTGCACGAACCGGTCGAGCAAGGAGAATCTCATGGCGAAAAATATCCGGAATGGGAAAGTCCTGGTTCTTGCGGCAGCCGGCGCGTCATTCCTGCTGTCGGTTTCATTGTGGTTTGCGGGCTACCGCGAGGAGGGGTTGTTCGTCGGCCTGTGGGTGCCGTCGATCCTGTCCTTCGGTTCGTTGGTCTTCGCCGGACGTCTCAGGGGCCGCACTTGAACGCTATCGACATTTTCATCTTCGCCTTCGGTGTCTTCGTGACGGTGGCGGCGGTGGCCGGGGCGTTCCTGATCGGCTTGTCGGAAGCCGCCGACAGCGGGCAGGCCCGGCCTGACGATCTCACTGACCTCGAGCGACGGTTCGTGGAGCGTGACGACGTGTGACGAGCGGTGGCTGGCGGTTTGCGCAGCGAATGGCACAATGATGGAGTGGATGGCCGACGTACGCCGGGAGATTCTGGACGGTCGACGGCGTCGACTGGCCCGCGCTGGCTTTGCGCGCCACGGTGGAGTCAGTGCGCAAGCTGCGAGCGCTGACGTCGGTCAGCCGGTACCGGCGGGCCAGGCTCGACAGCCCGTGACGGCGTGACTACCATCGACGGTCGTGGAGATCTACCTCGTGGTTTTCGCGGGCGGCTTGAGCGCAGTCGTTCTCGGGGCGGTGTACCTCGCCGACCGGTGGGAGCGTGAGCCGGTCGAGCGCCTCCAGAGCTACTATTTAGTCGGGCTGTCGGTGCAGCTGATTGTCCTATTGGCGAGCACAGCCGTCGCCGGGCGGCTGGTGTGGTCGGGACTCCTGGGCGCGCTGACGGTGGCGGTGGCGGCCGTCGTCCTTCCGTTCCAGCTCGTCCGCGAGCCGGAGCTGGACGAGGCCTTCGACGGCATCGTGTATACGGTGGCGGCCGTCACCGGAGCCGTGTGCGGCATACACCTCAACAACCTCCCGCAGGCGCTCGCAGGGTCGCCGTTTCGAGAAGCGCTCGCGCAGGGCGCGGCACCCGACCTGCGCGACGTGCTGATCGTGGCCTCGTCTCCGGGCCTCGCTTCCGAGCTCGGTCAGGCGGCGGTGATGCTCCTGGCAGCCGTGATTGTCGGAGCCGTCTCCGGGTCCTTGCTGCTGCGCGGGTGGCCGCCGTTTCGAGCGGCGCTTGTCGCCGCGATTGCAGCGGTTGCCGTCTTCGCCGCTGACGGTGCCGCGCGGGGCGGCTGGACGGTCCGCCTGTTGTTGGCGGCTGGTGCGGTGGGTGCCGCGTGGGCCGCCAAGCGGCGGTCGGCGTTCCGTGCCCGCCCGGAGGTGCCGGAGGCCGACGTGGTGGCGCTGTGTGCGAGAACGGTCCTCGTCATCCTCGGCGCGTCCCTGCTGTCGCTCGCCCTGCTCCGAGCCGTCGCCCCGGCGCCGTTGTCTCACGGGACCGTCGACCCCGTGGCGCTCCAGCCGGGTGGCGAAGAGTGACCGGGCCGGCACTGAGGTCTCTCGCCGCCGCGGCGGTGCTGGCGGTGTCGGCCGCTGCCGCGGCCGACGAGTGGGAGAACCCGGTCTTTGCGACCGAGGCCGAGGCCGTCGACGCCGCGCGGCAGCAGCTCGGCCGTATCGGCCGCGATTCGCCCCCGGCGCTGCGGCTGTTCGTCGACCTCACCATCGGCGAGGTGTCCAACGGAGCTCGCTCTGGTGGCTCCGGAATCGCGAGGGAGGTCGTGGAGGGCCTGCTCGTGACCTACCGGGGATCATTCGCGGCAGACCGCACGCGACGCGCGGTCATCGACCGTTTTCGGGGCGAGATCGGACGACAGCTTCCGGTCCTCGAGCGGCGCCTCGCCCGCTTCGGCTACCCCTCAGTCGAAGGCCTGGTCTATCTCCGTCTGGTCGCCAGCGTGGACGCGTTCGCCGACCTCGACCGGGCCTCTTCGGACCGCATGTCGCGGGTCGGCGGAGTGACATACTACTGCCGCTACGTGGTGCTGCCGTTGTCGTACGTCGGCGAGCAGGGCATCCGGGAGCTGCGTCGCGAGGCCGCGCGCAACCCTTCCCTCGACGTCGAGGGCACGATCCGGCGCTGGGAGCTCGAGTCCTTCGCCAACCTCGTCAGCACCTTTCGCCACGAGATGGTCCACGTCCGCACGAACACCGCGCTCGGGGTCCCCGGCTACCGGAGCCGTTCGGCCTATCCGACGTGGTTTCACGAGGGCAGCGCCACCTACCTGGCCGCCGATCCGCACGCCGGTCTCAGCGCCCGCTATCAGGAGTACCAGGAGGCGTTCTTCTACCTCGCGCGGCGATTCGGGATTCGAAAGCTCCAGTCATTCTTCGTCGCCGCCGTCGGAGGGCAGGATGTGGGGGCTTCGCTCCGCCAGGTGTACGGGATCACCGACTCGGAGCAGCTCTTCGAGCGCAGCGGACGCTGGCACCGGACGGCCGATGCCGTCACCACCGCGTTCTGGATCGCGGCTCTCGTCATCGTCGCGGCAGCCTTCCGCGGCGTCCGGTGGCCGCTTGTGGGAACCCTTCAACTGCTGGTGGCACTCGGCCTCGCCCTCGCAGTCGCTGGAGGGCTGGCAGATCATCTCTACGGCCTTCGCGGCCCGACCCCAGTCCTCGCGGCCGAGCTGGCGGCCGCTGCCGTGGCCGCGCTGTTCGGTTTCGCCGGCCTGCGGCGGGTCACGAGGTTCCTCCGAGCGCCGGCATGAAACCGGGCCCGCTTCGGCAGCGGGCAAATGGTGGTTCTGGTTGCTCACGTGCTCAAATTGCTCACAGGGAGATGCCTTCCGACAATCGATTCGAATGCTGAAGGGAGGCTGCGATGACCCACGAAGAGTTCGCTCGGCAAGCGGTGCTCGACCAGGCGTGGAACACGATGCCGGAGGCCATGCGCACCACCGTGACGTCGGCGCCCGTGATCCCGCAGATCGCCGCTCGAGCGAAGGAGGCGGCGGTGAAACACCCGGACATGGTGCGCGGCGACCAGGGCCAGGTGGTCGGCGTGATGCCGGAGCGCGAGGTCTATTACGGACCCTCGTCGGGCCTTCCCGAGCTGCGGCGCCTGGTGGCGCGTTTCTGGACGTTGGCCTATGAGCTGGATGGTCGACCCGGCATGCCGGCCGGAGGCCTCGGGCCGGAGCATGTCGCCGTCGTGTCGGGAGCCACCGAGGGCGTGGCGATCCTGATGCGGATGCTCGCGCGCGGCCGTGCGATCGCCGTGCAGCGGTACCACTGGGGCAACTACCGCAACCTGATCGCCCACGCCGGCGGTGAAGCTGTTGTCGTCGACTTCTTTACCGAGGAGGGGGGCTTCGATCTGGACGGGCTCGAGCGCTCGATCCGCGAGCACGAGGTGCGGACGCTGCTGGTCAACTTCCCCGCCAACCCGACCGGCGACGTGCTGTGCGATGACGAGCTGGACGACCTCGCGGCGCTCGCCCGGGAGCGCGACCTCGTGCTGGTGGCGGACGAGGTCTACAACTGGATCCGTTACGACGACGCGCCGCGATCGCTCCTGGCCTACGCGCCGGAGCGCACGATCGTCATCGGAGCCGCATCGAAAGAGTATCTCATTCCCGGCGCTCGAACCGGATATGTGATTTGCCTCGAGGACACCTTCAGCGATCAGTGGATGCCGCGCCTGATCCGTTCGACCTCGTCGTCTCCCAATGTGCTCGGCCAGCGGCTGGCGATCGAGATGCTGGAGCGCGATGTTGCCGATCTGGAAGAGGGACGACAGCCGGGTCTGCTGTCGCGTATCAAGGGCGAGCTGCGGCGGCGGCGCGACGCGTTGGCCGAGGTGCTCGAAGCCGTCGGACTCCAGGTCGTGACCCGAACCGGAAAGCTGCCCCGAGGCGGTATCTCTCTGCTCGCCAGACTGCCGGACGGTGTCGACGATCGCGCGGTCAACGACACTGCCATCGAGATGGGCCGCTTCAGCGCCATCCCGGGGAGCTCGTTCGGTGCCGACGGCTGCCTGCGGTTCGGGTATGCCGGCATGCAGGTGGACGGGATCGCACGCCTGCGGCAGGCCCTTCCCGAGGTCCTCGATGCCGTGTCGGGCGCTCGACGGCGCTGATCGGGCAAGGCGCCGACGCCGCCTCTCACTCCGGTCCCGACCCTCGCAGAACCTCCTCGACCCGTCGCAGCTCGCCCGTCAACTCGTCGACGCTTCGGCTCTGGGTTTCGAGCTTGTCGCCGAGCTCGCCGACCAGCCCCCAGACTCTTTGGAACTCCCGTTCCGCGTCGACGCCGAGCTGCCATGCCCGGTGGGCCTCCGACTCGAGCGGGAGGACCTGGCGGTGCTTGTGGGCCAGGACCGAGGCGATCCGCTCCCGGTACAGCTCCGGGTGCCGCTCCACGATTGCCTCGACGAGCGCGAACGCCCGCTGATTCGAGGCCTTCCCGAGACTGCCGGACCGCCATTCGTAGTGGATCAGAAACTCGGGAATGACACGGCAGCTCCAACCCGCGGCGAGAATCGAGATCCAGTGGTCCCAGTCCTCGTAGCCGTTCATCGACTCCGCGTAGTGGTTCGGGGATGAGGCGTCGCGCCGGAAAATCGATGCTGACGAGATCCGATTGGTGGCCATCAGCTCGACGTCGTCGAGCGTCTGCCGCCGGACGCTGTCGACGGTCCGCTCGACGCGCTGCCCGACCCCGAAGGACGTGATGATCACGCTGAACCGAGCCATCTGGTCCACCTGGAATCTCCCGATCGTCGTTGCGAGAACAACGGCACATCGAGCGTATCGCTGCCGGGGCGCACCTGTTGGATCGGGCGGCGATTCCCGCCCAGCGAACGTCGTCGATCGGCCATCGCGTCCGCGAAGGCGGAACGAACGCCCAAGGGTTGACTTGTTGCGTGAAGTGAGTCTCTTTCTCTCTATGAGCTCGGTATGCGGGTTTGGCGTCTCCGTGCTTCCGTGATAGGTTCCCGGCAGACAGGCCCGAAACAATGGAGTCGTTGATCGGCCATCTGCTCGGCCGCTACGAGGTCGTGGGCTATCTGGGAGCCGGCGGCATGGGGAGGGTGTACCGCGCGGTCGATGGAGAGCTCGGCCGAGAGGTGGCCATCAAGGTGCTCCCCGAGCTGGTGTGGGGCGACGAGCGGCACTTCAAACGCTTCCGGCGCGAGGCCTCGATCGTCGCCGGGCTTTCGCATCCCAACATCCTTGAGATCCACGACTTCGGATTCGAGCACCAGATCCCCTATGCGGTCACCGAGCTGCTGGACGGGTGCGATCTCCGCGACCGGCTCGCCGGTGGAGCGCTGAGCGTCGCTGACGCCGTTCACGTCGCGGTGGCGGTCGCGGAGGGCCTCGGTGCGGCGCACGCGCACGGCGTCGTGCACAGGGACATCAAACCCGAGAACATCTTCATTACTCGGGACGGACGCATCAAGATCCTCGACTTTGGAATCGCCAGGCCTGTGCCGGAGTCCTCGAGGCTCACCGGGGCCAGCGAGGAGTTGACGTTGACGTCGCCGCGTGCGGCGGAGGGAACCGTCGGTTACATGTCGCCGGAGCAGGTTCGGGGTCAGGCCGTCGACGGACGGAGCGACATCTTCTCGCTGGGATGCGTGCTCTTCGAGATGCTCACCGGAGAGCACCCGTTCGACCGACCGACGGCTGCAGACACGATCTCCGCGATCCTGAGCGACGATCCGCCCCACCCGAGCGACCTCAATCGAAAGCTGCCGCCGGGGATCGATTCGGTGGTTCTGCGCTGCCTGCAGAAGGACGTGGGTCGGCGATTCGAATCCGCACGGGATCTCGCGTTCGCTCTCAGTTCCCTGCCGGATCGCCGATTCACCGACCGCCTCGAGAACCTCCGCTTGCGGCGCCGACTCACCCGGCTGACGTGGGCGGTCGCGGCGGCCCTGGTCGCGCTCGTCGCCGGCATTTCCGTGGCTCCGCACCTCCGCGGCGTATTCCAACGGGCGGAGGCGACGCTGCCGTTCGAGCGCCACGTGGCCGTCGCGCCGTTCGGTACGGGAGCGGGCCTTCCCGAGCTTTCCGACCTCGCCTCCGGACTCGGCGAGATCCTTGCCGACGACCTGGCCGCGGCAGAGAGTTTCGTTGACGGCGCCTTCTGGGTCGTACCGCCTACCGATGCGCGCTTCATGGGAGCGCAAAACGCCGAAGACCTGTATCGCCTCTTCGCTCCGACGATCGTGCTTTCAGGGGAGGTGGCGAGATCGCAGTCGGAGCTCCGGCTCGTGCTGTCAATCATTGATCCCGTGACAGGGAGGAAGATCCAGGACGCGGCGGTTTCCAGTCACGTCGGCAACGTTTCGTCGCTGCAGCTGGAGCCCGTGCAACGGGTACTCGACCTGTTGGAGATTTCTCCGGGACCGGAATTCCAGGCTCGGTTGCGGGCGCGATCCACGAATGTCGCGCAGGCGTTCATGAGCTACGTGGAGGGGACGGGGGCATTGGTGAACGGTGCGCCCGAGTCGGTTGGGTCGGCCGTGGAACGCCTCCAACGTTCGGCCTCCCTCGATCCGGCCTTTCTGGCCGCTCGTGAGCGCTTGGCGGACGCGCTGATCGAGGCGTACCGGCTCGAGGCGGACCCCGAGCTTCTCGAACAGGCGGCGGGTCATCTCGACTACGTCCGGTCGGTGCGCGAGGACCCTTCGTCGTTCCGCCTGATGGCGGATCTGCGGGCAGCCCGCGGAGACCTTGAAGGGGCCGCGTCTGCTTTGAAGCGCGCCGCGGCGGTGTCGCCGCGCGACGGCCTGACCTTCGTCGAGCTCGGTCGCGTCTGTGAACGCCTCGGCCGATACGGGGACGCCGAGACGGCGTACCACCGCGCGATGAGCCTCCGGCCCGGCTACTGGCCGGGCACGAATCGGCTGGCAATTCTCTACTACGCCCAGGGGAAGTACGACGCCGCCGCCAACACCTGGCGTCACGCGATCCAGGAGGCGCCGCTGTGCATCCAGAGCTACAACAACCTCGGCGCGATCTTGTCGTGGCTCGGCAGAGAAGAGGAGTCACGACTGGTTTTCGAACGGTCCATCCGCGTCGAGCCGAAGGACAACTACGCGGCCTACTCGAATCTCGGAACGTTGTTCGACAAGCAAGACCGTTACGCCGACGCGGTGGAGATGTTCGAGAAGGCTCTGGCAATCGAGGACGGCGACCACCAGGTCTGGGGCAACTACGCCTATGCCCTGGTGTTCAGTGATCAGGCGGCTCGCGCGACGGAGCCGTTCGCGCGGGCGATCGAGCTGGCCGAGGCCGCGAGCGCGGAAACCCCCGATGATCCGGCGTTGCTCAGCCGCCTCGCCGGCTATCACGTGATGATCGGCAATCACGATGCCGGCCGCGCGCTCCTGGCGCGAGTCGAGGGCCTCGATCCGCGCAGCCCGATGGTCTTCGCGGCCATCGGTGAAACCCACGAGGATCTCGGGGAACGCGAGGCGGCCCTGACGTGGATTCGCAAAGCCCTCGACGGGGGTGTGCTGCCGGATCACTTCGAGCACCGCCCGATGCTTCGCGATCTCGTGGCGGACGAGCGGTTCCGCCGCATGGTCGAGCCATCCGGTTCGCCGCCTGCCGCCGGGGACGGGGCGGCCGCGAGCGTGTCATGAATCGTCCAGCTCGAACGGAGGAGGTGCAGAATGGGCAACGAGTCGTCGAGTTCGGGGTCGTCGAAGATCTTGGTCTACGGTCTGCTGGTCGTCGCGGTGGTGGCTCTCGTGGTCGTGAGTCTCGCCTACTTCAACGCCAGTGAAGCGCGCGACCTGGCGAGGACCCGAGAGGTTGCGATGGAAGAGCTGATCCGCGCCCTCGAGGCGGAGCTCGAGCAGCCCCTGGTGTTCGAGTTCAACGTCGCGCCCAATGCCAGCAAACCACTGCTCTATCTCCAGGTGCGACCCGAACGACAGGTCGTTTTCTACAACAACACGGAGCAGCAGACCGTGGAGATCACCGCCGACTACGGTCTCTTCACCGATCTCCAGGGCAACACAACCCGGATCGACCCCGGTGACCACCAGACCTACACCATCGGTCCGGAGGTGCCCGAAGGCAAGGTGTTCTTCATCAACGCGCGCGAAGCCGATGGCACCGATCACGGCGGCGGTTCGATGATCGTCGGATCGGGGCCGTGATCCCGGCTCGTCGATCCCCTGATGCTGCAGACGATGGGAAGGTGTTGGAGCCATGATCGGTTTTCGGGCTCTGGACAGGTGTCTGCGTTCCTTCGCCGCTGGGCTTTTTGTCGCGGCTCTGGCACCGAGCCTCGGCTCCGGGCAAGAAACGTTCGATCAGAAGGCCGTCGTGAGGGCACTGGCCGCTGAGCTGCGACTCCGCGCGCTTTCATCCTCTCCCTGCCCACCCGGGGCAAGGGTTCACCTGTACGACAGCGTGCTCGGCGCCGGAGATCGTGTCCGCCCCGCGTTCTGGAAGGACAACCAGCGTGAGACGTTGGTCTGCAGCAGTACCTGCCGTCTGTTCTTCGTGGACTGGTGCCCGACCGCACACTTCCAGCACCCAGTGGCCATCGTCCTGTGGGATCAGGCCCCGAGCGGCGATGGTCTGAGCTGGCTCGATGCTTCATGGTGGCCGGTGATCGAAGAAGCTCCAGAGCAGGGGCAGCCGCTGATCGCGAAACCGGTCTTCGATTCCCCGGCCGCACGGGCCCTCCCGGCGGCGCGGCGGCGTATGCGAGGCGCAGCCCTCGAGGTCGGTCACGGGTCCGTCGTCCTCGATACTTCGCCCGATTTCTCCGTCTACGATCCGACGGCGTTCGTGGACGCAGAGCCCGCGCGGCCGGTTCCGGTCATGTATGGAGAGACAGCTGCCGCTGGGATGAAGTCGACGATGTCCGGGGGTACCCTGCCGGGAGCGACCCGATCTGCGGTGTGGGCAGTGGTGGTCGACGGCGACGGCAAAATCTCCGACACATTCGACGAGGATGCGGCCGGCATCTATGCGGTCCTGCGAGGCCACCTGATTCCAGAGGATCAGATCTATCTCCTGAGCCCTCATCTCGAAGGTCCCGAGCCGTGTCTGCTGCCTGACGAAAACACTGTGGAAAATCCGCCGTGCCCAGACCTCGCGGGCTGTACGCCGCCGGGCCCCGATGAGTACAATCAGCGGACATCCTACTGCCGTCTCAGGAACATCTTCCTCAAGTATCTGCCGTCTCGAATTGCTTCCGCACGCGTTCCGTGTGAGGAGCTGTTCTTCTTCTTCGGCTCTCACGGTGGTGATGGGCACTTGAATTGCGTTGCGAGCAAGAGCTTCGGATCACAGATCGGAACGAAACAGTTGAATCGCTGGCTGGCCACAGTCCCGTGTACCAAGGCCACGGTGGTGATCGAGTCGTGTGGGAGCGGAGCGTTCATCAGAGGCCTCCGGTCGCCGCCGGCGTTCAACAGCGGGCAGCAGCGGATGATCTTCACCTCGACGTCGGAGAATGGCCTGTCGCACGGCGACATCGACTCCAGGTACGACCCCAATCCCGGCGACGTGGGCAGCGAGACCATTTGGGGTTACATCGAGGCCTTCGGGACGGGATCCGCCGACAGGAAGAACCGATCGGGGATCCGCGACCGGCGTATTTCGTTCGCCGAGGCGGTCGCATACGCGAAGGCGAACGACGCCACCATCCTCGATCCCGAGTATGAAAACCAGCCGCTGGTCTATCCCGATCCTGCGCCTGACGTCATCCCGCACTCATCGTACCCGCCGGGGTTCAAGGTCGACGCGAACATCTCCGGTCTCGGGCAAGGACAGCAGTCACCCGGTGATCCTCTGGGGCGAGTGCATCCGATCGAGCTCACGACCGGCCGTCCGCTCGTCCTCGAGGTCAGGAACGCGGGTCCGTCACCGCTCGATGTCGCGACGGTACGGTTGTTCCTCGGGAACGCCTCGCGGGCCGTCGTCAAGACCGTGGTGCCCGATGGCCTGTTGCGGGACGTGGGGGTGCGGCCGGAAGCTCGGGACGAGCCGTGGTGGCCGGCGGGATTCTCTCAAATCGGTGACACGGTGCTCCTGGCAGCGCTGGCGCCCGGAGAATCGAGACGAGTCATGTTCAGATCTCGGCAGTTGCCTGAGATCCTCGGGGAGGACGACGTGATCGTGCTCGCCACCGTCGATGGGCCGAAGGATCCGGTCATCACCTTTCGGTGCCCGGTCAAGGGGTTTCTGTCGATGGACGACAACGCGACCGGGGCCGTCATCGATCTGGTGCGCTGAAGATCGAAAGTCGTGATGTCGCATCGATGGATCGCGGCTCCCGCCCTCGTCGCGCTCTGCATCGCCGCTGCGAGTTGCGGCTCGTCTCGGGACCGGGCGCCGGCCAACGACCAGCGATCGCTAGAGCTCGATCCCGGCGACGACAAAGCCCGCCGGGTTCTGGCGGCCGCCGGAGACCGAGAAAAACTCCCGAGACGCTACTCCTGCGCCGTCAACCCGTGCGCGATGCCCTCGCGGATGTTCATGACGGCGCGTTCGACCTCGGCGTTCCGCTCGGCCTCGCCCTCGAAGTCGACCGCGATCAGGCCGCCGATGGCCCGCCCGAGGACGGCGATCGTCTCGCCGACCGCCGCCGGGTCCACCGTGTGGGAGCGGAGGACACCCTGGACCGATCGCAGCACGCTGTCGCGACCGACGTCTCCACTGTCCGAGCCTGCAGCGCTCATGGTGTGCACTCTCCTTTCGAGTGTGTGACGAGTACGCTATCACAGCTGGGGATCGCTGGGCCTTCCGAGGAGTGCGTGCTAGTCTCGAGACGTTCGTTCCAGCCGGTCAACAGAGCGCGGCCCGGTCACCGTCGAGGCCGGGAGAGGGGGTCGCGACATGATCCGATCGACAACCGCCGACCGGCTCGCCGCCAGGTTGGAAGGTGCGGATCCACCCGCTCTGCTCGACGTTCGGCCGATGGCCGCCAGCAACGGGTGGCCGGGCCGGCCGGACGAACGCGGCGGACGGATCCCGAAGGCCTCGCCCTTCCCGGCGGTGTGGCTCGACGATCCGTCGCCCGATCACGTCCTCGAGCTGCTCGCCGGGGCGGGCGCGGTGCCCGATAGGGAGACCGTCGTGTGCGGCTGGGCCACGGAGGGCGGTCAGAAGGCGGCGCAAAGCTTGGAGGGGCTAGGGTTCGAGCGCGTCGAGGTGCTCCACGGCGGCGCCGCCGAGTGGCTGGGAGACCCGTTGCGGCCGGTGGACCGGCTCGCGAGGTGGCCCCAACTGGTCGAGCCCGGTTGGCTGGCCGGCGTGCTGGCGGGACGCGAGGTGCCGGCTCCTCCGTCGGGACCGTTCGTGGTCCTTCACGTCAGCTTCCGCAACCGCGGCGACTACGAGCGCGGACACGTGCCGGGCGCCGTCTACCTCGACACGCTCGAGCTCGAGGAGCCGGAGCGCTGGAACCGGCGGCCCGCGGACGAGGTCGAGGCGGCGTTGCCGGCCCACGGCATCGCGTTCGATACCACGGTCCTGGTCACCGGCCGCACCGGGAACCCCGACATGTCGCAGGCCGAGCCGGGGAGGGAGGCGGGCCAGATCGCGGCCAACCGCGTGGCCGCGCTGTTGCTGTGGGCCGGCGTCGACGACGTGCGGGTTCTGGACGGAGGGCTCGGCGCCTGGGAGGCGGCAAGCCACCCCCTCGAGACGGACGACACGGCGCCGTCTCCGGTAACCGAGTTCGGCCGCCGGGTGCCGGCGCGGCCCGAGGTGATGATCGACGTGGACGAGGCACAGGCGCTGCTGGCCGATCCGGCGGGCGCGCTGGTGAGCATCCGAAGCTGGGCCGAGTTCATCGACGAGGAACGGCCTCTGGAGACCGGCATTCCAGACGACGTGCCCCGCCAGTTCAGGGCGGAGTGAGCCACTCCATCAGGCTCGAACAAGAGCAACGGGAAACAGTTGCGGTCCTTTTGTGTTGAGATAGGGGATTTCGATATCAAGAAGGAGATGAATCGTGAGCTTCAAGCAGTTCTTCTCGGTGCCCGCAACCTCGGTGTTCGGCGACGTCGCGTTGTTCATCTGTCGCCTGGTGGCCGGAGTGGCGTTCATGATCCACGGCTGGGGGAAGATCCAGAACCCGTTCGGCTGGATGGGGCCCGAGGCCAATGTGCCGGGGATCTTCCAGGCTCTGGCCGCGCTCTCCGAGTTCGGCGGTGGCCTGGCGTGGATTGTCGGTCTGCTCTTTCCGCTAGCGTCGCTCGGTATAGGACTCACGATGGCGGTGGCCGCCTACTCCCACGCCTTTCTGTGGGGTGACCCGTTCGTCGCCACGGGGGGCGGTGGGGCCTACGAGCTCGCGCTCGTGTACCTGTGTCTCTCCGTGATTTTTCTCGCCTTCGGTCCGGGACGCCTGTCCTTCGACCGCGCCGTTTTCGCACGGCGGAACTAACCCGCAGATCTCAGCGGGTTTCGTCGCGAGGTCGCCGAGGTGCTGTGCCCGGTTGGGTTTTCAATTCGACGGGCGCGCAGGGGTACTCGACAGTACGTCGAGCACCCGGAGATGAGAAAGCACTGCCGGGTGCGGTGCATCGGCGGCCGCAGCAGGTAGTTCGTGAGAGATGCGGGTTAGAGCAGGCGCGACGACGCCAGATAGGTGACGGTGCTGACCGTGGCGCACAGCACCGAGCCCCAGACGAGGTCGACGATCGCCACCGTCACGGGAAAGCCCTCGAGTGTGGCGAGGTTGGTGAGGTCGTAGGCGGCGTAAGTCACGAGCCCGAGGATCGCACCCAGGACGACGGCGTGGGCCAGGCTCTGCTTCTCCACTGCCGGCCAGACCACGAGCACCACGATGCCGGCGACGAAGATCAGGTAGAAGGCGAAGGCTGCCGCCCAGTTGACGTTGGGCCGCAGCAGGTGGCCGATCTGTGTCTGGTAGAAGGATCTGGCGACCACTCCGAGCCAGATAAGGTCGATGACCAGGAAGGTCACGACGGCCACCCCATAGAGCTTCAAGAACGCAGATACCGTCATCGCCCAGTCCTCCATTCGCGGTTGCTTCGAGTACCCGCGATTGTAGCAATCCCTCCGGGGTGGCCGGCAACGGGCCCGCTGATCGCCTCATGAAAACGAGACCGTGTTGCAATTCTCGAGAATCCGGGGCACGCTGAGAGCGCAGCAGACAACGTGACACCCGCCTCGAGCGCGGCGATCGGTGAAGGAGCCGGCATGATCGGAAGCAGTCTGTCCAACTCCTGGATGACGTCCAAGCCGGGCGAGGGTGGGATGGGCGAAGTGAGGTTAGTGGCTGGAATGCTTCAACGCCGAGGGTCCGGCGTTCGTATCACGAGAGAGATGACAGCCACAATCCCGGTCTCGGCGGTGTTGATCACGCTCGATGCGGAGGCCCACCTCCACCGGGTGCTCGAACCGCTCCGGATGTGCGAGGAGATCGTGATCCTCGATTCCGGCTCCGCCGACCGCACGCGGCAGATCGCGGCCGCCCACGGCGCCCGCTGGCGCTTCCATCCCTTCGACGGCTACGGCCTCCAGAAACGGCGCGCGGTGGCGCTCGCCGAGCACGACTGGATCCTCTCCATCGACGCCGACGAGGTCCTCGACGAACGGGCGGCCTCGGCCATCGCGGCCATCGACTGGGCCGAGGCGGAAACCTCGACCTGCTGGCGCATCCGGCGGCGTCCATTCGTCGGCGACCGCGAGATCCGCTGGGGGCACATCGCCAACGAGCGCCCGGTGCGGCTCTTCAACCGGCGCGCGACCGACGTGTCGCCGGGGCTGGTGCACGAGTCGATCCCGGCCACCGGCGACGCGCGCCAGCTTCCCGGAAGCCTGCTCCATTACACGTACGACGACCTTAGCGACACGATTCGCCTCGACTACCACCGGCTCAAGGCCTTCCGCTACCGCGCCGAGGGACGCTCCGCGGGGCCCGCCCTCCTGGTCCTCCGCGCCGCGTGGTCCGCGTTCCACAGCTACGTGGTGCGCGGTGGCGCCCTCGAGGGGCGTGCGGGGGTCATTCTCGCGCTCGCCGCGGCGGTCAACGCGGCCATGGGCATCGCCCTGGCGAGCGAGCAGCCGTGGGGCATCCTCCACCCCAGCGCCACCGCAGCACGACGCCGGCTGCGGGAGGGCGTGGGTTCGTGAAGAGGGGTTGGAGCGGTACCCTTGGGCCGCTCATGGAGATCACGCCACACCCATCGCGCGAGAGTTTGGCGGCCACACCTCTTCACCGAAGAGGAACCGCCATATGCTGTAGAACACGAGGTGGTAGGCGAGGCAGTAGACGCCGACCGCGGCGATCACGGCCGTGATCGCTCTCACGACACGGAGATGAGCCGTGGGTGTCATGGCTCGAGCATACTCCGGTCGGCCATCGGCGACCGCGGTTGCCGCGCGGTCGGCTGCCTCATGGTCAGCGGGTGATTCAGGACGGTTCCGCGTTCATCACGTGCCGGTTGAACCACTCGAGGATGCGGGTGTAGAGGTCCTTTTCGTATGAGGGGGTGGCGATGGAGTGATGCTCATCGGGGTAGACCACCAGCTCGGTGGTGCGCCCGAGGCGCTTCAGGGCCATGAAGAGCTGCTCCGAATTGATGATGGGCACGTTCCAGTCCTTCTCGCCGCCGACGATCAGGGTGGGCGTGACGATCTTCTCCACCTCGTAGAACGGCGACATCTTCTCCCACAGCGCTCGCTCCCGCCACGGCAGCCCGAGCTCCAGCTCCCACCACCGCTGGTACTGGTCGTGTCCGTAGTTGGCGATGTAGAGGGTGCCGCTGGCGCCGGTGTAGGCGGCTCGGAAGCGGTCCGTCTTCGTTAGAACGTGGTTGGTGAGGTAGCCGCCGTAGGACCAGCCGCCGACAACGAGCCGATCGGGGTCGGCCCAGCCGCGTTCGACGACGTCGTCCACCGCTGCCATCACGTCCGCGAAGTCGGGCCCGCCCCAGTCCTGCCAGATGGCGAGGCAGAAGTCCTGACCGTAGCCGGTGGAGCCGCGGGGGTTGGGCAGGATCACGAGATAGCCGTGAGCGGCGAGGAGCTGGGACTGGAAGTGGAAGCGCCAGTCGTACTGCGACATGGGCCCGCCGTGGATGCGGAGGATCGCGGGGTATCTGGTGTCCCCGTCGAAGCCCGGAGGCTTGACCACGAAGGCCTCGATCGGGGTGCCGTCGGCGCTCTCGAAGTGGACGTTCTCGACCGTTCCGAGCTCCACCTCGGCGAGCAGCTCACGGTTGACGTGGGTCAGCCTGGTGATTCCTGCTTGGTTCTTGAAGAAGACCTCGGGCGGGAGGTGGGGCTCGGAGATCAGCAGGGCGGTCGCGCCCCTGACCTCGGGCGAGAAGGCTCTGACCACCCGGCGGCCGCCGACCAGCCGCTCTACGTCGCCACCCGCCGCCGGCATTCGCGCCAGGATCTGCTCGCCGCTGTCCTCGAGCACGAACGCGATCGACCGCCCATCCCCGGTGAAGCGTGGCTGAGAGACATTGCGGTCGAGCGCTGCCGTCAGGACCTCGGCCCCGGCCCCCGACGCCGGCGCCACCGCCAGGTGGTTGGTGGCGTAGAGCATGGCCGCGATGTCGGTGTCGCTGACATGGGCGATCAGCTGGCCGTCCGGCGACCAGGACGGAGAACGGTCCGGACCGGGGTTGATCGTGATCTGCCGCGGTGGTGACCCCCCGGAACGTGTCGATGCCGACACCACCCAGATGTCGGTGTTGTAGTTGGCGTCCGGATCGTCCGATCGGTTGCTGACGAAGGCAATCTCGGAGCCGTCGGGAGACCACGCAGGCTCCGCGTCGTCGAAGTCGCCGAAGGTAATCTGGGTCGTTTTTTTGGACTCGAAATCGAGCACGTAGAGGTGGGTCCGGCGGTTGTCCAAGTAGCCGACGTAGTCCTTCTTGAACTGCCTCCGAGTCATGACCCACGGCGGGCTCGTCGTCTCCTTCGCGTCGGGGTCGTCCTTCTTCCGAAGGTCCTCCGGTTTGGGGTCCTGGAGCACCAGCACCAGCTTGCGGCCGTCCGGCGACCACGCGAAGTCCTCCACGCCCTGCACCGTGTCGGTCACCCGCACCGAGTCGCCGCCCTCGCGGTAGAGCCTCCACACCTGGGTCTTCTCGTCGCCCGAAGAGCCGAGAAACGCGAGGTATTTCCCGTCGGGGCTCCAGCGTGGCGTCGAGACCGACCTCGATTCCGAGGTCAGGGGAACGGGCTCACCGCCCGCGGCGGGGACCATCCAGAGGCGGCTCTTCGTTTCGTCTTCCTCGAGGTCCCGACTCGTCACGGTGTACGCGACCCACCTGCCGTCGGGGCTGATTCGGGGGCTGTCCACGTCGCGGAGGCGGTCGAGGTCGTCCACGGTGAGGACGCGAGAGCCGTGGTCCTCCCCCGGAACGGCCGACCCCGTGGCGGCGAGCGACACCGTGAGAACGAGAACCGCGACCATTGCGAAATGCTTCATGGAAACCTCCATCGACCCGAATTTCACCGCGGACCTTGCCCATTATATGGAGCGTCGGTAGCTCAGAGCTCCGAACGCACCTCGCTCACGAGAGTGTGGTTTCCCGGCCGCGACTCCGTTGTGATTTTCGGATTCCAGCGCCGGCCGGTGGAGGGCGCTTGGGTGGCGTCCGCCTCTGCGGTCATCCGAGCCGGCCTTTGACGTGGTCGAGCACCGGCGTGTGATGGTCTTGGGGGCTGAAGAGCACGAGCTCGGCGACCTCGCGACGAAACCCGGTGAGATATGCGGGCTCGTCCCTCGAGCAGGGGTTTGAGGTCGCTGCCTTCAGCCATCGTGAGGTGCTCGCCGCCGAGCTCCCCGTATCCGCTCGAGTCGCCGAACTCCGTTTGCTGGCGGGCGACCGCTCCAGGGTGTTCGATCATGATGGAAATCTCGTTCTTCGCGATGCGCAAATGAGCTCTTCTCCGTAGTCGTGCCGGCCGATCTTCGTGATCACCGGCGCCTCGAAGGGCGGCGTGCCCGCGCGGCGCCGGGCGCCTCCGATCGCTCGCTGTCAACGAACGAAATCGAATCCCAATCTCTTGGAAAGATGCTACTCGGACCGCGGGGCGGTCGAAGGAGGCGCCGTTCCGGGTCCGGACTGGGGGCTTCTCCGAGGGCGGATCGGATTGTGTCGCTCGAACGCGAAGGCCCGAGCCGGCGGCCTCCACCGATTCGGGGGACACGGCCGAACAAGAAGACGGGGCCCGTGAGGGCCCCGTCGAGAACACGATCGAGTGTCGGCTAAAACCTGACGCCGACGCCGACCCCGAAGACCCACGGGTTGATGTCAACGCTGACGACGTCGAGGCTGTCGTTGCCAACCTTGATGTCGGCCTCGGTGTCGATCTGGATGTACTTGACATCGGCGTTGAGCATCCATCGCTCGCCGAGGTTGAGGTTGATTCCTGCGTTGCCTGCGAGGCCGAAGGAGTCGTCGAACTCGATGTCGGTGACGCCCAGACCCGCGAGGTCGGCGGACAGGTCGTAGTCGTAGAAGGTGGTGAAGTTGATACCGGCGCCGACGTAGAGATTGATCACACCCTCGGGAATGACGTACCACTGGAGGACCGCGGTCGGAGGTAGGTGTGTGACCGCTCCGAGGTCCGCGCCATCGAGGGCCCCGCCGCTCGCCGTCAGGTCATGCTTGGCGGTGGCCGCGATCACCTCGATCCCGAAGCTCGAAGAGAAGAGATAGGTGATGTCGACCTCGATGGTGGTCGCCGAATCGACATCAATGGTGCTCCCGGTGGCACCGATCTCGCCGCTCGAGTCGTCGGGGTCGATCGAGATACCCCGCACTCTCAGAATCCAGTTTTGGGCGTCGGCCACCGCCGGCACCACCAACAGCGCGATCATCACACCAATCAGAATCCTCGCTCGCATTGTCGTCCCCCCTTCCAGCTTCGAGGCGCGCGGGAGATCCGGCGCCTCCATTTCGGTCGATCGTTTTCGGGCTTCCACGAAACTCCAACCGCGAGCAAGATACCAGATTCATCTCGGAAATGGAGTTCTGTGGAGAGATTATTATTGAGACTGCGATTCTGTAACTCGCGACTGCCTGCGATTCCGGTCGCTTCGATTGCTCAAGCCGGGCGCTGGCCCGGACGGGCGTCCTCGAGCGCGCCCGCCCTCTCTGCGTGGAGGTGCGGTCAGTTCCCGATCGGGACCGTCAACGGCGCGCCCGGACCGATGGGTAGGCCGAGTGCGAGCCACGCACCGAGGAGCACCATCCACCCGACCAGGAAGACCACCGTGTAGGGCAGCATGGTGGCGATCACGGTGCCGATGCCGGCCTTCGGGTCGTAGCGCTCGAAGAATGCGACGACGAGGGCGAAGTAGGACATCATGGGCGAGACGATGTTGGAGGACGAGTCGCCGATCCGGTAGGCGACCTGGACCAGCTCGGGCGAGGTGCCGAGCAGCATGAACATGGGAATGAAGACCGGCGCCATGATCGCCCACTTGGCCGATGCGGAGCCCATCACCAGGTTGATGACCGCTGACAGCAGCACGAAGGCGAGCATCAGCGGCAACGGTCCGAGGTCGAGGGCGCCGAGCAGCTCGGCGCCCTTGACCGCGGTGATCAGCCCGAGGTTGGTCCAACCGAAGTACGCTACGAACTGCGCTGCGAAGAAGACCAGAACCGTGTAGACGCCGAGGGTCTCGATCGCCTTGCCCATGCCCTTGACGACGTCGCTGTCCGACGAAATGGTGCCCGCGCCAAGGCCGTAGGCGACGCCGGCAATGACGGCGCCGAGGAAGATCAGGGCGACGATCCCGTTCAAAAACGGTGAGTGCAGGAGGTCCCCGGTGGCGGCGTCGCGCAGGAAACCGTTGGCCGGGATCGTGCCGACGGCGAGCACGACGGTGATCGCAAGCGAGGCCGCTGCCGCGTACCAGAGCCCGCGGCGCTCCTCGGACGTCAGCCGGCCCACCTCGCCGGCCTTCTCGGGACCGTCGTAGGTGCCGAGGCGCGGCTCCACGAGCCGCTCGGTGACCAGCGTGCCGGCCACCGAGATCAGAAGCGTGGACACGACCATGAAGTAGTAGTTGCAGGCGGGGTTCACCAGGTACGTGGGATCGACGATGCGGGCGGCCTCCTGCGACAGACCCGCCAACAACGGGTCGACGGTCCCCAGCAGGAGGTTGGCGCTGTAGCCGCCGGAGACGCCGGCGAAGGCGGCCGCCATGCCGGCAAGCGGGTGGCGGCGCACCGCCAGGAAGAGGGTGCCGGCGAGGGGCACAAGCAGCACATAGCCGATCTCCGAGGCGGTGTTGGAGAGCACGCCGGAGAAGACCACGACGAAGGTCAACAGCCGTTTCGGGGCCGACAGCACCAGCAGCCGCAGCACCGCGCCGATCAAGCCGGAGGACTCGGCGATGCCGATCCCGAGCATGGCGACGAAGACGGTGCCGAGCGGCGCGAATCCGGTGAAGTTGACGACCATGTCCTCGAGGATCCGGTGGAGGCCACGGATCGACAGCAGGCTGACGACCTCGATGGCCTCGCCGGTGCCGGGGTGGACCGCGGTCAGCCCGGCCCAGCGGGCGATGCCGGACGCCACGATCACGAGCAGCGCCATCAGCAGGAAAAGAGTGGCCGGGTGAGGGAGGGCGTTGCCGGTTCGTTCGATCACCGCCAGTGCACGGGGCAGCAGGCGCGCGAGCCAGCGGCGGGAGCGGGACGATTCTTCGACCTTCGACATGTGTCAGCCAACAGCGGAGGCGTCCGGCCGGATTCCCTGCCGCTGCGAACCGCGACCGCCCACCGCGACCGTTGACTGCGATTCGGCTTCGCCGTGCCAAGCCGCCGACCGCTATCCAGCCTCGCCTTCAGGCCCCGTCCTCTGGACTTCGCGCGGACCCGTCGGCTCGGCCGCGCCAGGCTGACATTGTCACTGCCACCGTGACGGACACGGGGTGCCGTCGTCGGGATCGGGGTCGGGAACGGACGCCGTCTACTCGACCGCCGAGACCGTCCGCAGCCGCTCTCGCAGCTCCTCGTGATCCGCGGCTCCCGCGATGCCCATGATCGTGCCGTTGCTTCGAACCGCGCCCACGAGACCGCTGTAGGGCACCTCGCGGTGGCGCACCGGCGTGCCGTCGAGGTCGAGGACTTGCCACTCGGACTCGAGCCGCGCCCACACCGCGTCGGTTGCGTCGTCGAGCACGGCGAACGCCCGGTACTGGTCACCGCTCTCGTCGGTGTAGTTGGCGTGAACGCAGTCGCTCAGCTCCGACAACCCGAACAGCGATTGCCGGGTGTACTGAGCCGAGCCCGGAATCATGCCGTCCTTCGGCAGCGCGGCGAACTCGGGCGGCAGGCTCGACTCACCAGGCAAGGCATCGGCGATCGCCGTCACCAGCACCTCGCCCGTGGCCCGATCGATGTCGCCCTCGGAGGCCTCGACCTTGACGTAATAGCGGTCCTTGAGCAGCAAGGCCTGGTAGGGAGGAGAGACCATGGATTCGGCGCCGATCTGCAGGGCCGGCTCCTCGGATGGTGCCTCGGCACGGTAGATGCCGAAGGCGTCGAGCGGCGTGCCCATATCGTAGACCGCGATCGAGGCCGTCGTGCCTTCGTTGATATACCGCTGCACCGTGACGTTTTCGAAGCCGTAGGCGAGAAAGGTGTCGGCGGCGCCGTTGATCAGCTCCCAGAGGCCCTCGGCGTCGTAGGTCGTAGGCTCTCCCTGTGGAGTCCAGCCGTCGATCTCGAGAAACCCCTGCGGCGCCGGTTGGCAACCGAGCGCCGCGGCCACCAGGACGGTCGTCACGATCAGTCGTTTCATCGTCGAGACTCCTCTCGCGGGGACGCGAGGCCCCGTGGATTGTTTCACGCCAGGGTCAGCAGGCCGTGGGCGGCGATCAGGTTGGCCTTGATGTTGACGCCGTGGGGGCAGGCCCCGGCGCACGGTGCGGAGCAGGCATCGCACGGCAGCGCATCGCCCCAGCCGAGGCGGTGGTACTTGCCCATGGCGTGCTTCTCGCGGCCCTGCTCGGTGAAGTAATAGGCATATCGCATCACAGTGCTCACCGGTACGGCGCGCGGACACGCCGCCGCACAGTCGTTGCAGGCGTGCCGGCAGTAGAGGCTCGAAGCGGCAACACGGTAGTGCTCGAGCGCCCGCGCCCTGGCCTGGGTCAATGCCGTGCCGGACAGCGGCAGAAAGCGCTCGATGCTGTCGAAATCCCGGAAACCCATGCACACGGTGTGCATCTCGGGCCGCGACAGCACCCACTGCACCGCCGCCATCTTCAGACCTTCCCGATCCTTGATGCCGTGCTCCTCCATGAACGGCTCGGCGTCGGCGAAGGTCTTCTCCGACTCGGCAATGTATCCCTGAAGCTCCTCGATGGCGCTCTCGCGCGTCTCGCCGGCCTCGACCCGGCGCTCGATGAACCTCGTGTAGCGCTCGGAAGGGTCGTCGGGGTCGAGTGAATCCATCTTGACCGTTCCGGGTGCGGTCTTCATCGCGGTGGTGCCGACATTGTGTTTGCGGCACGCCGCCAGCACCCGGTCGCCCTTGTCGCGGTTCATGAAGTTGTAGGCGATCAGCATGAGGTCGAAACGCCCGTCCTCCGCGGCGGCCACCAGCACGTCGTCCATCGGCTCCTCCTCCTGGGACCGGGCCTCGTGCTTGGAGACACCTGCGAATCGAACCCTGCCGTCGGACTTGAGCCGAGCGAACGCCGAGTGAAAGGCGGGGTTGCGGAGGTCGCTGACCGTCGGCACGCTGTGCATGAAGAGCGCATCGACGTAGTCGGAGCGCAGCCGCTCCTGGCACCTGCCGAAGCGGTCGATGATGGTGCGTTCGGTGTCATCGCCCTTGATCTCGAGCTTGGTGGTAATGAACACTTTCGCTCGATCCATGTGCTGGAGCGCCTCGCCGATGCGGCGCTCGTTGTCGCCGTTGGCGTAGCCCTCGGCGGTGTCGAAGTAGTTGATTCCGTGGTCGTAGGCGTAGCGGTAGAGGTTGGCCTCCCGGCCGCTGCCACCGATCGAGATGTCCGACACCTCGAAGCCGGTGCGGCCCAGCGTCCGGAATCTCGTGACTCCGGGTGCCTCCGTCACCTCGTCCGGGTGGGCGGTGCCCGCCCACGCTGCGGAGGCGGCTGCCGCGGCCCCACCGGTGATCAGGAACTGACGCCTGGATACCAGTGCCTTTGCATCGTGCTCGCGGTCCATAGTGGCCCTCCGCGTGGAGTCTATCACCGTCTCGGTGCGGCCGGTCCGACATGAAATCAAAGCGTACTTTAGGTCGTCGCGTTTTACTCCTTCGAGCAGCCAAGGCTGGGGAGTGCCCCCAGAAAAGCGCCCGACAATCCCCTGCTGGGGTTCGTGTACCATCTTCGTGTACCGTCTGTGCCGAATCATGACCCGTCGTTGTTCACGCGCCGGAAAGGGGTGACCTGGCATGCCGCAGCCGTTCGACCAGCTCGACGAGGAGGACCAGAACTGGGTCATGGGCGAGCTGCGGGAGATCATGCGTGAGCCCGATCCCGCGCGGGCCGAGATCAAACGCCGCCAGTTGGCCGACAAGCTGAGGGACCGGCATCCGTCGGTCGCCGCTTGGATCGAGGAGCCGGAACCGGCGCAGCACGGCGGAGATCGGCACCCGGCCCTGGCCGACCTCGAGGTGGACGCCGACCGGGCGGAGGCGCTGCGCGGCGAGGTGGTCCTGGTCAAGTACGGCGGCAACGCGATGATCGACGACGATCGCAAGCAGAGCGTGATCGCCGACATCTGCGCGTTGAAGAGTCTCGGCGTCCAGCCGATAGTGGTGCACGGTGGCGGCCCGGTGATCAGCGAGCTGCTGCGCGAGGTGGGCGTCGAGACACCTTTCGTCGGCGGCCACCGTAAGACCGGTCGCGACGCCATGGGCTACGTGGAGATGGCGCTGAGCGGTAAGGTCAACAGCGAGATCGTCAAGTTCATCAGCTGTCACGGCTACCGCGCGGTGGGCATCAGCGGCAAGGACGGTGGCCTGGTGACCGCCGAGAAGCGGATTCACCGCGTCCGCGAGGGTGACCGCGTGCATCGCTCCGATCTCGGCCAGGTGGGCGATGTCACCTCCGTCGACAGCCACCTGCTCGAGGTCCTGCTCGCCGCCGACTACATTCCCGTGGTGGCGCCGATCGGCGTCGGAAGCGACCTCGAGGACTACAACATTAACGGTGATCTATTCGCCGGTCACGTTGCTGCGGCGCTCGACGCCGCCGCCTTCGTGATCCTGACCGATGTCGACGGTGTGTTCCTCAATCTCGAAGATCCGACCACGCTGATCCACGACTTTACCCCGCATGCGGCGCGCGAGGAGATCGGGCGCATCATCCGCGGCGGTATGATCCCCAAGATCGAGTCCTGCCTCGCCGCCATCGAGGGCGGGGTTTCCGCGGCGCGCATCGTCAACGGCATGACCGAGCGGGCGCTGCTGGTGGCGCTGCTCACCGACCGCAGGACGGGCACCACGATTCAGGAGCACCATGACTGACAGCGACAGCGTTCAGGAGCGCCTCGGCCGATTCCACTTTCCCATGTACGCTCGCTACCCGATCACGCTGGTGGAAGGGCGAGGCTCGCGGGTGTTCGATTCCGAGGGCCGCGAGTACGTCGACGCCCTCGCCGGCATCGCGGTCAACTCTCTCGGCCACTGCCACCCGGCTGTGGTGGCGGCGATCACCGAGCAGGCCAACCGGCTCATCCATTGCACCAATCTCTACTTCACCGAGCCGCAGGCCGATCTCGCAGAGAGGTTGACCTCGACCGCCGGTCTCGACCGCGTCTTCTTCACCAACAGCGGCACCGAGGCCATCGAAGGCGCCCTCAAGCTGGCCCGGCGCCACGCCAAGGACCACGGCCGTGGCGCACAGATCGTCTCGTTCGAGGGCTGTTTCCACGGCCGCAGCATGGGGGCGTTGTCGACGCACTCCGGATCGCAGCGCGAACCTTACCTGCCGCTGGTGCCGGACTTCGCGCAGGTGCCGTTCGCGGATCTCGACGCGGTCGAGGAGGTGGTCGGGGAGGCGACCGCTGCGGTCGTGCTCGAGCCGATCCAGGGCGAGGGTGGATTGCGGGTTGCACCGGACGAGTTCATGCGTGGCCTGCGCCGAGTCTGCAACGAGCGCGGCGCGCTCTTGATCCTTGATGAGATCCAGTGTGGAGTCGGTCGCTCCGGGCGGTTCTGCGCCTTCGAGCACGCCGGTATCGAGCCCGACATCCTGGTCATGGCCAAGGCCCTCGGTGGCGGCTTCCCGATCGGTGCGGTCCTGGCACGCGACGAGATTGCCCAGGCCTTCAAGCCGGGCGACCACGGCACCACCTTCGGCGGCAATCCGTTGGCCTGCGCGGCCGCCAACGCGACGGTGAGCGTGGTGGTCGAGGACGACCTGCCGGCGCGCGCCGCGTTCCTCGGCGAGCAGATGGTCGCGCGGCTACGCGAGGCGGCCTCCGACCGGCCGGCGATCCGGGAGATCCGCGGCCGGGGTCTGATGATCGGGGTCGAGCTGGCCTTCGAGGGTAGGGACCTCGTGGTCGACATGATGCACCGCGGGGTCCTGGCCAACTGCACCGCCGGCAAGGTGATCCGCTTCGTGCCCGCGCTGAACATTCCCGAAACCGACCTCGACGTCGTCGTCAGAGTCTTCCTCGAGGCGCTCGACGAGGCAGCTGCGGGGGATGGCTAGTGGAACGCGCCCGGGTCGCGATCGTCGGCGCCACGGGGTACACCGGGAGCGAGCTGGTGCGGCTGCTGTCCCAGCACCCGCGGGTGGAGGTCGCGGCCATCACCTCGCGCGGCAAGGCGGGCCAGCCCTTCAGCACGGTCCACGGAGCGTTCCACGGAATCGCAGAGCAGCCGTTAGTCACCGTGGACGAGCTGCGATCTCTCGATATCGATGCCTTCTTCCTCGCGCTGCCGCACGGGGCGTCGATGGACTTCGTGGCCGCACAGCCGATGGACGGGCCGGCAATCGTGGATCTCTCCGGTGACTTCCGGCTCGCCGAAGCCGCGGTCTACGAGGAGTGGTACGGCATGGAGCACCGTGCCGGCGACCGGCTGGCGGACGCCGTGTTCGGTCTGCCGGAGCTGTTCCGGGACGAGATCCGCGGTGCGCGGCTGGTGGCCAACCCGGGATGCTACCCCACCGCGACCATCCTGGCCCTGGCACCGCTGGTGAGGAGGGGATTGATTCGGCCCGACGACGTCGTGGTCGATGCCAAGTCCGGCGTCACCGGCGCGGGCGCGACCTCCAAACCGGGCACCCACTTCCCGACCGTGGTCGGGGACTTCCGAGCCTACGGGCTGCTGCGCCACCGCCATACGCCCGAGATCGAGGCCGTGCTGTCGCGGATCTTCGGCGGGGCGGTCCGGGTGCTGTTCACGCCCCACCTGCTGCCGGTGGACCGGGGGATTCTCGCCACCTGCTACGCGCGGCCATCCGGAGATCTGACCGACGAGGCGATCCGCGAGGCCTACATCGAGGACTACGCCGACGAGCCGTTCGTCCGCATCATCGGCGTTCCGCCGTCCATCAAGCAGGTGCGCGGCTCTAATTTCTGCGATGTGCACGCCGAGCTCGACCCGCGAACCGGAAGGGTCGTCGCCCTGTCTGCCATCGACAACCTCGTCAAGGGCGCAGCCGGCCAGGCGGTGCAGAACCTCAACCTGGTATTCGGATGGCCCGAGACGACCGGACTGATGCAAGGACCGCTGACTCCATGAGCGAAAAGACCAGGTTCCCGCCGCGCACCGCCTCGGAGGACGAGCGCTCGATTCAACGCAATCTGACGGAGGTGCGGGGCATCCGTGCCTGGGGCGCCTACTCCGGCGTCAAGAGCAAACGGCGCGACCTCGCGCTGATCTACTCGGAAGTGCCGGCGGCTGCAGCAGCGGTCTTCACGCGCAACGTCGTGGTGGCTGAGCCGATCAAGCTGGCTCGACTGAACATCGCGGATGGCCGTGCCCAGGTCTTCGTCATCAACTCCGGCAATGCCAATGCGTGCACCGGCGAGCAGGGACGCCGTGGAGCGGAGGCCGTGATCGCAGCGGCTGCCGAGGCCCTGAATCTCGATCCATCGCTCGTGATCGTCGCCTCCACCGGCATCATCGGCCGGGTCTTTCCAACCGACAAGGTCGTGCAGGGCGTCCGCGAGAGCGCGCCCAAGCTTTCCAGCCTGAGGCTCGCCGGGTCGCTGGCGGCCAACGCGATCCTCACCACCGACACCTTCCCCAAGGAGAGCTTCTCGACCTTCAAGGTCGGTGGCCAGGGCTGCTTCATGGGCGGGATCGCCAAGGGGTCGGGGATGATCCATCCCGACATGGCGACCATGCTCGCGTTCATCGTCACCGACGTTGCAGTCAGCCCTCCGCTCCTGGACGAAGCGCTCCGCGATGCGGTCGACGTCTCGTTCAACATGATCACGGTCGACGGCGACACCTCCACCAACGACATGGTGGGAGTGATGGCCAACGGCCTCGCCGAGAACCCAGTGATCGACGAACCGGGAGCGGACTACGACATCTTTCGCGAAGAGCTCAAGAAGCACTGCATCGAGCTGGCGCGGCAGATTGTCTCCGACGGCGAGGGCTCGACCAAGCAAATCCAGTACTCGGTGGAGGGGGCTCCCAGCGACGACGCGGCGCGCCGTATCGCTCGTACGGTCTCCGATTCCAACCTGGTGAAGACCGCGTTTTTCGGGCGCGACCCCAACTGGGGCCGGATACTGGCCGCCGCCGGGCGCGCCGGGGTGCCGTTCGATCCGGACGCGGTCGACCTCTACCTCGGGACCTCGAAGCAGCTGCATCAGATCGTGGCCGGCGGGCAGCCCCTGGGCGTGGACGAGAAGAAGCTCAAGCGGATGATGCGGGCGAGCTTCCTGTACGTGCTGCTCGACCTCAACGCGGGCGACGGCAAGGCCACCGCCTGGGGCGCAGACTTTTCCTACGAGTACGTGCGGATCAACGCCGAGTACAGCACCTGAGCCGGGAGGCCGGCCGATCACCGCAGGCGCAGCCTGTCGAGCGGGGCCGCGCATGGCATCCGGCCCAATGTCGGGATGGTGCTGGCGTGGCGCCACGCACGGTCGGCGGGCGGTGGAAAATAGATCTCGTTCGCGAACTTGTCAGTGTGCGGAATTTTCATGCCGCGCTGCGGTATACTCCCACTGGCAATTCTGCGAACAGGAGCTATTCCGGGCCGCACCGAACTCGCCGCGACAGTTTTGAAGAACGTTATAAGAGGGAGTTCCATGACCGACAACCCCGCAACCTCTCTCCAGATTCGCGACAACCTCCTCGCCGACTACCCTGATGTCTACACGCCCGAAGCTCTGGCGGCCCTTGAGGCGCTGGCGCACTTCAACCGGCCGCAGAAGGAGTTGATGCAGCGGCGGATCGAGACGCGAGCGCGTCGCTTCGCCGACCGCGAGCCGATCTCCTTTCTCGATCCCGAGAGCACGATCGCCGGCACCGAGCTGACCGCCCAGGATGCACGCGACGGCAGATTCGTGGGCTCGGAGATTCCGCCCGATCTCGAGCGGCAGTGGATCCAGGGCACTGGACCTGGCGCCAAGCCCAACGCCCCGCTCGAGTCGAGCTTGCGCAACGTCGCCTACGCTTTGCTGTCGGGGGCCGACGGATGGATGTTCGACGGCGAGGACGCCCTCGGTCAGACCGGCACCATGTCGCTCGACAACGTCCGCAACCTCAAGCTGGCGGTTGACGACGATCCTCGATTTCTGGAGATTGCCGAGCAGGTGGCCGGGGACATGAACGCATGGGCCGGCGGTTTCTTCGGTCGGCCGATCATCAACGACTGGCAGAAGCAGCTGGAGTTCACGACCCGCATCTACCGGGCGCGCGGACTCCACCTCGACGACCGCCACATCCGCGATGCTGACGGTTCGTCGTTCTCAGCGTCGTTAGCGGATCTCTGCCTGTACGTCGTCAACACGCACCTGCAGCTGACGTCGAGGTCCCGATCCGTGGTCCTCTACCTGCCCAAGATCCAGACCGTGGAGGAGGCGGGGTTGTGGAACGAGATGCTGACCGCCCTCGAAGGCCACCTCGGGCTCGAGACCGGCACCATCAAGGTCTACGTGCTGGTGGAGCAGCTCGAGGCCACGTTCCAGCTGATAGAGATCCGTGCCGCGCTCGGACGTCACTTCGTGGGCTATAACACCGGACGCTGGGACTACATCAACAGCGTCGCCGACGCGAACGCCTGGAACCCCGGGTTCATCAATCCGAACATCGAGTCCATCGTCATGACCTACGGCTACATGCGGAACTACGAGGACCGCGTGCGGCGGGCGGTCAACACACCGGATGCGAGCGGCAACTGCGCGCTCTGGCAGGGCGGCATGGAGCCCAACATTCCGGTCGGCTCGAAGGAGGGCGTTTCCAGCAGCATGGAGAAGGCAGTGTCCGGTGCCGAGCGGGAGCAGCTCGAGGGTGCCAGCGGCAAGTGGGTGGCACACTGGAAGATGGTCCACATCGTGCGCCCGGTGTGGGAGAAGGTCGGGAGGGCCAACCAGCTCGGACGTGATTTTCCACCGCTGACCTACACCGACGAGGACGCCGCCGGCCTGATGCTGCTCGAGCCGGCGTCGCGCACCATCCGCGGCGCCCGCAACCTGTTGAGCGTTGCCCTGCAGTACGGCAACGCGTTCGGCCAGGGCATGCAGGCGGCGGCCCTCAAACCGGCCGACTTCTTCGGCAACGAAGACATCCTGTACCTGATGGAGGACATGGCCACCGGCGAGATCCGGCTCAGCATCCTCTGGGAGTGGCTGCACAAGGAGGCGCCGTTGACCGAGGCCGACTCGGGGACCGGACTCGATGAGGGGGACGTCTTCACGCGCGAGATCTTCCGACGCCTGCTCGAGGAGGAGTACGCTAAGCTGCAGGCCGCGTCCAACCGCGACGTCCACGACAACTCCAAGGGCACGACGCTGCCGATCGCCCGCGAGATCGTCGAGACCTACGTGCTGTCCAAAACCAAGGTTCCCTGGTACATCGATCTGCTGAACATCAATCTGAACAACCACGATCTCGATGTAGCCCGCCAACGGATCGGGGCCTACATGAAGGAGTTCCTGCGAGACGGAGCCCGAATCACCGAGAATCTCGACACTGCAGAAGGAGCGGGTCATGGATGAGCTGACGAGCTTCGAGGACAGCGTGACTCGGACGGCGGAGTGGATGACGGGACCGCGTTTTCAAGGCATCAACCGCCTCTACTCGGCCCGCCAGGTGGTCCAGCAGCGGGGAACCATCGAACAGGACTATACGGTCGCGCGCCGCGCCGCCGAAGACTTCTTCCTGCGGTTGCGCGAGCTCTTCGCCGAGGGCCGGTCGATCACGACCTTCGGACCCTACACGCCGGGGCAGGCCGTGGCCGTCAAGCGCGCCGGAATCGAGGGCATCTACCTCGGGGGCTGGGCGACCTCGGCCAAGGGCTCCATCAACGAGGACCCGGGCGCGGACCTCGCCAGTTACCCGCTGAGCCAGGTGCCCGACGAAGCGGCGCCGATCGTTCGCGCTCTGCTGACCGCCGACCGCAACCAGCAGTACCTGCGTTCGAAGATGTCGGACGAACAGCGGCAGGCGACCTCGGAGGTGGATTTCCGGCCGTTCATCATCGCCGACGCCGACACCGGTCATGGCGGTGACGCCCACGTCCGCAACCTGGTCCGGCGCTTCGTGGAGGTCGGCGTGCCCGGCTACCACATCGAGGACCAGAAGCCGGGCTGCAAGAAGTGCGGCCACCAGGGCGGCAAGGTGCTGGTTCCGGTGGACGAGCAGATCAAGCGCCTCAACGCCGCCCGTTTCCAGCTCGACGTCATGGGCGTGCCGGGCATCATCGTCGCCCGCACCGATGCCGAGGCCGCCAGCCTCATCGACGGCACCGCCGACGAGCGCGACCATCCGTTCATCCTCGGCGTCACCAACCTCGAGGTTCCGAGCTGGAAGGTGGCTTACCTCGCCGTCCTGAAGAAATTCAACGAGATGGGCGTTGACGAGGTCAATGGCCACCTGCTCTACAGGGTGACCGACTCGGCGTACGAGTGCGCCGACGCATGGCTCGAGCACGTAGGGATCTTCGGCTACATGCGCGACCTGCTGACGGCCCACGGGCACGACCGGATGCTGCCGGTGGACACGATCGTCGACCAGACGGTCGATCGATTCGCCGATTTGTGGGAAGGCGCAGCGCAGCTCAAGACCCTCGGTGAGGCCGTCGCCGACGCCATGTTCTTCGCCATCGAGCAGGAGCAGGCATTCGACGTCACCATCGAGGAGTGGCTGGAGTGGTCGAGCCGAGCTTCGTGGCAGGAGATGCGCGACCAGATTGAGGAGATGGGGCTCGAGGTGACGTGGAATCCGGAACGGGCCCGGACTCCGGAGGGCTACTACCCGGTCAAGGGCGGCATCCCCTACGCGATTGCCAAATCGTTGGCGGTGGCCCCCTACTGCGACATCATCTGGATGGAGACGAAGACCGCTAACCTCCACGAGGCCAAAGTCTTCGCCGATGCGATCCACGCGCTATTCCCGGACAAGATGCTCGCCTACAACCTTTCGCCGTCGTTCAACTGGGACACCACCGGGATGAGCGACGAGGAGATGTCGGCATTCCCGGCGGAGATCGGCAGGCTCGGCTTTGTCTTCAACTTCATCACCTACGGCGGCCACCAGGTCGACGGCATGGCGGTGGGAGACTTCGCCACCGCCCTGAGACAGGACGGCATGCTGGCCCTGGCGCGGCTGCAGCGCAAGCTGCGGCTGGTGGAATCGCCGTACCGCACGCCGCAGACCCTGGTCGGTGGGCCGCGCCTCGATGGCGCGCTCATGGCCTCCTCGGGCCGCACCGCCACCACCAAGGCGATGGGCAAGGGCTCGACCCAGGTGCAGCACCTGGTGGAGACCGAGGTCCCGCCGCGGAGGCTCGAGGAGTGGCTGGTGCTGTGGGGCGAGGCCAACGGCCTCGACGGGCCTTTCCGTGTCAGACTTCGGCCGCACACGGCCGGCTCCGAGCTGCTCGAGCTCAACATCCTCGACCCATCGGACGACAAGGTGGCCCAGGTGGTCTTCGCCACCATCCGCGACCGCCGGGGCAAGAGCATCCTGTCGATCCGCGACCAGGAGACGGTCGACCCCGAGCTTCGCAACAAACGTCTGTCGACTCTGTGCCACCTGTTCCTGATCCACCGCTACAAGGCCGAGTCGATCCATTACGTGACCCCGACCGACGACAACGTGGGCCAGACCAAGGGCCTGCAGAAGCTCGGGCTCTTCGACGACGTCAACATGGAGATCGGCGACATCATCGTCGCCGGCGTCAGCCAGGAGCGGGTCCGGGCGTTGCTGGAGTCCGACGAGGTGGCCCTCAAAAAGCTGATCAACAAGCAGGAGTAGCCGGGACGCTCGATCGGGGTCGCGGGACTCGTCGACCGGAAGCTCGCCGTGCTCTCCGGGATCGGGTCAACCGAATGGCTGCATTCATTCGAATCCCCGTCGTTCGAGGAGCGGCTCGACGCTCGGCTCGCGGCCGCGGAAGCGGACGTAGAGCTCCATCGGCGGCTCGCTGCCGCCCGGCTCGAGGATGTTCTGGCGGTAGGAACGAGCCAGGTCTGGATTGAAGATCCCATTTTCCTTGAAGTAGGCGAAGGCGTCGGCATCGAGGACCTCGGCCCACATGTAGCTGTAGTAGCCGGCGGAATACCCGCCGGCGAAGATGTGCGCGAAGTAGGGCGTACGGTAGCGGGGAACGATGGCAGGGATGATGCCGATCTCCTGCATCACCTCCGCTTCGAAGGCGAGCGCCTCTCGCTGCTCTTCCTCCGCGAGGGTGTGCCACCGGATGTCGAGCAGCGATGCGGCAACGTACTCGGTGGTGGAGAATCCCTGGTTGAAGGTGCTCGCCGCCTGTAGCTTGTCGATGAGTTTCTGCGGGATCGGTTCTCCGGTCTCGACATGTCGCGCGTACGTCGGCAGCACCTCGGGATGCATCGCCCAGTTCTCCATCATCTGCGAGGGCAGCTCGACGAAGTCCCAGAAGACGTCGGTGCCCGACAGGCTCTCGTAGGTTCCGGCGGCAAGCATGCCGTGCAGCGCGTGTCCGAACTCGTGGAACAGGGTCCGCACCTCGTCGATGGAGAGCAGGGCGGGGTCGTCGCCGATCGGTTTGGAGAAGTTGGCGTGGTTGGCGACCAGCGGCCGGACGTCCCGGCCGTCGATCGTGTGCTGCTCGCGGTAGGTGTTCATCCAGGCGCCGCCGCGCTTGCTCGCCCTGGTGAAGTAATCGGTGTAGAAGATCGCCAGGTGACTGCCGTCGGCGTCTTTCACCTCATAGACCGTCACGTCCTCATGGTAGACGGGAATGTCGTCGCGCTCTTCGAACGTGATCCCGAACAGCCGCGTGGCAACCTCGAGGGTTCCGGCGAGGACGTTGTCCAGCTCGAAGTAGGGCTTGACGCTCGCCTCGTCGAATTTGAACTTCTTGGCGCGAACCTTCTCCGCGTAGTGCCACCAGTCCCAGGGCTGGAGCTCGAAGCCGCCGCCCTCGGCATCGATCATGGCCTGGAGCGCCGCCGCTTCCTCCCGGGCGCGAGCGACAGCGGGCGCCCAGACCCGCTCGAGGAGGTCGAAGACCCGGTCCGGCGTTTGTGCCATGCGTTCTTCGAGCACGTAGTCGGCGTGTGTGTCGTAGCCCAGCAACCCGGCGCGCTCGAGGCGCAGGTTTGCCATCCGGCGGGCGACGGCGGTGTTGTCGTACTCATTGTCATTGCTGCCGAGGCTCATGTAGGCGCGGTAGAGCTGCTCGCGCAGGTCGCGGCGCTCGGAGTGGGTGAGGAAGGGCGTCCAGCTCGTGCGCTGCAGATTGAAGGCCCAGGCGTCGTCGAGGCCGTTGGCCTCGGCGACGCCGCCAGCCGCCGCAACTACGTCATCGGGAAGCCCCGCCAGGTCGCTCTCGTCGTCGAGCACCAGCGCCGGTGCGTTCATCTCGGCAAGCAGGTTGTCGTTGAACTGCACCGCGAGCCCCGCCAGCTCCTCGTTGATGGCGCGCAGCCGGTCGCGCGCCGCGCCCTCGAGCCTGGCACCGTTGCGAACGAAGCTGCGGTGGATCTTTCCCAGCAGCATCGACTGCTCGGTTTCGAGGTCGAGGTTCTCGCGCTGCGCCCAGACCTCGGCCACGCGCTCATACAGCTCGCGATCGAGAGTGATGTCGGTGAAGTGGGCGCTCAGCCGCGGCGCCATCTCCTTGACCACGGCCTGAGTCTGGTCGTTGGTGTGGGCGCTGTTCTGGTTGCTGACGTAGGTGTCGACACGGTCGAGCAGGGCACCGGAGCGCTCGTAGGCCTCGATCGTGTTGGCGAAGGTGGGCGGTTCCGGGTTGTTGGCGATGGCCGCAATCTCGGCTTTGTGGTTTGCCATGGCTTGCTCGTAGGCCGGCAGGTAGTGGGCAGGCACGATCCGGTCGAACGGCGGAGTCTCGAACGGCGTACCCCACTCGCCGACGAGTGGGTTGACGTCGGTGGTCATGGCAGTCTCCTCGGTGGCTTCCGGTCCGGCGCCGCAGCCGGACAGCACGGCGGCGAATGCCAGGATGATCGATGCGAATGCGCGGCTGCGGTGATCCATGGTGGTCAGATCCTCCCTGATGTGCGGGCCGCTCGGCCCGTGCGATCGGGCAAGACTAGCACGTGTGGGGGTGCCACGTTCACCATTGCACCATTGTTCGAAACAATGGTGCAATGGTGAACGTGGAGGTCCTATAAATAAAAGACGACGCGA
>CAZSTH010000012.1:0-61165 GCA_964609835.1 uncultured Thermoanaerobaculia bacterium
AGTCCGACACCACGTCGACCTCCAGCGCGGGCACGAACGTCCCGGTTTCGCGGTCCCAGCGCCCGGCGCGGCCGACGTCGGCGGGGAAGTGTGCGGTCATGCGTGCCGGGGCGCGGATGGCGGCCCACGGATAGTCCACCAGGTCTTCAAGCCCGCAGCGGTTTCGTGCGGCCAGCGGGTGCTGTGGCCGCGCGAAGAACAGAAGCGGCCGGTTGACCAGGGGCTCTGTGGCGAGGCGGTGAACCGAGGCGACCTCGAGGTCGGCGATGCCCACCTCGCACCGACCCGCCGCGACGTCGTCGGCGACCCCCGAGAACCCGGCTACCCGCACCCGACACTGGATCTCGGGGTTTTCGGCGAGCAACCGGGCCACGGCCCGCTGGCCGGAGAGCGCGGACGGGTAGGGGGCCAGGCTGACCTCGAAGGTGCCCGCGTGGAGACCCTTCGCCAGCTCGACCTCGTGCTCGAGGTCGGCGACGGCCGACAGAATGCTCTCGGCGCGCTCGATCACCAATCTCCCCAGCGCCGTCGGCTCGACCGTGCCGTGGCCGCGATCGAAGAGCCGTACGCCCAGCGCCTTCTCGAGGCTCTGGATGCTGCGGCTGAGGGCCGGCTGGGTCAGGTGCAACGCCTCTGCTGCCTGGCGGAAGTTGCGATGCTCGGCGAGGACCACGGCGTGCTCCAGCTTCTGCGTCTGAATCATGAGAAGAAGTTATCAAAGGTCAAATAAAAATGCATTTGACATATTATTTTTGAGACTCAATACTCGCGCCTAACAAAAACGACCAGCTCGCGGACCGAGGGCTGAGGCTCGCGGTTTTCTGGTGTGAACCATACATGGAGCAAAGGAGAGACTCATGCATCGCGCATCATCAATCTGCATCGCCGCGGTTCTCCTGGTGGTCGTCGCCGTCGTCCCGGCCTCGGCCCAGGACAAGCCCAACATCCTCGTCATCTGGGGCGATGACATCGGCACCTGGAACATCAGCCACAACAACCGCGGCATGATGGGCTTTGAAACGCCCAACATCGACCGCATTGCCGAAGAGGGCATCGGCTTCACCGACTACTATGCCCAGCAGAGCTGCACGGCGGGCCGTGCGGCGTTCATCGGCGGCACCGTCCCGGTACGCACCGGGATGACCAAGGTCGGCCTGCCGGGCGCTGCCGAAGGCTGGCAGGAGCAGGACATCACCATCGCCGCCGTGCTCAAGAGCCAAGGCTACGCGACCGGCCAGTTCGGCAAGAACCACTTCGGCGACCGCGACGAGCACCTGCCCACCAACCACGGATTCGACGAGTTCTTCGGACCCCTCTATCACCTCAACGCGTCGGAGGAGCCCGAGCACCGGGACTACCCGGGTGACTACGTGCTGCCGAGCGGGAAGACTTTCTTCGAGCAGTACGGCCCGCGCGGCGTCATCAAGTCCACAGCCAACCCGGACGGCACACAGACGATCGAGGACACCGGCCAGCTGACCAAGAAGCGGATGGAGATCATCGACGACGAGACCGTCGCCGCCGCGAAGGACTTCATCAAACGTCAGGAAACCGCCGGGAAGCCGTGGTTCGTGTGGTGGAACGGCACCCGGATGCACTTCCGCACCCACGTCAAGGAAGAGCACACCGGCCTCGCCGGTCCCTTCGGCGACGAGTACCACGACGGCATGGTCGAGCACGACATGCACGTCGGCGAGCTGCTCGAGCTGCTCGACGAGCTCGGCGTCGCCGACAACACCATCGTTCACTACTCCACCGACAACGGACCCCACTTCAATACCTGGCCGGACGCGGGCTACACGCCGTTCCGCAAGGAGAAGAACTCCAACTGGGAAGGGGCCTACCGGGTGCCAGCCTTCGTCCGTTGGCCGGCAAAGTGGCCGGCCGGTGAGACGGTCAACGGGATTGTCGCCCACGAGGACTGGATGGTCACCTTCGCCGCCGCCGCGGGCAAGAGCGACCTCAAGGAAGACATGCTCGACGGCTACGAGGCCATCGGGAGAACCTACCGCCAGCACCTCGACGGCTACGACATGAACGACTACCTCGCGAACGCGGACGAGTACGAGGGCCTTACCGAGAACATCCAGGCCTCTCCCCGCAAGGAGTTTTTCTACGTCAATGACGACGGTCAGATGGTCGGGCTCCGTCTCGGACCCTGGAAGGCCGTTTTCCTGGAGAATCGCGCCGACGCCTTCCAGATCTGGCGCGAGCCGTTCACCGAGCTGCGAATCCCGCTGCTGTTCCACCTGAGGCGCGACCCGTTCGAAAAGGCCCAGATCGACGCCAACGTCTATCACGACTGGTTTCTCGATCGGCCGTTCGTGGTCGTGCCGATGCAGCAGCTCGCCGGCCAGTTCTTCCAAACTCTGCAGGAGTACCCGCCGAGCCAGACGCCGGGCTCCTTCAACCTCGAGAAGGTGCAGCAGCAGATCGAGAACGCCGCCACCGGCAAGTAGCAGGCGGTCGGCGCGAGAACGTGCGCCGTGAATGTCAACCGATCGGGGCACCGGCGACGCCGGTGCCCCGTCCTTCTTCGCGGCCTGACGGCCGAGGATATCTGGAGACCCCCATGGACAACCCGAACCGCGCGTCGATATCCGTTTTGATCCTCTTCGGCGTGGTGCTTCTGGCCGGCTGCGCCGCACCGGCGCCGGTCGCCGAGCAATTTCGGCCGGACGTCGACCCGCTCCCGTCCTGGAACGACAGCTCCGTGCGGACGGCGATCGTCGACTTCGTCGAGCGTGTCTCCGCTGCCGGCTCCCCCGACTTCGTGCCCGAGCCCGAGCGCATCGCCGTCTTCGACAATGACGGCACTCTGTGGGCGGAGCAGCCGGTCTACTTCCAGCTCCTGTTCGCCATCGACCGCGTCAAGGCGCTGGCGCCCGAGCACCCCGAGTGGGCCGGCACGCAGCCGTTCCAGGCGGTGCTCGAGGGCGATATGCAGGCGTTGGCTGCCGGTGGCGAACACGGGCCGCTCGAGCTCGTGATGGCCACCCACGCGGGCATGACCACCGCCGAGTTCGAGGCCGTCGTGGCGGAGTGGCTCGCCACCGCCCGTCACCCGACGACCGGCAGGCCCTTCACCGGGATGGTCTACCATCCCATGCTCGAGCTGCTCGACTATCTCCGCAGTGCCGGATTCAAGACCTTCATCGTCTCCGGCGGCGGCATCGAGTTCATGCGGCCGTGGACCGAGACGGTCTACGGTATCCCGCCCGAGCAGGTCGTGGGCTCGAGCATCATGACCGCCTACGAGGTCCGCGACGGCGTGCCGGTGCTGGTGCGGCAGCCGGAGCTGAACTTCATCGACGACAAGGAGGGCAAGCCGGTGGGCATCAACTCGCACATCGGGCGCCGGCCCATCGTCGCCTTCGGCAACTCCGACGGTGACTTCCAGATGCTGGAGTGGACGACCGCGGGTGACGGGGCACGGCTCGGGGTGCTCATCCACCACACCGACGCCGAGCGCGAGTGGGCCTACGACCGGGACTCCCACGTCGGAAGCCTCGACCGCGGCCTCGATGAGGCCGCCGACCGCGGCTGGGTTGTTGTGGACATGAAACAGGACTGGAAGGCCGTTTTCCCAGGCCGCTGATCGCGATGCCGTAAGATCGGTGGCCGGGATGGAAGCATGACGGACGCCGATTCACACCAGCAGGACGGAAGCGCAGCCTCCAGCGCAGTGCCGCCGGGGCGGCTGCTGTCTTTGGCGAAGCCGGAGTGGCGGCGGTTGACGGTGGCGACTGTATTTCTGCTCATCGGCGGCGCTGCGAGCCTCGCCTACCCGCAGGTCGTGCGGGTCCTCATCGATGCCGCGCTCGAAAGCGGTGCCGCGACCATCAATCGCGCCGCAGTGGTGATGGCTGGAATCTTCGCCGTACAGGCGGTGGCGGCGGCGCTGCGCTACTACCTCTTCTCCATCGCCGGCGAGCGCATCGTCACCCGGCTGCGCGAGAACATCTACCGCGCCGTCATCGAGCAGGAGATCGCATTTTTCGACGCGCGGCGCACCGGTGAGCTCACCAGCCGCCTCACCACCGATGCCACCGTTGTGCAGAACACGGTCAGCGTCAACCTCTCGATGGGTCTGCGCAACCTGGTGATGGCGTTCGGCGGGCTCGCGCTGCTGGTCGTGTCATCGCCTTTCCTGACCGCGATCATGCTCGCCGTGGTGCCGCCGGTGGCCATAGGCGGAGTGGTCGCGGGCCGCCGGCTCGCCAAGCTCAGCCGCCAGACCCAGGATGCCCTGGCGCGGGCCAACGAGGCGGCCGAGGAGACGATCGCCGGTATCCGCACGGTGCGGGCCTTCGCCCGCGAGGAGGCCGAGGCCGAACGCTACGGCCGCCGCATCTGGGAGTCCTTCGCGGTGTCGCGGCGGCGCATCCGCACCGTGGCGGTCTTCATCGCCTGCGCCACCATCGGCGCCTTCGGCTCGGTGTCGGCGGTGCTGTGGTTCGGCGGCCGCATGGTGATGGAAGGCGACATGACGGTGGGCGCGCTGGCGTCCTTCATTCTGTACACCCTGATCGTTGCGATGTCGCTGAGTGCCCTCGCCGACCTGTGGTCCGACTTCGCGCGTGCCCGCGGCGCTTCGGAGCGGGTCTTCGAGCTCATCGACCGCCGGCCGACCGTGGACGCGGGTGGCGGTACACGGCTCGCGCGGGTAGCCGGCCGGGTCGAGTTCGAGGGCGTCGGCTTCGCCTACGCTGTGCGGCCCGAAGTGCGGGTGCTCGACGATGTCAGCCTGTGCCTCGACCCTGGAAAGGTGGTCGCTCTGGTAGGTCCCTCGGGAGCGGGCAAGTCGACCATCGCCGCCCTGCTGCTGCGCCTGTACGATCCCGACCGGGGTGCGATCCGCCTCGACGGACGCGACCTCCGCGAGCTCGACGCGCGCTGGTACCGCCAGTGCATCGGCACCGTCGCCCAGGAGCCGGTGCTGTTCTCGACCTCGGTGGCGGCCAACATCCGCTACGGCCGTCCCGACGCCACGGACGCCGAGGTCGAGGCGGCGGCGCGAGCGGCCAACGCGCACGACTTCATCACCGCCCTGCCCGAGGGCTACGCCACCGAGGTCGGCGAGCGGGGCGTGCGGCTCTCCGGCGGCCAGAAACAGCGCGTGGCCATCGCCCGCGCCCTGCTCAAGGACCCGCCCATCCTGCTCCTCGACGAGGCCACCTCGTCGCTCGACGCCGAGTCCGAGTCCCTGGTCCAGGAGGCCCTCGAGCGGCTGATGGCCCGCCGCACGAGCCTCGTCATCGCCCACCGCCTGTCGACCGTCCGCAACGCCGATCGGGTGGTGGTGCTCGAGGGCGGGCGGGTGGTCGAGACCGGCACCCACGAGCAGCTCATGGCTACCGACGGCCTTTACCGTCGCCTTGTCAGCCGCCAGCTGGTCGAGGCCTGAGTCGGCCGGTGGGTGATCAGAGCAGGCCGAGCAGGTTCTCGCGCGTGAGCAGTTCCGCGTTGGTGTCGTGCTCGATGAACGGGCGAAGATCGGCCATTGCGCGATCCCAATCGAGCGACTGCACGCGCCCGCGGAGAACCGAACGCCACGCGTCAGCCGTCACGGTGTCACCCTGCCAGCCGGTTTGAATGAGGGCGTTGTTGAGCAATGGCAGATTCGGCGCTGGCCACTCGGGATCGCTTAGGTACCAGAAAAGGTCGAAGAGATCACGTCCTTTGGGCCATGGGCGTTGAAGGACCGCGTGCAGCTTTCCTGAGAGCAGCGAGGCACGGTCATGGTGATACAGGCGAAGGGTGACGTGTCGACGAATCAGGGTGGACTCGCACCGTGCACCTCGCGGCGGAAGGGTGTCGACCTCGAGTTTCACCCGGAGGGCTTCGTCGCGGTGCGGAGAGTAGCCCAGCTCGTGCAGCAGTCCGGGAAACTTGACGAGGCCACTGTGGACGGCTTTCGAAACCTTGACCCGAAGATCGACCCGGTAACCCTCGGCCGTCATCCGGGAGCGGACCTTGTCGAGGGCCTGGCGGATGTCGAATCCTCGTTCGGAGTGTTCGAGGGTGAAATCGAGGTCCTCCGAAAAACGCGGCAGTCGGAAGAGAAAGCGCAGCGCGGTACCGCCATGAAAAGCGATGGCTGTCATCGCCCCGGATCGCTGCAGGGACTCCAGGATCCGTGCCTGCAGGTACTCCCGGATCACGTTGCGCGGATCCAATGCGGCGCCTGGTCGCTCAGCCACGAGCTGCCGCAGCGTGTCCTTCACAGGACCTCCAGCCTGCCCGCATCGTCGCGAGCCCTTTCGATGATGCGCGCCACCGCCCGCTGCACCTTGCAAGAATCGATGCTCGACGACAGGCTCGCGAGTTTGTCGAGGTCGAACCTGTCCTCGAGCTCGAGACGAAGTTCGGCGAGAAACTGCTCCGAGTCCGAGCCTTTCTCGAGGTAGAGCAGGTCGATCAGCGCCTTTTCGGGGGTCGCAATGACGATGCGCTGATCGTCCGCGGCCTCGATCTCCCGGTAGTCGCGAAAAAGCGGCACCCGAACATGTCGGTACACGTAGGTGCCCAGCGGCGTTCGAAACGAACCCGGGCGCGCCGTCGTGACACTGGTGATCGAGGGAACGGACTCGGGGATCAGTCCGTAGAGGCTTAGAGCCGCCTGCAGGCTGATGTACGAGGGACGGACGAGCCGGTTCGCGACCGTGAAGGGGTGCGGCCTCACCTTGCGGTACGGCGGCGCCAGTGCGTACAGCCCGCGCCGCAGCCGGTAGAGCCGGCCGCTGCCCGTCCACCGTGAGAGCTGTCTCCGGAGGTTGACCGTGTCGACATTGCCGCTCAGCAGCACAGAGGTCTCGAAGACCGGCTCGTCCTCGACGATTGCGAGCAGCTCACTGAATCTCATTGCAATAACTTACCAATTTTGGCAAGTAAATGCAATGAGATTTGACGCTGTCGAGAGGGGTGGCTCGGGTCCGTCTCCTCCGTTCGGTGTGTCGTCGATCTCGGGCACGCTCGAACCGGTGGCGATGCGCGAGCGACCGCCGAGAATTGGCGGTTTGCGGGCAATTTGCATGATAAAATGCCCGCCATGTATGCACGACTGGCCACCCTACCGGATCACTCGTTCTTTCTCTTCGGACCCCGTGCGACGGGCAAGACCACCTGGCTGCGACATTACCTTGGCGATGCGTTGTGGTTCAACCTGCTGCTCGACGAGGACTACCTGCCGCTGCTGGGCTCTTCGAGCCTCTTTCGAGAACGGGTCGAGGCGCATCCTCCCGGCTCGTGGGTCGTGGTGGACGAAGTGCAACGCCTTCCCGGACTGCTGAACGAGGTCCACGACCTCATTTCCCGCCGCGGCGACAGCTTCAAGTTCGCGCTCAGCGGGTCCAGCGCGCGTAAGCTGCGGCGCCTGGATGTCAACCTGCTGGCCGGCCGCGTCATCGAGCGTGCCATGTTTCCCTTGGTGGCCGGGGAGCTCGGGAGCGATTTCAACCTCGACGACGCGCTCCGCTTCGGCGCGCTTCCGGGGATCTTCAGCGACGAGCGGTACCGTGTTGACAGGCTCAGGGCCTACGTCCACACCTATCTTCGCCAGGAGATTCAGCAGGAGGCCCTGGTCAAGGACCTCGGCTCGTTCCATCGCTTCCTCAAGGTTGCCGCCATCATGCACGGGCAGGTCGTCAACCAGGTGGCGATCGCCCGTGATGCCGGCGTCGCCCGCACCACCGTCCAGCGATTCTTCGACACACTCGTCGACACCCTGGTCGGACATCTGGTGCCGGCGTGGCAGCCGAAGGCAAAGGTCCGCGAGTCTGGCAAGCCCAAGTTCTACTTCTTCGACCCGGGTGTGGTGCGGGCCATCCGCGACGTGGTCGACGAGCCGTTGGCGGATGCCGATTGCGGGCCACTGCTCGAGGGCTACGTGCTCCACGAGCTCCGCGCCGCCGTCGCCTATCGGGGGCTCGGAGGCGAGATCTCGTACTGGAGCACGCCCGGCTCGAAGGAGATCGACTTCGTCTGGACCAAGGGTTCGCGGTCCGTCGCCATCGAGGTCAAGAGCTCCCGGCGGTGGCGGCCCGAGTTCGCCAGGACCATCAACGAGTTCCTCGATGCGGGCCTCGTGACCCGGGGATTCGTCGTTTACCGGGGCAGCCAGCGGTATCGGAGCGGCGGAGTCGATGGAGTTCCCGTCGAGGAGTTCCTGTCGATGTTGTACACGAAGGAGTTCCCTGGAGACCGTCGCCTCGAGGAGTCGACGGCGGCACGTCCTTGAGGGCAGCGGCGAAGCGGGCAGGATCGATGACAGTCGGTCTCTCTTCGTCTTCGGCCGGCCGATATCCCTCGAGGAGAGCTTCGACCGCGACGACGACGATTTGCACATCGTCGGCGTGGCGGTCTCCGACGGCGACATCGAGCCCATCGAGGCGGAACTGGGCGAACTGCTGTAGACCGTGAGCTGGGTCGCCCCTGTGAACTGATCGGGGCGGGACCTCCCGTCTCCCGCGCGCCGGCGGCCGGGATCCCTGCTACCATTCGGCCAAACACCGAGCGCACAAGGGGAGGTGACCGGATGGATTTCATCGTGACCCTCATCATCGGCGGCATCGTGGGCTGGTTGGCCAGCCTGATCATGAAAACCGGCGCCCAGATGGGCATCATCTCCAACATCGTGGTGGGCATCGTCGGCTCGTTCCTGGGCTTCTGGCTGGCGGGCGTGCTCGGGATCGCGGCCGGCTCGGCCGTCGCGCGCTGGATCGTCGCCGTGATCGGCGCCGCCATCCTCATCGGCATCCTGAAAATGCTCAAAATCTTCAAATAGACCGTCCGCCCGCGACGGCATGCTCGCGAGCCCGGTTCTCCGGAGTGCATCTGTCACGACGGGTGGGGCGGGTCGCGTGCGGGCGATCGCATCCGTGGAATAAATCTTTCCCGGCCGCAATTACGATTGCCCGGCAGCGATCAAGGTGAAAGAGGCGGTCATGAAGAAGATATTGGTAGCGGTTTCAATGGCCTTGTGCTTATCGACGGCGTTCGCCGAGGAGTCCGCCGACCGCATCTGGTCCGGCGGTCCGATCCTGACCATGAACGACGCCGCCATGCGCGCCGAGGCCGTGGCGGAGAGGGACGGCCGGATCCTCGCCGTCGGCTCGGCGGAGGATGTCATGACCCTCAAGGGGCCGGACACCGAGGTTATCGACCTCGCCGGCCGCGCGCTGCTGCCGGGCTTCGTGGACGCCCACGGCCACGTCTTCATGGGCGGCCTGCAAGCGCTGTCGGCCAACATGCTGGCGCCGCCCGACGGCGAGGTCACCGACATCGCGGCGCTGCAGCAGACCTTGCGTGACTGGGCCGCGGCCAACGCCGAGGCGGTGAAGTCGATCGATCTGATAGTCGGCTTCGGTTACGACAACGCCCAGCTCGCCGAGCTGCGCCACCCGACCCGCGACGATCTCGACGCCGTCTCCCGGGACGTGCCGATCATCATCATTCACCAGTCGGGTCACCTGGCGGCCCTCAACTCGAAGGCACTCGAGGTCGTCGGATTGAGGGCCGACACCGAGGATCCTGTGGGCGGCGTCATACGGCGCCGCGTCGGCAGCCGCGAGCCCGACGGGGTGCTCGAGGAGTCCGCCTTCTTCGCCGCCATCGTCAAGCTCATGGGCAACGTCGGCGCAGAAGGGGCGGAGACCTTCGCCCGCGCCGGCGCCGAGCTCTGGGCGCGCTTCGGCTACACCACCGCCGAGGAGGGCCGCTCGATGCCCGGCATGGTCCAGGTGCTGCGGAAGGTGGCTGATCAGGGCGGCTTCGCCATCGACGTCGTGACCTACCCCGACGTGCTGGTGGACCGCGACTTCATCAAGGCCAATCAGAGCGACACCTACCGCAACCGGCTGCGGGTCGCTGGGGCCAAGCTGACGATCGACGGCTCGCCGCAGGGCTTCACCGCGTGGCGCGACCGGCCCTACTACGACCCGGTGGGCGATTACCCGCCGGGCTACGCGGGCTATCCTTCGGCGACCCGCGAGCAGGTCGTCGATGCCGTCAGCTGGGCCTACGCCAACGACATCCAGATCATCACCCACTCCAACGGCGAGGCCGCGACCGACCTGCTGATTGCCGCGCACGAAGCCGCCATTGCGGAGCGCGGACCGACCGCCGAACGCCCGGTTCTGATCCACGGCCAGTTCCTGCGCTCCGATCAGATGGACTCGCTGAAGCGGGTCGGCATCATGCCGTCGCTGTTTCCCATGCACACCTTCTACTGGGGCGACTGGCACCGCGAGCACACCGTCGGGCCGGAGCTCGCCGACGACATCTCGCCCACCGGCTGGTGCGTGCAGCGTGGCATGAAATTCTCGTCGCACCACGACGCGCCGGTGGCCTTCCCGAACTCCATGCGGATCCTCGACGCCACCGTGACCCGGCGTTCGCGCACCGGCGACATCATCGGGCCGGCGCATCGGGTGGATGTGATCACCGCGCTCAAGGCGATGACCATCTGGCCCGCGTGGCAGAAGCACGAGGAGGCGAGCAAGGGTTCCATCGAGCCCGGCAAGCTGGCCGACTTCGTGATCCTGTCAGCCGACCCGACGGCGATCGATCCCGAGACCCTCGACCAGCTCGAGGTCCTCGAGACCATCAAGGAAGGCGTCACGGTCTTCAGGCTGAGCGATGCAGGCGATCGGAACGCCGGGCTCCGGGTGCGGCCCGACAGCCGCGGCGAGACGACCTTTGCACGCTTCGTGGCCGCTGCAGCTCACACGGGCGACGGGGATGCCGCCCACGGAACGCACGCGGGATCTTGCGGGTGCGGGTACGTGGCGCAGCTTGCGGCAGCGATGGTTGACGGGAGCGGAGTGGCTGTCAACGCACGCCTCGAAGGACGCCGGAAGGAGTAAAGATGAGAAAGCAGAGCGCACGTGTTACAGGGATCGCTCTCCTGGCTCTCATGTCGTCGATTTCGCCGACCGCGGCCCAAGAGAGCGCCGAGGACCTCGCCAAGAAGCTCGCCAATCCTGTCGCGAGCCTGATCAGCGTGCCGTTGCAGTTCAACTGGGACGGAAACATCGGGCTCGACGACGGGGGGGAGCGATTCCAGCTGAACGTGCAGCCGGTCGCCCCATTCTCGCTCAACGAGAAGTGGAACGTGATCAGCCGGACGATCGTGCCGGTCGTCTCCCAGAGCGACATCTTCCCGGGCGCCGGCAGTCAGACCGGGCTCGGCGACACCGTGCAGAGCCTCTTCTTCTCGCCCAAGGCCGCGACGGCCGGCGGCTGGATCTGGGGCGTGGGTCCGGTCTTCCTGCTGCCCACCGGCACCGACCGTCTGCTGAGCACCGACCAGTGGGCCGCCGGGCCCACCGGCGTCGCCCTCAAGCAGGACGGCCCCTGGACCTACGGAGCGCTGGCCAACCACCTGTGGTCGGTCGCTGGTGACGACCAGCGGCCGGATGTCAACGCCACCTTCATCCAGCCCTTCGTGTCGTACACCACGCCGACGGCGTGGACTTTCACCGCCCAGACCGAGTCGACGTACGACTGGGCCGGTGCGGAATGGTCGGTGCCGGTCGGCCTCGTGGCCTCGAAGGTGGTCAAGCTCGGCAACCAGCTCGCAAGCGTCGGCGGCGGCGTCCGCTACTGGGCGGAGAGCACCGACAACGGGCCGGAAGGCTTCGGCTTCCGGTTCGTCTTCACGCTGTTGTTTCCCAGGTGACCGAGGATCGAAGAAAGGAGAAGCGGTATGAAATCGAAGATCGTGGCGTGGTGCGGATTGTTGCTGATCGCCGCCATCGGCGCAGCGGCAGAGGAAGCCGAACGGCCCAATATTCTGATTATCTGGGGCGACGATGTGGGGATGTGGAACATCAGCGCCTACCACCGCGGCATGATGGGCGGTTCGACGCCGAACATCGACCGCATCGCCGATGAAGGCATGCTGTTCATGGATCACTACTCCCATGCCTCCTGCACAGCAGGGCGAGCCGCCTTCATCACCGGGCAGTATCCTCTGCGCACGGGATTGGCCACCGTAGGGCTTCCGGGTGCAAAGCAAGGGCTCAAGGAGAACGACCCCACTCTGGCCACCATGCTCAAGGCGAAGGGCTACGCGACCGGACAGTTCGGCAAGAACCACCTCGGTGATCGCGACGAGCACCTGCCCACCAACCACGGCTTCGATGAGTTCTTCGGGATCCTCTACCACCTGAACGCGGGCGAGTATCCGGAGCAGTACGACTACCCGAAGGACGAGCAGGTCCAGAAAAACCTCAAGCTTAAGCAGCGGGGCGTGATCCACTCGAAGGCGAAGCCCGACGGAACCCAAGAAGTCGAGGATCTCGGGGACTGGGGACAGGAGCGGCAGCGCAACCTGGACCAAGAGGTGCTGGTCGAGTCAAAGCGTTTCATACGGAATGCCGTCGAGGCCGACAAGCCGTTCTTCGTCTGGCACAACACGTCCCGAATGCACTATCGCACCAACCTCAACGAGGAGTATGAAGGCAAGAGCGGCTACGGACTGTACGCGGACGGCATGATGGAGCTCGACGACGTTGTCGGCGAGCTGCTCGGCCTGCTCGACGAACTCGGCGTCGCCGGCGACACCATCGTGATGTTCTCCACCGACAACGGGGCGGCCTCCAACAGCTGGCCAGATGGGGGCAACCATCCCTTCCACGGCGAGAAGGGCGTCGGCGGCTGGGAGGGCGGCTTCCGCGTCCCCATGATGGTGCGGTGGCCCGGCAGGATCCCCACCGGCACGACCAGCGGCGAGTTCATGTCCATGGAGGACTGGATGCCGACCCTGATGTCCTGGCTCGGCGAGATGAACGTCAAGGAGGAGCTGCTGGACGGTAAGAAGATTGGCGAGCGAACCTACAGGGTCCACCTCGATGGCTACGATCAGAGCGAACTGGTCCTGAATCAGGGTGCGTCGAAGCGCAAAGAGTTCTACTACTTCACCGAGACGACCTTTCACGGCATGCGCTACGGCGACTGGAAAGTGCTCTTCAAGAGGCAGGACAAGTGGTTCCGATCGCCTCAGCTCACGTTGTCCTCCCCGATCATCGTCAATCTGAAGCTCGATCCGTTCGAGCGCTTCCTCGAAGCTCGTGGATATGACGAATGGGCCGAGAACCGCAGCTGGATCTTCGGCCAGGTGGGCCCCAAGATTGCCGGTTTCGTGGCATCCTTCAAGGAGTTTCCACCGAGCCAGGAGAGCATGTCTGTGCAGGTAGACGACATCAGCTCGTTGATCAATTCGCAGTCGATGAGCCGATAGCGAGTTATCACGACCCCGAAAAGATCGATGGGGTGGGCTTCCGCCTCGGGTCCTCGGCTACGACCGCCCTTACGGGTCCGCTGCGCCTCGTTGCGCAGCGGACCTGTTTTTGGCCAGACGTTTCGCGAGCTCGAGCTCGAACCGCTCAGGATCGCGATTCTGACCTGCGATAGAATGATGCGTCCGCCCTGAACGTTGGCTTGCCCGGTTCTCGAGGGCGGGAGGGAATCCCATGCTTCGAGCGAGCGCCGTGGCGGCGGCCTGCTGCGTCTGCGTACTGCTACCGTCGATCGCCGGGTCCCAAGAGACATCACAGGTTTGGCAGCCGGTGGCGCCGGACGGCCTGCCGGATGACTACGACTGGATCCGGCTGTCGTCGGGCGAGTGGCTCAAGGGCGAGGTCATCGCCATGTTCGACAACACCTTCGAGTTCGAGAGCGACGAGCTCGGCGTCCTCAAGTTCGACTTCGACGACATCGAGGAGATCCGCACCGCGCGGGTCGTGCAGGTGGGGTTCCAGGGCAGGGACTCGGTGGTCGGCCACCTGACGATGGTCGGTGGGACCGTGCGCGTGATCGGCGACGGGGGCGAAGTCGAGATCGATCGGGCCACGATCCTCAGTTTCGTCGTCGGTACGCCCAGGGAGCGCAACTACTGGTCGGGTCATATCAACCTCGGCGGCAACGTTCGCAGCGGCAACACCGAGCAGATCGACTACACCGCCCGGTTCGGCACGATGCGGCGGACAATCAACAACCGCATCACCTTCGACTACGTGGGAAGCATCACCCGGACCGACTCCGAGGACACTTCCAACAACCACCGCGCCAAGGCGGGCTGGGATCGCTTCGTCAGCCGGCGGCTCTTCGTCAAACTGGCGAGTGTGGAGTGGTACCGCGACCGCTTCCAGAACATCGCCAACCGCTGGACGGTGGGCGCCGGCCTCGGCTACGAGATCATCGACACCTCCCGCACGGCGTGGAGCGTGAGCGGCGGCCCCGCGTGGCAGTCGACCACGTGGGACAGCGTCGAGATCGGCGACGACGACACCTCGAGCAGCCTGGCATTTCACATCGGAACCGATTTCGACATCGAGGTGACCGACTCCATCGACTACTACGCGTCGTACGACGCTCTCTTCACCGACAAGGACTCCGGGACCTACGCTCACCACGTGGACACGGGCCTGGAGATCGAACTGATCGGCGACCTCGACTTCAACATCGCCTGGATCTGGGACCACATCCGGGACCCGCGACCGCTCGAGGACGGCACCGTGCCGGAGCAGGACGACACCCGGCTGGTCTTCGGACTGGGTTGGAGCTTCTGACAGCTGCGTGCTGACAGCCTGCGCTTTACAAGTCGGCGTGATCAGGACCGGCTCGCGAGCGAGGCCCCTTCGTGGAGATCGAGGCCGAGCAGGTGTGGGCCGGGCCGTAAGGCGCCGACATCCGCGGCCCGCGGCTGGCGCCCCTCGGGGTCGAGGTCGAGGTTGCCAGCGCCGAAGCGAACGTCGCCTTTTGGTCGTCGTTGGTCCACCTCGGGCTGCACATCGAGGAGGCACGGGCCGAGGGCGTGGTGGGGCGGGTCGGCGAGCTGCCCGAGGCTTCCGGTCCGCGGGCGGAGTCCGTGCCCTTCGATGGGCTCGCACCCCCGGCGCGGCTTCGCGGACTGGTACCATGTATCTCACTCTTCCACTATTGGACACGTGTGAGCGCGAGCGTCGGGCTCCGCGGCTCACGGCGATTTTCGGAAGAGTGGGATACGTGGTACCTGCGCTATGCGGCTGCAGCTCAACGCCCAGCCGGTGGTCCCCATCTCGCTCAACGAGAAGTGGAACCTCATCAGCCGCACCATCGTGCCGGTCATCCACCAGAGCGACATCTTCCCGGGCGCCGGCAGCCAGACCGGGCTCGGCGACACCGTGCAGAGCCTCTTCTTCTCGCCCAAGGCCGCGACGGCCGGCGACTGGATCTGGGGCGCGGGTCCCGTCTTCCTGCTGCCCACCGGCACCGACCGTCTGCTGACCACCGACCAGTGGGCGGCCGGGCCCACCGGCGTTGCCCTCAAGCAGGACGGCCCGTGGACCTACGGCGCGCTCGCCAACCAGCTGTGGTCGGTGGCCGGCGACGACCAACGTCCGGACATCAACGCCACCTTCATCCAGCCCTTCCTGTCCTACACGACCCCGGCGGCGTGGACCTTCACCGCCCAGACCGAGTCGACGTATGACTGGGAAGGCTCGGGCTGGTCGGTGCCGGTGAACCTCGTCGCCACCAAGGTGGTGAAGCTCGGCAACCAGCTCGCCAGCGTCGGCGGCGGCATCCGATACTGGGCGAAGAGCCCCGACAGCGGCCCGGAGGGCTTCGGCGTCCGGCTCGCCTTCACGCTGCTGTTCCCGAGGTGAGCCCGGGCTGCTCGTGACCGCGGAGGTCGGGAACCGGACTGCGGAGCGGCGTGTACGACGTCACAGCGCTATACTCGGCGGCCACAACTGCCGAAGGCCGGTATGATGATTCGAGGTACCCAACGGTCTGTAGAAGAGTGGCCGCGGCCGGTGGCCGTCTGGGATCGCGGACGGTGGTTCCCCGAGGTGCGTCGGGCGGTCGTGGTCGCCGCTGCGGTGCTGATCCTCGTCGGCCCATGGGCCTTCGCAGGTGAGGAGCCATCGAGAGTCCTCGTCATCGAATCCGAACGCCCGGATCGGCCGCTGTGGATCGAGTTCAGCACGGCCTTCAAATCGGCGCTACTGGACAGCTCAGAACGTCCCGTCGACGTCTTCTTCGAAAACCTCGACTCCGCCCGGTTGGGGGGTGACGTCTACCTGGATCGGACGGCCGAATGGCTGATCGAGAAGTACCGCAGCATACGCCCCGACGTCATTGTCACCTCTGGCCCGGAGACCTATCGCCTCATCGCCAGACGGTTCGACCTGGTAACGACGGGAACATCGCTGGTGTGCGTCGCCATCGATCAGGAGAACTTCCAGAATGTCGGTCGGCTGCCGCGCTCGACCGCTCTGCTGAGGGACTTCGGCATGCCGGCAACGGTGCGGCTCGCCCTCGAGCTGCTCCCAGGGACCCGGCGCCTCGCCATCGTCGGCGGGCCGAAGGATCCGCGCTCCTACTCGCATTTCTTCTACTCGCAGATCGTCGCGGCGTTCGCGGACAACTACGAGATCATTGACCTCTCCGGTCTGCCCATGGCCGAGATTCGGGCGCGGGCTGCTCGCCTCCCCGAGGACACGGTGCTTGTCCTGACGGCCATGACAGTGGACGGCGATGGCCAGCCGTTCACGCACCCGGAGGTGGCGGCGGAGATCTCTCCTGGAGCGAATGCGCCCCTGTTCGGCTCCATCAAGACGGAGCTGGGCTACGGCACGGTGGGAGGTGACCTCTACGACCCTGCGATGTCGGGACGCGAGACCGCGGCCCTGGTGGCCCGGATCCTCGACGGCGAGCCTGCGGAATCCATCGAACCGACCCTCGTCGACACCAGCGCTGACGCCTTCGACTGGAGGCAGCTCGAGCGCTGGGGGATTCCGGAACGGCGGCTGCCTCCGGGAAGTGTGGTCGAGTTCAAGCCTCAAACGCTGTGGGAGGAGCATCCGCGGGCGGTGCTGCTGACCCTTGTCATATTCCTCGCTCAGGGCGGGTCGATCGCGGCCCTGCTCATCGAGCGCGCGCGCCGCCGGAGGATCAACCGCGAGCTCCGGGAGCTGAGCAGCCGCCTCATCACGGCTCAGGAGGAGGAGCGGCGGCGGGTGGCTCGGGAGCTCCACGACGATGTGAGCCAGAGGCTGGCGCTGCTCGCCATCGACCTCGAGTTGCCGGGCGCGACGGAGCGCATCGGCGACACGGTGGCGAAGGTGCATGGCCTCGCACGGGACGTGCACGTCATCGCCCAACACCTGCAACCGCCGCGGCTCGAGGGCGGAGGCCTGGCGCGGGAGCTGAGGGCATTCTGCGCCGAGGTGAGCTCACGCCACGGCCTGCAGGTCGACTGTCGGGTCCCCGAGGGCGCGGTCGACCTGGATGCGGACACCGCGCTGGCGCTCTACCGGGTCGCGCAGGAGGCGGTGCAGAACGCGGTCAAGCACAGCGGCGCTGACGAGGTTGCGGTGGAGCTGGGGGTGTCGCTTCGCTGGGCGTCGGTCACCGTCAGCGACAACGGTCGGGGCTTCGACGTTGGGAGTATCAAGAGACGCCGCGCCCTGGGGATCGCCGGGATGACAGAACGCCTACGTCTGGCAGGGGGGTGGCTGAACATAGACTCCGTCCCCCACGAGGGCACGATCGTCAGCGCGTGGATGCCCCTGGAGTCTCAGCGTGAGGGAGGGGCGGCGTGACACGCGCACCCATCCGGCTCGCAGAGGATGACCGCCGACGGCGGTGCTTCGGGGCGGTGGTGCAGGCTGCACTGTGGTGCGCAGTGGCCGTGGTCTTTCTCGTCCCGTGTGCCGCTGCCAATGAAGGTCCCCTGAAGGTCCTGGTCATCGACTCCGAGCGGGCCGACCGCCCGCTGTGGGTGGAGTTCGCCGCGGCCTTCAAGACGGGCCTCCGAGCCGGTACCGAGCGTCCCGTCGACGTCTACTTCGAGAACCTGGACCTGGCCCGGGTGGGAGGCCGGGGGTACCTGGATCGGGTCAAGGACTGGCTGACGGAGAAGTACAGAGGCGTTCGTTTCGACCTTGTTGTCACCGTCGGCCCGGAGACCTACCAGTTCGTGACGAGGTGGCCCGACCTGGTGAAGGCGGAAACGCCGGTGGTGTGCGTGTCCATCGATCAGAAGACCTTCGAGGGCGTCGGCAGGCTGCCGCGCTCCACGGGCCTGCTCATCGACTTCGGGTACGTGAAGACCGCGCGCCTTGCCCTCGAGCTGCTCCCCCGCACGAGGCACCTCGCCATCGTCGGCGGACCTCTGGGCCCGCAGTCCTACTCGGCCATCATCCGCTCGCAGCTCTACGCCGCCTTCGGAGAGAGCTTGGAGATCATCGATTTCAGCGGCCTGCCCATGGCCGAGATGCGGGCGCGGGCCGCTCGCCTTCCCGAAAACACGGTGGTCCTCCTGACGGCGATGGTGATCGACGGCGATGGCAGACCCTACACGCACCCTCAGGTGGCCGCCGAGATCTCGCCCGCAGCGAATGCCCCCATGTTCGGCGCCATCAAAAAAGAGCTCGGACACGGCACGGTCGGAGGACACCTCCTCGACGCCGGCATGTTGGGACGCGAGACGGCGGCCGTGGTCGCCCGGGTCCTCAACGGCGAGCCGGCGGAGTCCATCGAGCCGAGGCTGGTGGATTGCAGCGTGCTGGCCTTCGACTGGAGGCAGCTCGAGCGCTGGGGGATCTCGGAATGGAAGCTGCCCCCGGGCAGCGTGATCGAGTTCAAGCCACCGACGGTGTGGCAGACCCATCGGTCGGCGGTGCTGCTGGCCCTCGCCATCTTCCTCGCGCAGGGGGTGTCGATCGCGGCTCTCCTCAGGGCGAGCGCGCGCCGCCGGAGGATCAGCCATGATCTGCGCGCCCTGAGCGGCCGACTCATGACCGCCCAGGAGGACGAGCGGCAGCGGGTTGCCCGCGAGCTGCACGACGACGTAAGCCAGCGGCTGGCGCTGCTCGCCCTCAAGCTCGAGTCGCCCGGCGCGGAGGAACACATCGCAGACACGTCGGCGAAGGTGCAGGATCTCGCCCGGGACGTGCACGTCATCGCGCACCACCTGCAGCCGCCACACCTCGTGAAGCACGGCCTGGCGCGGGAGCTGCGCGCCTACTGCGCGGAGATGAGCACGCGCCATGGGCTGATCGTCAACTGCAGGGTGCCCGAGGCCGGGTTCGACCTGGCGGAGGGCGGCTCCCTGGCGCTCTACCGGGTCGTGCAGGAGGGCGTCCAGAACGCCGTCAAGCACAGCGGTGCCGACGAGGTCTCGGTGGAGCTGGGCGTGTCCCCCCGCTGGGCATCGGTCACCGTGGTCGACAACGGCCGGGGCTTCGACCCCGACCGGGCCGGAGGAGGCCGGGTCCTCGGCATCGCCGGGATGAAGGAACGCATGCGGCTGGTGGGCGGGTGGCTGAGCATCGACTCCGCACCCGGGACGGGCGCCACGGTCAGCGCCTGGGTACCGCTGGAACCACAGTAGGAGGGAGAGGGACCATGACACGCCCGCGCATCCTGCTCGCAGACGATCACGTGATGCTGCTCGAGGCCTTCGAGAACCTGCTCGCGGCGGACTACGAGATCGTCGGCAAGGCAGCCGATGGTCTCGAGCTGGTGGAGCTGGCCTTAGAGCTCGCGCCCGACGCCATCGTCGCCGACATGACCATGCCGGGGCTCAACGGCCTCGAAGCTGTGCGGCGGATCCTGGAGCAGCTGCCGGAGACCCGGGTCGTCCTCCTGACCGTCCATGAAGATGCCTCGCTCGCAGCGGATGCCTTTCGCTCCGGTGTGGCCGGCTTCGTCGTCAAGCGCTCGGCAGCCGGCGAGCTGCGGCGCGCGCTCGCCGAGGCGCTGGAGGGGGGGCGATTCCTGACGCCGATCATCGCCGACGGGGACATCGACGCTCTGCGCCTGCAGCGCGCCGAATCGTCGCCCTTCGACCTCCTGACGCCGCGCGAGCGTGAGGTGCTGCAGCTGCTGGCAGAGGGCTTCGCCATGAAGGAGGTGGGCGCGCGGCTCGGCATCACGCCCCGCACCGTCGCCTTCCACAAGTACCAGATGATCGAGAAGCTCGGGCTGCGTACCTCGGCGGACCTCGTCCGCTTCGCCTCCGAGCACCGCCTCGTGTGATTCCCCTCCTGCCGGTACCACGTATCTCAAAATTCCGTTGTGACCTCGAGAAGGCCCGATCAGGTCGTTCTCCTGAGCACCCAGAACACCCGGACAATGGAACTTTGAGATACGTGGGACCGAAGCAGCGAGGTGCCGCTGTGACGGCCCGCCGCGTCGTACTGCTCGGCTGTAAGAACTGACAGTAGCCGAAACGCCGGCCGCTCTCTATGTTCGCTGCACATCACGGCGACCACGGCGCGACACCTGCTTCCAGGCGCGGGACGGATCGCGACGCGAGCATGGCGGTGTGGCGGTGTGGCGGCGTTGCTGACGGTGACGATGCTCGGCATCCGACCGCCGCGGCGGCGGGTTCTGAGAGTGCATATCGGGAGTTTGGATGACCAATCTCTTCAAGACCTGGTTTCTGATGGCGCTGCTGACCGTGCTGTTCGTGTGGCTCGGCGGCATGCTCGGCGGGCGTCAGGGCGCGGTGATCGCGTTCCTGATGGCCGCGGGCATGAACTTCTTCGCGTACTTCTTCTCCGACAAGCTCGTGCTCAAGCGATATCGGGGCCGGGAGGTGGATGCGGCGAGCGAACCGCGGTTGTACGGCATCGTGTCCGAGCTGGCTGAGAAGGCCGGGCTGCCCATGCCCAGGGTCTACGTGATCCCGGATCAGACGGCCAACGCCTTCGCCACCGGCCGTGGTCCGCGCCACGCCGCGGTCGCCGCCACCGAAGGCATCCTGGCACTGCTCGACGATGACGAGCTGGCCGGAGTCATGGCCCACGAGCTCGCCCACGTCAAGCACCGTGACATCCTCACCGGGACCATCGCCGCCACGGTGGCCGGCGCTGTCGCCATGATGGGGCGCTTCGCAGGGGCCTCGGGCCAGAGCCGGAGCTCGAGATCGAATCCTCTCATGCTCATGTTGGTCGCTCTCGGCGCACCGCTCGCGGCCATGATCATCCGCATGGCCATCTCCAGGGCTCGTGAATACGCGGCGGATGCCGGGGGGGCCAAGATCAGCGGCAGGCCGGAAGGCCTCGCCGATGCGCTCGTGAAAATTTCCGGCGCCGACCGCCGCGGCACCCTCCAGAACCTCAACTCGGCCCACGCCCACATGTTCATCGTCAATCCACTGCGGTTCGGAGGTCTGGCCAACCTGATGGCCTCGCACCCGCCCATGGAGGAGCGGGTACGTCGTCTCCGGGCCATGGCAGCGGCTCATCACGGTGTCCGCACGGCTCGCGGCCGCAGCTGAACCCGGTCCGGCGGGCAAAGACCAACGGAGATCGACATCAACAGCGAAGAGAAAGGGAGCATCCAATGGAGATCATCGTGACCCTCATCATCGGCGGCGTGGTCGGCTGGCTGGGGAGCCTGCTGATGAAGACCGACGCCCAGATGGGCATCCTCGCCAACATCATCGTCGGCATCGTGGGATCCTTCCTCGGTTTCTGGCTCGCCGGCAGCCTCGGCCTCGGCGCGGGCGGCCCGATCGGGCGCTGGATCATCGCCGTGGTGGGCGCCGTGATCCTCATCGGCATCCTGAAGCTCCTCAACATCTTCAAGTGACCGATGGCCACCACGAAAAACAACCGGATCGTGCTGATTGGGCTGGCTGGGCTGGCCCTGCTGGCGGTGCTCGCGGGCTTCAGGGCCGCGCGCCGCGGCGCGTGAAACGTCGAAGGTAGCCGGCTGCGGGCGCGGCCGTTCGACCCCTCCTCGAACGGCTGCCCCGCGGCGCGGTTCTGAACGTGCGGGATGTCGAAACGGGTATCTGACATTTTTGACAGTGGTCCTCGAAATCAAGGGTCTGTAGAGAGGAGCACACCATCTCGGAATGATCGGCGCCCGCCCGGGCTATGACGTTGATTTCGAGACAGTAGGGGAGAGCACAGATGTCGAGAGTGAAGCTCCGTACGACCGCGATCGCGATCGCACTGATGGCCATGGCGGTCGGCGCCGAGGCCCAGCTGAGAACCATGGGCAAGCAGTGCCGCGCCGCGGTTGCGGCGGCCGACCAGTTGAACGGATCGGGCGACTTCGCCGGCGCCCTGGCCGCCTTCGACGCCATCGTCGGGAAGTGCAAGACCAAGGACGGTCGTGAGGCGGTACAGCTGGGACGGGCGCACGCCCTCAACCGCCTCGGACGTCACCAGGAAGCGATGGCGGCGGCCGACGCCGCCATCGCGGTGTGGCCGAAGACGCCGAGCGTGGCCGGGTACTTCGAGAAGGCCTACGCCGAGGAAAAGCTGGGCAATCTCGCGGCCGCACAGGCTGACTACGACCGCATCATCGAGCTCACCGAGAAGAACCGGAACGTGTCCGAGCGCGCCACCATCTACGCCAAGGTGGCCGACATGAACCAGCGTGCCGGCAGGACCGCTGAGGCCGACGCCTACCTCGCCAGGGCCATGGAGCTGGATCCCTCGAACCTCGACTTCACCATCATGCAGGGCGACTGGGCGGTCCGTGACGGCAACTACGACGCCGCCTTCGCCGCGTACGACCGGGCAGTGGTGCAGGGCCGCACCGACATGGAGATGTACCGGATCCGTACCGAGGCCCGCATCAAGCAGATGGAGGAGACGTACGGGACCGTCGACGCGCAGGAGCTGCGCGCGAAGATGAATCCGACGGACACCGGCCTGGTGTGCATGGAGCTCACCAAGGCCCTCGACAAGGGCCTGCGCGACATGAAGCTCGACATGTTCTCGGCCCTTGTGTGCCAGTGAGGCGACGCACCACTACCAACACTCTCGTGAGGAAGGGAACTCGACCATGAAGAAGGCTATCGCGATCGTCGTGGTGCTGACCGTGATCACCGTCGGCTGCGCCAGCATGAACAACCAGCAGAAGGGCGCGGCCGTGGGCGCTGCGGGTGGTGCCGCGCTCGGTGCCGCCGTGTCCGACGGCAGCATCTGGGGCATTCTCATCGGTGCGGCGGTGGGCGGCCTGGCGGGCAACGCCATCGGCAAGCACATGGACCAGCAGGCCCGCGAGCTCGAGCAGGCGGTACCGAACGCCGAGGTGCAGCGGGTCGGCGAGGGCATCAACATGACCTTCGACTCGAGCCTGCTGTTCGCCATCAACTCGGCGGAGCTGAATCCGACCGCAAAGGACGATCTCGCGGCGGCGGCGGCAGTTTTCCGCAAGTACCCCGACACCAACATCCTCGTGGAGGGCCACACCGACAACACGGGCACGGATGCCATCAACATCCCGCTGTCGGAGAGGCGGGCGCGCGCCGTCCGCGAGTTTCTCGAGAGCCAGGGAGTGGACGGCCCGCGCCTGACGGAGAAGTGGTACGGCTCGTCGCAGCCCAAGTTCCCCAACGACACGCCGGAGAACCAGGCCAGGAACCGCCGTGTCGAGCTTGCCATTTACGCCAACCAGAGCATGGTGGCGGACGCCCAGGACGGCAGCGTCGGGTCCTGAAGGGAGGCACACGGATGAACAGCGCAATCCACTCGAAATGGGACGGGGGCATGGTTACCGGATTCAGAAGGTGCTTGATCACGTTGGCAGTCGTGGCGGCTTCCGCGACGGCCGCCGCGCGGGATGTCCCGGAGGTTTTTTCGATCGCAGGAGGCAGGACCGAGGTCCGCTTCGACAACCGTTGCATCGTCCTCTACGGCCCCGATCAGAGGATGATGAGCGTCACCCAATACTGTACCGCCAGCCAGGTCAATGCGGCCATCGAAGCTGCCAGTAGGCATCTCGGCAGCCAGGGCTCGAGTGGCTCCGGACTCACGCCGACGGTCACCAGCGTCCGCTGCGAGTCGCGCGACGGCCGTCGGGCCGAGTGCCGGGCAGACGCCACGGGCGGCGTGCGGCTGACGAGTAAGCTGAGCTCGGCCTCGTGCGAGCACGGCCGGGACTGGGGCTACGACCCGCAGCGCATCTGGGTCAGCAACGGCTGCCGCGCCGTCTTCGAGGTCCGAGGGGTCGTCGCGCCCCCGATACTGCGCCCGGATGCGTCGGTGACGTGCGAGTCGCGCGACGGACGGCGCGCTTACTGCCGGGCCGACACCGTCGGTGGCGTGCGGCTCGCCAGGAAGCTGAGTTCGAGCGCCTGCGAGTTTCGCCGTGACTGGGGCTTTGACCAGGACGGCATCTGGGTCAGCAATGGCTGCCGCGCCGTCTTCGAGATCGGCGGAATTCGGTGACGCCGGCCGTCAGAGAAGGGAACAGGTGACGAAATGAAAGGGATTCTGTTGTTGGCGTTGCTCGCGCTCGTCGTGCTGGTCGTGCTCTGCCCGGCTATCCGGGCGCCGGCCATCGAGGGCGAGGTGCGGGACGCTGCGATGGCCTGCGCTGTGGATTCGGGCCTGAAAGCCGAGCAGTTGGTCGTGTCGGGCCGTGATGTGACCCTCAAGGGCTTCGTGCCCTCGGAGACGGTGCGCGGCTCGCTGGTGAGCTGCATCAAGGAGTTTGCCGGGATCCGCAAGGTCACCGACCGGCTGCAGTTGATGACCGCAGGTTCACTGCACATCCGCACCAGCTACGGCTCGATCTCCATGGACGGCGTGGTGCCATCCGCGGAGGCCAGGGACACGCTGCTCAGAGAGGCGGTCGCTCTGTGGGGCGCTAACGACGTGGGTGACGAGCTGCGGGCCGACCCCGGCCGCACCATCGGCGCCTGGAGCGCCGACTCGTTCGCGGCAGCGCTCGCGGCACTCCACCACTCGCGGCGAGACCTCGACATCGAGCTCACGAGAGGGCAGGCCATTGTCAGCGGCGAGGTCGTGAGCGAGCTCGCAAAAAGCCGGCTGCTCGGCGCAGCGGCTGCGACCCTCCCCGAGTTCGAGATCGTCGACCGGCTGGCGGTGCGCGAGCCATTGGACGCGCGGGAGCGGCTGCAGACGGAGCTCGACCGGCTGCTCGCGGGCGAGGTTGTGGAGTTCGCCACCGACAGCGCGGAGCTGACGGCGAAGGGCCGCGCCGTGCTCGACGAGGTGGCCGCGATCATGAAGCGGCATCCTGGTCGGGTCGAGATTTCCGGCCACACGGACTCCACCGGTACGCCGGAGCACAACCTCGAGCTGAGCCGCCAGCGCGCCCAATCGGCCGCCGGCTACCTCGCGGCCCGCGGCATCGCGGCCGCTCGATTCGAAACCGTGGGCCACGGCGCCAATCGGCCCATCGCCACCAACACCACCGCGGAGGGCCGCCAGGCCAACCGCCGGACCGAGTTCCACTCACTGAAGGAGAGCTGACCATGACCTACCTCGTCACTCAGATCATTCTCTGCCTGCTGCTGGCGGCACTGCTCGGGTTCCTCATCGGCTGGGCGCTGCGCTCGCTGCTGTGCCAGAATAAGATTGCCGCGCTCGAGGCCGCGTGGTCCGAGCGGCTGGCCGCCGCGTCGGCCTCCGACCGCCGCGACGACCTGAAGAAGATCGAGGGCATCGGCCCCAAGATCCAGACGCTGCTCTACGACAACCGGATCTTCACCTTCGCCGACCTGGCGGAGGCTCCGGTCGGAACCTTGAAGAACATTCTCCACGCTGCCGGGGAGCGCTTCCAGATGCACGACCCCACCAGCTGGCCGGACCAGGCGAAGCTGGCCGCTGAGGGACGCTGGGCCGAGCTGAAGGAGCTGCAGGACATCCTCCAGGGTGGTCGTGAGAGTTGATCCGCCGGTATTCCGCGTCCGCGCGCTCGTGTGAGGACGCGCTGATAAGCATCAAACGCCCCGAAAAGTACAGGAGGAACCAAACATGTCATTTCGTCACGTGAGTTGGTTGATCGTTGTCGCGACGGCGCTCGTGCTGGCCATCGGCTGCGCCCCCAAGGCCGCGGACAAGATGGCCGAGGCCGAGCAGGATGTCGAAGAGGCCTGGCAGGCCGAACGGGACGCGGCGGTTGCCGAGATGAAGGCGGGAATCGCGGCCGCCGACGAGAGGATCGCGGCGATGCGAGCCCATGCCGCGACGCTCGAAGCGCAGGCCGAAGCCGAGGCCGCGGCGGCCTGGCGGCGCACCGCGGATCACCTTGCCGAGGCCCGCGACGCTGCGTCCCGCGAGGTCGCGGCGCTCGAAAACGCCGGTGCGGAAGCCTGGCAGTCCACCAAGGACGGCGCGGCCAAGGCGGTCGCGGCGATGGAGCGCGCGGGTCGGCGCGCGGAGGCGTTCGCCGCCGAGACCCGGGACGCCTTTGTGGCCGAGGCGCGGGCCGTCGTCGAGGAAGGCGAGCGCGACCTGGCGTGGGCGAAGCAGAAGCTCGCCGAAGCGGACGAGGCTGCCAAGGAGGATTGGCAGAAGCTCGTCAACGAGCTCGAGGAGAAGCAGCGGGCGGCCGCGGCCGAGCTTGCACGGATCGAGGAGGCGGCCGCCGACGCGTGGGTGGACCTGCGGCACGGCTTCGTCGCGGCCTACCACGATCTGCGCGTGGCCAGCGCGAAGGCCGTGCAAGACCTCGGCGACATGTAGACGAGGCTTCCGGGCCTCCATCGACCGCCGTCACGGGCGTCCGATGGTTCGTGAGACCTGCGGGACGCGGACCTTCGAACGGCCCGTGGCGGCGTTCCCTTTGACCCGGGCGACGCGGCTTGCGGGCACCGGACGGTTGGATCTAGGGTGACCGGAAGTCGTGGTAGCCTCCCACTCCGGAGAGGACCAGCGGGATGCATCGGACGTCTCGAACACGATCGCGCCTGGTGAGCCTCGCGATGACGAGGCCGGCTGCGACGCGCGGCGGTCGGCAACAGGCCGCCCGGGTGGCCGCCGTCGCGCGAGCGGGGATCCACGTCGTGGCCTGCATCGCGGGCCTCGCGCTCGCGGGCGGGCTCCTTCCACCTGCAACCGCCCTCGCGCAAGCGCTCAGCAGCGGTGAGTCAACCCGCGAACCTGGGCTCTGGATCGAGTACTACGACCAGAGGTACGGGCTCGAGGACGCCTTCGAGAAGAAGACGGACAACCAGGGCGAGGGGCTCGAGGAGCTCTACGGCACCCGCAACTTCCGCGTCATCCTCAAGGGCGTCGCCTACCGCGGCGGCGCCAACAACAGGTGGCACCGGACGGAACCCAGGGACAACCGCAATCCGCTGCCGGACGAAGGGCTCGAGAACCTCTGCGAGGAGGGCTTCGGGCGCGCCTACTACCTTTACGAGACCAACTTCGAGAGCGCGCCCGAGCGCACCACCTGCGAGTCACCGCACGGCGCGGAGCACGTCCTGAGGTACTTCCAGGTCAGCTCCACCGACGAGGCGCAGACCTACGAGGTGCTGCAGGCCATCGCCGAGACCATTCAGGACTACCGTCACGGCCCCGTCTACGTCCACTGCTGGAACGGCTGGCACGCATCCGGGCTGTTTGCGGCGAAGATCCTGCGGCAGTTCTGCGGCTACTCGGCCGAGGAGGCCGTCGAGTACTGGGACCGCAACACCGACGGCAACAACCAGGAGCCGCGCTACGAGAGCATTCGCCGTCGCATCCGCGAGTTCACGCCATACCCGGAGTTTGAAATCAGCGACGAGCAGGCGGCGAAGATCTGCCCTTGAGGCGCTAGAACGTAGCCTTTTCCGCGCCGCACCGGTCCGCCGTCTTCGCATAGTGCTCGAGAACGATCCGGATGCCGTCCAGGATGTACGTCGTCAGTCGGGGGTCTCCGTCGGTCAGCCGCTTCAGGGTCCCGGCGTCCTCCGCGAGCCGCTTCAGCTTGGCCATCATGTCGGCATCGAAGCGCGACACGTACTCCTGGAGATCACGCGCGGCGTGCGTCGAGGCCGGTGTGGCGCTCTTGAACGCCGCCTCGTTGTCGAGCGAGAAGAGCCTGGCGTTCTCGAAGACGACGTCGCCGCCGTCCTCGACGAACGAGGTTGTCACCGAGCGGAAGAAGGTGTTGCCGCCCGGGAAGCGGTCCTCGTTGCCGATGAGGGTGTCGATCACCATCATGGTGCTGAAGTCCCTGGTCGTCTGCAGCAGCGAGGTGTCGCCCCGATACGGGACTCTGCGGGTGCCGTGGAGCTTGGGGTCGCCGTAGGCGGACAGCGCGGAGAACCGGAAGGGCGCGTCGGCGGTCGGCTTCGGGCCGTCGCAGCGCAGGGCGTCGGAAAGCTCCTTCTTGGCGCGGCTGTCGGTCTCGGCGAAGGTCTCCCTCGTCCAGTAGTACTGGGTGAAGATGCTGTCCCACTCCTTGAGTGCGCATTGCTGTTTGATCGTCGCGGCTCCGATGCGGCGGTCCACCTGCCGGTACACGGCGACGGGGTAGATGTTGAAGCCCAGCTCGCGGCCGAGGCGGTAGGCGATCACGGCCCCGTGGTGGTCGGTGTTGCCGGAGGTGCACTTGAGATCGGCGACGATCGTGCCGCCCTTGCGGACCGACCAATTGGTCGCGGTCGTGCCGCCGAGGCGGGTGAACTCCAGGCCCGGGTCGTCGAGGTCGAGAGTACGGAGGAACGCCTCCGCCGACTCGAAGTAGGCCGCAGACTCGCGGTCGGTGCCCGCCTGCGGCGGGTACTCGGCAGCCGGAGCTGCAGCGGCAGCCGCCAGGCCGGCTGCGAAAATGAACAACGAAAAGTGTTTCGACATCGGGTTCCTCCTGAGCTTCTCTGTGCTCTCTCACTGCTCGTGGGCCCCTGGAGCGGCCTCGGCGTGCGCACAACGGCCTCGCGGGCGTGCTCATTCCAGCGGCCGAATCTCCATCAGTCCATCAGAAACACCAGCAGGGTCGCCTCACCGTCGCCGGACCTCGAGCCGGCGACCAGGAGCCCCGACATGGCCCCGCCGTCACCGATCGTGAAGACCCTGAGTTCGGTCACCGCAGGATCGTCGTAGACGGCCGCCAGGGCCGTCCGGGCCTCGTCGGCATGGTCGATGTCGTCGAGGACCATCGATGCCGAGCTCGAGGTCTGAGGGTCCTTGATGCCGCGAAGCTCGGCGACGATGTCGGGCTTCGCCCCGGCTTTCCGGTTGTAGACCTCCTTCCATGGCCCCATCCAGGCCGACTCGCCCCAGCGCTCCCAGAGCTCGCCGACGAAGTGGCGGTAGGTCTCGCGCGCGAGCTCTGCGAGGCTCTGTCCGGCGGCGAGCTGCGAGTGGAACACGGCGCTTCCGAGCCCTGCCTGGCTCGGCGGGCCGTAGGCGGCCTCGAGCTTCGCCACGTGTTTTTCCAGGTCCTTCGTGTCTGTCATCGTTGCTCCTTCTGGCCTCGAAGATGGGGCTGTGCCCCACCTTCCGTGCCGGTTCTGTGCGACTCGAAAAGCCCGCGCGCAGTCAACGCGGATCGTGAGAACAGCAGGTATACTCTGCCCGTGAGATCGCCCTTCGCTCCTTCTGACGGGGTCAGTCGACCTGCTTCGGATTCCCCGTGAGCAGCCCGCCAGGCCCGCCCGCGGGTTCGCCCGCGGGCCCGCTCGACCGCATGCTCGGGCTGTTCAGCGACGTCCGGGCAGGGGAGGGTGGACGCGCCGTCCTGATGCTCGTGAACATCTTTCTCGTTCTCGTCAGCTACTACGTCATCAAGACGGTTCGCGAGCCGCTGATCCTCAACACCGAGGTGCCCGAGTTCCTCAAGGCGCTCGGCATCCGGGGCGCCGCCGAGGTGAAGACCTACGCGGCCGCGGGTCAGGCCCTCGTCCTGATGGCCTTCGTTCCCGCGTACAGCTGGTTCGCCTCGAAGGTCGACCGCATCAAGCTGCTCTACGGGGTGACGCTGTTTTTCGTGCTGAACATCCTCGGCTTCGCCCTGGCGGTCGACTCGGGCCTGCCGTTCATAGGTGTCGCCTTCTACGTCTGGGTCGGGTTCTTCAGCCTGTCCATCATCGCCCAGTTCTGGTCCTACGCCAACGACATCTACACCAAGGACGAGGGCAACCGCATCTTCCCCATCGTCGCTCTCGGAATGACCGCGGGAAGCCCGGCAGGGGCGTGGGTCGCGGAGCGGATGTTCTCGGCCCGGATCCCCGCCCACACCATGCTCTACCTGGCGGCGGGCATCCTCCTGTCGACCCTGGTCGTCTACACGATCGTCAACCGAAGCACCCGCAGGACCGCCGCCGCCAACGATGCGGCGACCGAGGAGCAGCCGCTCGGCGGACGCGGCGGCTTCAGGCTCGTGCTGGCGAGCCGCTACATCCTCCTCATCGCCTTGCTGATGATCCTGCTCAACCTCGTCAACACCAACGGCGAGTACATCCTCAGCCGCCTCGTGGTGGCCCGCGCGGATGCGGCCGCCGCCATGGATCCGGCCTTCGACCGAAATGCCTTCGTCGGCGCCTTCTACGGCAACTACTTCTTCTGGGTCAACGTCATCGCCGTGCTCTTCCAGGCCTTCCTGGTGTCGCGCCTGGTGAAGTACCTCGGGCTCGCCGGAGTGCTCTTCGCCCTGCCCCTGGTGGCGCTCGGCGCGTACGGCTTCGTGGCGTTGGGTATCACCTCCCTCGGAGTTGTCCGCTGGGTGAAGACCGCCGAGAACTCCACCGACTACTCGGTCATGAACACGGCCCGCCAGCTGCTGTGGCTGCCCACCAGCCGTGAGGAGAAGTACAAGGCAAAGCAGGCCGTGGACAGCTTCTTCGTGCGCCTCGGCGACCTCGTGAGCGCCCTGGTCGTCTTCGCGGGCACCACCTGGCTCGCCCTCGAGGTGAGGGGGTTTGCCGTCCTCAACGCCGGCGTGATTCTGATCTGGCTGGGCGTCGCGTGGATGCTGGTGCGCCTGAACCGCGGCCTCGGCGCGACGGCGAACGAGGCCCGGACACCGTAGACCAGAACCGTTTCCGGACGAGGCGAGGGGCCGCGTCGGCCTCGAGGCGGTTGCGATGGTCGTTGCGGCGCCGGGCATGAAGTCGCAGCCGCTCACATGGCGTCGGCCATGAGCTCGAACAGGTGATCGTGCCAGTTCACCGGAAAAGGTTCTTCGAGCTCGACCGCGCGGTCGAAGTCAGGCAGGAAAAGGCGCTCTTCCAGCTCCTCGACCACGGCCGGGTCCGAGGTCGCGAGGTCGGCCTCGTGGTTGTTGCGCAGGCTCGCCTCGTCGAAGTTGGCTGAGCCGAAGCACGCCCAGCCGTCGTACAGGGCCGCCTTGACGTGCGACATGCCGGGGTAGAGGTAGACCCGAATGCCGTGGGTGAGCATGGTGTTCGCGGCGATCGCGTTGGAGTGGTTCATGGTCCCCCAGTTGCCCTTGGCCGGGAGGATGACCCGGACGTCGACACCGCGGCGGCGGGCCTTGACGAGCTCGTACAGGACCCTGTCGTCCGAGAAGTAGGCGTTCTCGATCCAGATGCGTCGCTGGGCCCGCTGGATGGCGGCGAGCTGCGCGTGGAGGATCTCCGACCGTCCCGGCCTCGTCAGCAGGAGCCGCACCGGGACGCCGACCATTTCGGGGCTCGGCTCGACGTGCTGCAGCTCCGCCGCGAGCTTCGCCAGGTCGCCGCCGGTCGAGGCGGCGGCCCAGGCCAGGTCGAACTGGCGGTCGATCTGGTCGACAACCGGCCCCTCGACCTCCATCATCATGTCGTGCCATTCGTAGCGGTAGACGTGGCCGATGTTCATGCCGCCGAGGTAGGCGACGCGGCTGTCGACGACCATGGTCTTCGTGTGGTCCAGGAACGGCACCAGGTAGGGCCGCAGGATGACCTTGATCCGCGATCCCTCACGAAGGTAGGACCGGATCGAGCCCGGACGCTCGTCGGGAACGCCGTCGGTGCGCGGGTGTGCGCCCGCCGCCCCGAGGGTCGGAAAGCCGTCCAGCAGGACCCGGACCTCGGCGCGGTGCGACTGCCTCTTGAGCAGGTCGGCGATCTCGAGCGCGTACGCGTCGTCCTCGAAGATGTAGCATCGGATGTCGACCGACGCGTCGACATTCTCGATGGCATCGATGAACACCGGGAAGAACTCCTCGCCGCCCACGAGGAGCCGCATCTCGGCCCGGGAGCTCGGGTGATGGGCGATGCGGTCGAGCTCATCCTCCCAGGCCGCGAGATCCATCCCGGGGCCGTCGGCAAGAGGCGGGATGGGTTGGTCGGCGAGGCGCCCGAAGTCCTCCGGCCGGACCAGATCCGCGGTGGTGTCCACCGTCACGAAGAACAGATCGTGCAGCGTCGAGACGGGCCGCACGATCATGCCGACCGTGCTCTTGCCGAGATGGGCGAGCTTGTGGAGCCCGCTGTGCGGATGCACGTGGGTCTCGGTGACCTCGTCCGGGATCAGACGTGCGAAGAAGACCGTGCCGTCATCGAGGTCGACGTACACGAAGGGAAAGGCATAGGGCCCGCTGTCACCCGTGTCGATGAGCACGCGTCGTGCTGTGATGCCGCGCTCTTCGAGGATGTGCCCGAGCATCGGGCGGGCCAGCTGGACCATCTCGTCGAAGTCGTAGGTTCGCCCCACGGCCACGTCGCGGGGCTTGAACTGGAGGAGGGCGACCCGGATGGCGCCGCCGGCGTCGCGGTACACGACGTACTCGGCCTCCCCGAGGAAGTCGACGACGCTTCCGGTCATGATCTCGGCCGGCGCGACGTTCCGGTTGATCTCGGCCACGAGAGCACGCCAGGCGGCGGCATCGAGGATCGCGAGCCGGTGGTCCGTGGACAGTGCGCCCGCCGGTGGGACCTCGGCGTGCTCGTCGAGCAGGAGCAGGAAGTCGCCGTAGTGGATGCCGGCGCTGATGTCTGCCGCGCCCGGCTGGTCGGCGACGGAGCCCAGGCGTCCGCGCGACCACAGCTCCTTCTCGCCGGCGCGATACCTGACCTCGAAGGCCTCGCCGTCGAAGGAGGCTTCGAGCGCCTCGAGCGGAACCTCCGGAGCGTTGGAGGCGGGAGCCGCCGCAGACGCCCCGGCCGTCGGTTCGGGGGGCGGCTGCTGCGAGCTCGCGCAGCCGAAAACCAGCAGCGAGCACATCGCCGCGGCCGTGCGGGGAGACCAGGATACCTTCATGATGATCAGACCGAGTGTCGGTTCATTCGTCGTGGCGATGGAATCCGAGCAGCACCGAGGCGAGCAATGCGCCGCCGATCACGATCAGCAGCAGGGGCGTCGAGAACTTGAAGCCCCAGAGCTCCCAGATGCCGCCGAGCAGGAACAGCATGCCGACGACGACCCAGAGACCCTGGATCAGCAGGCCGTACGAGCGTCGGACGAGCTGCACGCCGAGCACGATGACAGCCACCCCGATGAGCCCGATGCCCCACTTGAAGTCGCTGAGCAGCGCGATGCCGCACCAGATGAAGAAGAGCGCCCAGCCGATGACGTCCAGCCTCTGGGCGACGGCCAGCCTGCTGCCGCTACCGGTTCCTGCGTTCTGTGCCATGTTTCGTGCCCTTTCCTTTCAATGCTCTTTTCGCCGCGTACGTCGAGGGTAATGGTGCAGGGCCGACGTGTTCCTGCGGCCCCGACACCGTGGTTTCACCGATTCGATCTCGCAGTTTCGGGGGCTGCGAAGCCTGTGGACAATTGGGGTCGGCGCCGCCGAGTTTCTCGACGTCGCCGACCCCACCCGCACCATTTGCTCAGAGCTGGGACTTGAAATGGTTGACTGAGTGCTTGAAGGACTCCCACTTGCCTTCGGCCTCGGTCTTCAGGGAGTGCCAGGTGTGCTCGCTTGCGGACTCGATCTCGTCGAGCTTCGCCTCCACTGCCTTGCGCGCATCGTGGGCCTTCGCGAGCATGGGCTCGAGACGTTCCTTGGTGTCGTCGCCGGCGGTCTCGAGCTTCGACTCCAGGTGCTTGATCTCCTGGTTCCACTCGCGCAGCTGGGCCTTGACATCGTTGACGAACTGACTACGTTCGGGCATCGGTGGGCTCCTTTCTAGATTCCGTGGTTGGTTGTCACTTGCCGGCATCCTGCGGCGGGATCCGCAGAACCTGGCCGGGGTAGATGAGGTCGGGGTCCTTCAGCATCGGCTTGTTGGCCTCGAAGATCACCGGGTACTTCTTGGCGTCGCCGTAGTACTTCTTGGCGATCTTCGACAGTGAGTCGCCCTTCACGACGGTGTAGAACTGGGCCGGAGGCTCGGGCTTTTCGACCACCAGGCGGTCGTCCACCCGCGCGATGCCCTCGATGTTGCCGGCGACGAGCACGACCTTCTCCCGCATGGCCTGCGAGTCGGTGGTGCCCGAGATGGTGGCGACGTCATCGTTGACCGTCACCTGCAGGTTCTTCACTGTGAGGTTGAACTTGGCCATGTTGTCGCGGAGCATGGCCGCCTTCTCCTCAGGCGACGGCGTGCCGCCGCCGAAGATTTTGGCGCCGGCGTTCTTGACGAAGTCAATCAGTCCCATAAAATGCGTCCTCCTTTTCGGGTTCTTGGTATGACATTCCCAGCAATCATGCGTTTTTCAAGAACGAGTCGAGCAGGCTCGAGCCGATCTTGACGACGTCGTCGATCACCTGACCGTCGTGGTTGGTGTCGAGCAGGCTCTCGAGAGCACTCGTCGCCTGCGGGTGCGCCTGCAGCGCGCGCCGGCGCTCGGCGGCGAGGGCGGTCGACAGGCCGGAAGCGTCGAGCCGGTGCTGACGCTGCATCCGACCGACCGCGCCGAGGACGATGGGCGCGAGGATCGGCAGGAGTTTGGCCACGCTTCCCATGTCGAGGCCGCTCGCCCGGCTGAGACCGGTTTCGACCGATCGCCGCTTGCCGCCCAGAACGTGGCCGAGAATGTCGGCGCCATCCTCGAACTGCCCGCTCCCGAGGAAGGCCCCGAGATCGTCGAGGATGCTGCCGTCGTGGTCGCGCTGCAGGGCCCGCGAGAGGGCATCAGCCCCCGCCGGGTGGTCGGTGTTGCGGTCGAGGGCGCCAACGAGGATGGGGATGGCCGCCGCGATAGCCTTCGCGGTCTCGTCCGAGCTCGCCCCGATGGTCCGGCTGATGGACTGGAGGGCGCCGCCGGAGATGGCGTGGGTGAGCATGTTCATGAGGTCCGACATGGTGTCGTGCTCCTTTCCTCTCGCTGGGGAGGCGGGACGCTGCCTGGCCGCGTCTCGCGGGGTGAATGGTCAGAGGCGGACTCGGAACTCGGCCAGGGGTGGAGAGGCGGCCCGGCGCCACTGCGGGCGCCGGGCCGATGTTCGTTCAGAGTGTGCGGCCCGCCGAGCGGGCCGTCGGACCTCAGTGGCGATAGATGACGCGGAAATTGCCCATGCAGTTGCTGCGCACCCAGACGCCGGTGTCGTCCACGCCCCAGGCCTTGTACTCGTAGCACTGGTTGTTGCCCCTGGCCAGCTCCACCCGCGCGAGGTGCACCCGCGGAACCTCGCAGTGCCTCCACTCGGACATCTCCGAGACGCAGTCCAGGTTGAAGTCGTGGGGCGTCCCGCCGTAGGGTGTGTACGAACCACCCCTCATGCTGTACGAGAACGTGGCGCGGCAGCCGCGGTCGACCCAGATTCCCGGGGGCGAGTTCTCGCCCGACGACGCGCCCCAGGAGTAGCCCTGCTCGCACGGAGCCGAGCTGAGCTTGCGCTCGATGTGGACGCTGCGGGGGTCGATGCCGTCGACCCGACACACGTTGTGTCGGTTTTTCTTCGACTCGCAGGTGATGTATTTCTGCGTGCCGCCGATCGGCCGCGGGCTGTAGTTATTGGTCTGCGGCGGCCGGCGCACCACGAACTCCGCGCGGCAGCCGTAATCCACCCAGACACCGCCGTCGAAGGTGCCCCAACTCTCGTTGAAGGTGCAGGGCGAGCTGCTCTTCTGGTGACTCACGTGCACGGTCACGATGCCGGTGGCAGTGTACCGGCACTCGTTGTGTCCGTTGTTCTTCGACTCGCAGGTGAGGTACTTCACCGCCTCGCCCTCCTGGGCCGCGGCGCCGCCGGCGGCAGCCAGGGCCGCCAAAGCCAATCCCCCGATCACGAACGTCTTCATTCGACGCATCTCATCATCTCCTTTCGTATCGCTCGAGAAGCTCCGACCGCAGTCGTTCCTTTGACTGTCGAGTCGAGCCCGATCAATGGCGGTACTTGACGCGGAAGCCGCCCCAGCAGCTGTTGCGCACCCAGATGCCGGTGTCGTCGGTGCCCCAGGCCTTGTAGGCTTCGCACTGGGAATTGCTGCCGATCAGCTTCACCTGCGCCAGGTGCATGCTGGGCACCTCACAGTGCTTCCACTCGCCGTTCTTCGACTCGCACTGCAGCTCGAAATCGTGGGGGGTGCCGGCGTAGGGGGTGAAGGCGGACGCGATCGGCTTGTACGCGAAGGTGGCCCGGCAGCCGCGGTCGACCCAGATCCCCGGGGGCGAGTTCTCGCCCGCCGAGACGCCCCACGAGGTGCCCTTGATGCACGGCGACGAGCTCAGCTGGCGCTCGACGTGCACGCTCCGAAAATCGAAGGCGTCCAGCGGGCACGCGGTGTGTCCGTTTTTCTTCGACTCGCAGTTGATGGTCTTGAGGGTGCCGCCGACCGGCCGCGGGTTGTAGGTGTCGGTCTGCGGCGGGCGCCGCACCACGAACTCAGCGCGGCAGCCGTAGTCCACCCAGACGCCGCCGTCGAAGGTGCCCCAGCTCTGGTTGAAGGTGCAGGGCGAGCTGCTCATCTGGCGGTTCACGTGCACCGTCACGATGCCGCTCGCGTTGTAGCGGCACTCGTTGTGGCCGTTGTTCTTCGACTCGCAGGTTAAGTACTCGATGTCCGTACCCTGCTGGGCCGCGGCGGTGCCGATGCCCGCCAGGGCCGCCACCAGAACTATCGCTCCCACACGCCAACTCGTTCCTCTCATCAGAAGCTCTCCTTTCGATCCTCGAAGCCAGGGTGTTTGCCGGTGCGCCCCGAACCAGGGCCCGCGCCGGTTGCGATCGCCGGTGGGGCGATCGGCAGTTGATGTCGTCGACGCGATTGTTGAGCCGAGACTCTCCGGTCCTCTCGTGTCGATAGTCGTTCTTGTAAGGGCAGCGGCGAGGACCGTCAACCTGTCAATTCTGACGGTTTCATTTCCGCCCGTTGCGTCACGCAGGGCTCCACGATCCGCCCGACCTCGGAGAGCGAGCGGAACGAGGTGCAGCATCAGTCTCGCGGCCGGAGCGGCACGCCCTCGTCGTAGGAGAACTCACCGGCGAGGCACCACGTGCCCGCTGGCGCTGTCGCATCCCCCGGCATGCGTTCGCTCTCGACATACCGCTCACCGTCGAAGGTGTGGAGCACCCAGGAGGGCGGCGCGCCGCCACCCGACTCGCGCCGCACCAGGTTCCGCCACCCATTCGTGTCTTCCACGGAAACGATGAACGGCGTCCGGCTGATGGGGAAGCTGTCGACCAGGGCCAGACCGTCGCCGGCCTCGGTGAAGAGGAAGAGCGTGCATCCCCCGGTGCCGCAGAAGATCGAGCCCATCGGGTAGACGAAGACCTCGTCGCGCCCGTCGCCGTTGAGGTCGATCCGGCTGGAGACGTAGCGGGCCTCGCGGCCGGTGGTTTCGATCACCTCCCGGGTGTAATCGGGCGAGGCCTCGAGCATCGCCGCCTCGATCGCCCCGTCGGGCTCCGTCCGGTGCGGGACCCGGCGGTCCCAGGCGAAGATGCCGCCGTCGGCCATCAGGCTCAGGTAGAGCCGGTCGTCCTTCAGCAGATAGCCGCGGACGTACTCGGCCTGCGCCGCCACCAGCTCGTCCAAGCTGGGCGGCGGGCACAGGGCGCGGGTCATGGCGAGCGGCCCGAACCCGAACCTCCCGTTGCCGGGATCGGCGCTGGGTTCGGCGGTCCAGGTGCCGGTGGCGCGATTGCAGTTGAGGCGCATGGAGACGGTGCCGTCGCCGTTCAGGCGCATGGTGTAGAGCGCCGGGTCATCGGGGCGGGTGGTGCCCTGAGCATCGTCCATCGACTGGAACTCGGCGAGCTGCCAGTCAGTGCCGGCGAGCGGGTTGTCCGACGGGGACGCCGCCGCGCGCGCTGCGGCGGCTCGAGCGTCAGCCGATGCCGGCACGCTCGTCCCGGAGGTTGAGTTGCACCCAGAAGCCAATGCCCCCAGCAGCAGGCACAGCGTTGCGAGCGATCCGCGGTTGACGATGCGATTCACATGTTGCATGGCTGAGTCTCCTTCGTCGATGATGGGAGGCGAGGCTACTACGCGGCACCTGCAGCCTGAACTGTCAACATTGACAGGATCTCCAGGGGTTGAAAGGTCCGCTGGGCCCCGGTCGAAGGCGAAGGCGGTGCGGAAGCCGTCGTCGGGGAACCTGCCGCAGCAATCAAGGCGCGGCGTGACCGCGGGCGACCCGGGCTCGAGGTGGCGGCGCGCACTCTCGGCGGCGGTTTCGCCACCCCACGGCCCGCCGCCGCCGACCGGTTCCAGAGAGGAGCTATGATCACTCATCATGAACAGGATCCTCGGCCGATCCGTTGTGGCCTTGACTCTGTGCGCGCTGGGGTGTGAAGGGCCGATCGGAGGCTATGCCCCGGCATCGTCGATCAGCCGCAACGGCCTCGCCAGGGACGGTGAGGCGATCCGAGGCTTGAACGGCCGGGTCGTGAAGATCTGGGGGTTCGTCGACCACGGCAACCTGTATGGCGACGAAGGCGCCATGGAGGTCCTCGGAGAGTGGTGGAGCGGAGATGCGCCGGGCGCTGCGGCGTGGCGGTTCGACCTGAAGGCCCGGGAGGACGACGCGGTGGGCCGGTCGTTTCCGATCCACGTTCTCGACGATGTAGGGCGAGACGCACTCCTCAGGGTGTTCGTCGCAGACGCCCGAGCGCGCCGTCCGACGAGGGTCTTCGTGCGCGGGGCGCTGTTCACGTATCCGGCGCCGACCCAGGGCACCGCCCACACCGGCCTGTACATGGAGGTGCGGTCATCACGCGATATCTCGCTGGAGCCGCCGACAGGTTGGCCTTGACCCGAGGGTCCCGCCCGGCGCGCGCGCGCCGATTTCGAGCCGAGCGAGCATCGATCGGGCCGCGATGACGGCACATTCGTCACCTGCCCGGCAGCGGGCCAACCAAGGAATCCTCGTCGCTTCCGCCGTGGGGCCCGACGCGTCGCGGCGGGTCAATCCCGGTCGCCGGCCGGGCGGTCCCCCCAGCCGAGGACGTCGTGCAGGATCGACCACCGTCGCTGGTGTGCCTCTGCCCCGCGACCGAGGATCCAGTAGTCGTAGGCGCGTTGCGGGGTGCCCTCGCTGGCGGCGAAGACGATCCACTCGTCGATGACGTCGAGGAGCTCGCCGGCGTCCCGGGCCACGCCGAATGCAGTGGGCAGCTGGATCGGGTTGGGCTGAGGAACCACGACCGTGTACTCCGGGTGGAGCAGGGTCCACGCCGCGGCGCTCTCGGCCGGCATCATGAAGCCGTCGAGCTCTCCGAGCTCCCCTCGGAAGAAAGGCTCGACGCCGTGCGGGCTCGGCACGAACTCCGCGTTCGAATCGGCGAAGGTGTGGCGGAGTGCGTACTCGATCTGCCGGGTGTCGAGGGGAACGCCGATCCTCAGACCCTGGAGGCGCCTGATGTCACCGAGGGTCGCGAAGTCGTGGCGCCGCTCGTCGCGGACCACGAGCCCGACGGTCTGCGTCAGGTACGGTTCCGACAGCCGCAGCGACTCGAACCAGAAGGGCCGGTACCACACGCCGGGCATGACGTCGATGACGCCCCTGGCGAGGGAGTCAGCCACCTCCGGCCACGCCACGGATACGAACTCCGCCTGCAGGTCGAGCGAGTGCGCGATGCCGGTGGCGAGCTCCACGTCGAGCCCCACCAGCTCGCCGTCAAGATTGAAGAAGCTGAAGGGCAGGTTGTCGGGTTCGTACCCGAAGCGGAGCGTGCCACGCGCGCGGATGCTCTCGAGAGGCGTGACGCCGGGGGCCACGTCCAGCGGGCGGATCTGCTCCGCACTCCGGTGGACGATCGGCGGATGGGCGCCCCGCGGTGCGTGCATGCCGCGGAGCGCGAGGTCCCGGTCGTAGGTCGAGTCCACGGCCGCTGCCAGCACCACCTGGACGATCGCCACGGTCGCTGCGATGCCTCCGAAGATCAGGACGCCTGCCCGAACGAGCCGGCGCCCGCGCAGCTCGAGGAAGCCGGCCATGGCCGCCGCCCCGAGGAGAGCGAAGACCAGTAGGTTCATGGCGGTGACCATCGAGTCGAACTTGCCGCCGATGATGGTGGTCGGAATGTAGAGCTGGAAGAGATCGTGCGGCAGGGCCATGAAGTCGAGCAGAAACGGCAGCGCCACCTGGGCCTTGGCGAAGTAGCTGGAAATGCCGACGAGAATGAACGCCGGGTACTGTGCGAACCGCAACGCGTCACCCGACAGCCACGCTGCGAAGGGAACGAAGAGCAGGGTCATGAGCCGCCCGGCGTTCGGGAAGTTGAAGAGCACCGGGATCAGCACCTCCGCGGCCGACTCGCTCTCGGCATCCGCCAGGCCGCGCTCGCGCAGCAGCTCCTTGGAGCGTTCGACGAGGATCGGCAGCACGATGAAGGCGTTGTTGGTGACGAAGGCCGTCAGCATGGCGTCGCGGCCGACGCGAATCACGTCGCGGTAGGTGAACGGCGTCATCGCCGTCACGAGCAGCGGCAGCACCAGAAACGTCAGCAACAGCGCGGCTGCGCCGAAGGTGACGAGATAGACCTCGAGGCGCTGCAGGGTCTCGAACGACATGGTTCCTGACGTGACCGCACCGATGGCGAAGACTCCGATCGGGGTCAGGCCGACCACGAACTTGGTGATGCGGATGATGGCCTGGTTGGCCACGCGCAACGTGGACAGCAGCTGCTCGCGGTTGTCGAGGCCGATGAGGCCGATGCCGAGCATGGAGCTGAAGAGCACGACTGCCGGAACCACGGCGTTGGCCAACGAGTGAAACGGGTTGGCCGTGAAGTAGAGGTCGGCGAGGGAGAGCTGCTGTGGAGGTTCGACCAGGGCGTGGCTGAAGAACGACGCACTCTCGAACTCGGGGAAGGTCAGAGGCATGGCCACCAGGACTGCGAACGTCAGGATCCACACGAGCATCAGCAGGCCGCCGCCGCGGAACGCCAGCCGCCGTGCGGTGTCGCGCTCGAGCTGGCCGAAGCCGATGACCAGAGCCATCACCAGGTAGGGCAGCACGGTCATCTGCATGAGGCGGATGTAGATGTCGGCCAGCGGTTGGAGGAGGGCGGTGGCTTCGCCGAAGAAGAGGCCCACGAAGACGCCGAGACCGAGGCCGATGAGGATTCGCCACGACAGGCTCAATTTCGGCGATCTCATGTCCGTTTCACCCCGGGGTTCCGGGGCTGACTCGATGCGCCGGCGAGAACCCAGCTCAGGGGAAGATCCCCCACGCGGTCCGAGGCGTCATCGGCGCGCCTGTGCGTCGAACCACTTCCGGGGCTCCGCGAGGTGGACCTTGGTTTTGCCGTCGTCCAACGACAACCCGGCCGCGAGCCCCTTGAACTTGACGAACAGCCGCCCGTCGCCCTTCTTGGCCTGCAGGTGCAGCCAGCCCAATATCTCGAGGCCCTTGCCGGTGATCGCGATGTCGTCGAGGAACGTGCGGCCCTGGGCCATGTCGAGCTCGAGGCGGCCGTCGATGTCTCTGACGTCCGGCACCACCGAGAGCCACCGGGGCGTGTTCTCGATCTCGCGCAGCATGAAGATGACCGGACGGATGTCCGCCATCCTGACGGTCAGATCGCCCGCGACGGCGATCGGCCTCCCGAGAGTGATGGCGCCGCGGGGGATCCCCACGTCGACGTACCACGCCGCGAGCTTCCGCTGCTGCTTCTCGGTCATCTGCTCGTCGCCGACATCGTCGACGCGGAGGCTGGTGTCCACCAGGGTGAACCGGCGGTCCGGTAGGCTTCCCTCGGCCAGCTTGGCGCGGAGGACCAGGTCTGCGCGGTGGACCTCGCCGCGGCTCTCCATGGAGATGTCGTCGGCGTCGAGCGCCAGCTCCCCGTTCGCGCTGCCGGCCTCGTCGACCTCGACACGCGCGGCAACCGCTGCGCTGCCGCCCAAAATCCTCGTGGGCGCCTGGTCCGGGATCATGGCGTTGAACACCCGGACGTCGGGGATCGCCGTCTCCGGCAGCGCGACCGTGACGTTGGACGGCGGCGACGGCTGCGCCAGGGCGAAGCGCGGCCAGGCCGCATCGAGGACCAGGCCGGAGCCCGTGATGTCGCCGGACTCGTCGAAATCCGCGTGCACACGGTACGTCGGCAGCTCGATGTGTGCCGACGTCGCGGGCCCGCCGTCCCCGCGGGCGGTCTCCAGACGAACGGCCGCGGAACCCACGATCCGCAGCGCCATGAGCGCCACCTCGAAGGCCGGGGAGTCGAGGTCGAGGCGGGTCCCGGGTTGCAGCACGCCGCGCTCGATCTCGAATCGGGCGTCGATCCGACCGCTGCCGCGGGCGGTGATCCCGGGCGTGATGCGGTGGGCCAGCGCCGCGCGTTCCCCGAGGTCGCCTGCAAGCTCGATGGTGCCCGTGAGACCGGAGACGATGTCGGCGATCTCGGGCCTCGGAATAGTGAACGGTCGGACCTCGATCGCGGTGCTGAACCTCAGGTCCTCGGTCACCGCCTCGGGGCCGAAGGACACGGTCAGCGGTTCGATGTCCACGCGCGCCCGGTGAATGGTCACGGAGTCCCGGGACCGGATGGTGACTCCACCGCCGACACGCCCCTGCCCGGTCACGGCGAGCTCGTTGAGCGCTGCATGCAGAGGCCCGTCGACCGCCACGCCGGTCAGCTTGATGGTCCACGGTCGGCGGTGGCGCTTCTTCGGGTACAGGTCCTCGGGCTTCGGGTCCGGGGGATTGCTCAACCCCGGGATCTCGGGGTAGTACGCCGTGTCCTCGGGTGCCACCTGAATCGACTGCCCGTCCTTGCCGGTCCGCACGTGGTCGAGCCGCCGGCGCAGGCGGAGGTCGACGCCGTCCGCTTTGACGCTGCGCACGTGCAGGGTCTTCATCGGCAGCTTGAGGAGGCTGATGACCGCGCGTGCCCGCGGCACCTGGATGTAGAGCTGGTTGGCGCGGGTCTGGTTGCGCAGCTCGAAGTTGCGAACGCTCACCACACCCGGCAGCCACGTGCTGGCCGAGTCCCAGGTGATGAGCATCTTCTCCGGCTTGCGGTTGATCAGCCGCCCGAGCGTTCCTGTCCGCAGCATGGCGTTCGCACCGACGACGTAAATCAGCTCGACGGCGATCACGGCGATCACCAGCCGGCGGAGCCACGTCAGGCGGCGTGTGCTTGTGGGTCGATGTTCGGCATCTGCGTCGTGCATACATTCCTCTGCTGAATCGGTCCGTGAGTCTACACGATCGACCCTGAGGCGACGCCCGTCAGAATTGACAGGTTGACCGTAGCCGATCGCGGGTAATAAAAGAAGTGGCCTCACCGGTTGAGTCGGCGCACGCGGTGCATCGCGGCGATCTCGTAGGATCGTGGGCGAACCCGGTAATCCGAACAGGAACAGGAGGACGCAAGATGAAAACGCTTCATGGATGGGCTCGATTGACGGCCGCGGTGTGCTGCCTGTCGATCGCGCTGTGGGCGGCCCCGTCGGCCGCACAGGAAGGTCAGCAGATGTCGCTGGAAGAGGAGCTGCTGGCTCTCTTCGATGCGGCCACGGCGCCGACGAAGATCGATCACCGGGTAAATCTGGAGACGCTGAGCTGCGGCGAGTTCGTGAGCATCGCGACCTCCGACAATGAGAGCGACACCGCGGTCGCAGGCATGCTCATGGTGTGGGCGCACGGCTACCACAGCGGTCTCAAAGGCCCCAACTTCGAAGCCCGCCCGGTGTCCATGGCGGGCATGGCCAGACTTGCCAGGAGTGCCATCGCTGAGTGCGCGGCGCATCCCGACATGCTCTTCCACGTGGCCATCGCCAAGGTCGAGTAGGAGAGCGCGCCATGAGGAGGTTTCAGTTCGCGATCTTGACCATGACGGCCGTCGCCATCCTGGCGCCAGCCGTGACCGCATCGGCTCAGGGCATGTCGGTGACCTGCGAGTCCGACAACTACCGCTACAACCGTTGCCCGGTGGACACACGGGGCGGCGTACGGCTGGAGCAGCAGCTGAACTCCAACGTTCAGTGCATCTACAACCGGACCTGGGGCTACGACCGATCGGGGATCTGGGTCAACGACGGCTGCCGCGGGCGTTTCGAGGTCCGCGACGCCGGGTGGCACGACGCCTCATCGGGCTCCTGGAACGGCAGCGGCGGCGGCACCGTGCGCTGTGAGTCTTACAAGAACGGCCGCAACTACTGCCGCACGAACACCCATGGTGGTGTTCGCCTCGACCATCAGTTGAGCAACTCGCCGTGCCGATACCACGACACCTGGGGATACGACAACGGCGGCATCTGGGTCGATCGCGGGTGCCGGGCCGATTTCATGATCGGTGACACTCACTGGGCCGGTGGCGGCTCCAGCGGCGGCGGCTCCGGCGGCAGCATCGTCTGCGAGTCCAGGAACTACGACCGCAGCTACTGCCGTGCGGACACCCGCGGCGGCGTCAGCCTGGAGCAGCAGCTCAGCTCCAACGCCCAGTGCCAGTTCAACCGGACGTGGGGCTACGACAGCGGCGGGGTCTGGGTGAGCAACGGTTGCCGCGGCCAGTTCCGCCTAGGCCACCCGGGTTCATACCAGCCGCCGTCCGCAGGGCACCACTCGGATCACGACGCGGCAAAGGTCGCGGCGGCGGCCCTCGTGGTCGGTGCGATCGCGGCCATCGCCGCCGATCAGAACCGGGACCAGGGACGAAGCACGGCGCAAGACTGGCACTGATGGCCGGCGGCGGCCACGGTGTCGGCATCGAATCGCAGAGCCTGAAGGAGAGGCCGGGCGCCCGGTTGCCCGTGGAGGCAAGATGGAGTTTCTGGCATCGCTCGTGGTTCACAAGCCGCTGAAAATCGCGCTCGTCGCCGTGCTGTTCGGCATCGGGTATCTGGTCAGGCGCGTCGTCGGCGCGGGCTCTGCACCGGGCGCCTGGTGGCTGCTGGTCGCGGCCGCGGGATGGGCCCTGTACGCGGCCTGGGAATGGCTGGTCATGACCCGAACCCCCGAGGCGAACATCCGCGTCGACCTGTTGCTGATCTGGCCGGTGATGTTGGCGCTCTCCCTGTGGGCCGTCTTCAAAGGCCTGAAGGGCTGAGCCGGGGCCGGGAGAGGTTGCGGCCGCAATTTTCGAGAAGAAGAACATCCGACACGGAAGAGGAGGAACGACGATGACACAACGTCCGACTGGTGTGACGATTCTGGCTGTCCTGTGCGTGATCGGTGGACTGCTGGCGCTGCTCTTCGGCAGTCTGTTCACGTTCATGGGTCCCACAATCGCGGCCCAGGCTGCCGCGGCAGACGAGGCCGGAGCAATGGTGACGGGACCGATGATGATGGGTTTCGGAGTGGTCAGCTTCATCATGGGAGTGCTCTACCTCATCACCGCCTACGGTCTGTTCGGGCTCAAACCTTGGGCTTGGATGGTCGCAGTGGTGGTGCAGATCCTGGCCCTCGTCAGCCACGTCGCAGGGCTCCTCCAGGGCCAGGTGGCGGGGGCGGTGATCGGCTTCCTGATTGCGGGCGGCATTCTCTACTACCTGATGCGCCCGCATGTGAAGGCCGCCTTCGGACGGGCCTGATCCCAGCGGGAACGGCACTTCGGCCGCCATGTGGGGCGGCCGATTTTTTTGTTGTCAGCATCGGACCCACCGGTCGAGGTGTGGGCTCGGCTCCGGCAGGCTGGCCGAGGTTGGTGGCATGAGAAAGCGGCCGTCGGCAGCTGCATTCGTCACGGAGGCGCCATGAATCGGATCGTATGGCTTGCTGCCATTCTTCTGGCACTCGCACCCGCGGCATGGAGTGCCGCTCCATCACCGGGATGTGGAACGTCGCCGCTCGACCCACCTCTGAAGGCCATCGAGGTGGACGGCCGGACGCGGGAGTTCATCACGGCCCTTCCGGACGGCTACGATCCCTCCGCACTGCACGCCCTGGTCGTGGCGTTTCACGGCCGGACCACCCCCAACACGCAGGTGCGGCGGTACTTCGGGCTCGAGCAGGCGGCGACCCGACCAACCATTGTCGTCTACCTGGCCGCCCTAGTGGCGGCGGACGGCAAATTCAGCTGGTACGAGCGCGGCGAGTCGGGGGACCGCCTCCGGGACTACGCGCTCTTCGACGCCCTGCTCAACCTGTTCGCTGAAACCTACTGCCTCGATCTCGACCGCGTCTTCGTGGTCGGACACTCGCTCGGCGGCAGCTTCGCCAACAGCCTCGGTTGCGCGCGCGGTGATGTCATCCGCGGAGTGGGCACCGTCGCCGGCCGGATCTGGGGGTCTCCGTGCCGCGGGCCGGCCGCCGCCATGATCATCCACAACCCGGACGACGACCTGGTGCCGGTGGCGCGCGGCGTGGAGGCCCGCGACTCGGCCCTCGCCCAGAACGGCCTCGATGTTGCCACGGTCCGAGCCTGTGAACCCGCAACGCTCAGCTGCGAGTGCTACGGACCCCCGGATGCCGCGGACCCCGTCGTGTGGTGCCCGCACTCACAGGACGAGACGCGCTCCGGCCGTTTCTACCCCCACCTGTGGCCGGACGGCGGAGGGGAGGCGATCATGGAGTTCTTCGAGTCACTGCCGTGACCGGCCGGCGGGCACGGAAAAGGGGCCGGGTCGCGTGACCCGGCCCCCGGAATCGGAACGCGTTGCCGGACTCAGTTCCGGAAGTTCTGGACCTCGCTGCGGGCGCGGCCCTTGTTGGAGAAGTAGTAGTAGGTCTTGCCTTCGAAGATGAAGTTGGTCTCGCCCTCGGAGGTGGAGGAGGCCGCGTGCTGCGGGGTCATGCCTTCGAAGTGGAGAACCACCTGGTTGCCCGACTTCCAGGTGAGCCGAATGACCTGGTCGGGGTAGTGCAGGGCGGTCCTGATCTTCTTGCTGCCGCTGTAGAAATCCATCGCTTTGCACTTGTAGCTGTAGTCCTCACCGTCGACCATGACACCGCAGACGGTCTCGAACTCGTCCTTGCGATCGTAGTTCTCCTCGTAGTGAGGGGCTGCTTGACTGCCGCCGCCCTGGCAGCTCGAGGCCATCGCGTAGGCGATGGAGGCGTAGCGGCCGTCCGTCGTGCGGACCACCACGCACTGGCCGTTCTCCTGCTCCTGCCAGTAGCTGTAAACGCTGTCGGCTTGCGGCTCGGCCTTGATGAATGTGTAGCCGCGGCGCTCCAGCTGATACTGGCCGTCGCGGCCGCGGGCGCCGATCAGGTCCTGCAGCGACGGCACGGTGTCCTGCGCTAAGAGGCTGCCCGCCGCCAGCAGCGCCGCCACACAGAACCCAACGTATTTCACGGTCTTCATGTCACGATCCTCCTTGTCAGTGGGCTGGTGCCCGGTTGCTCGAACGGATTCAGGTTGCTCTGAAGAAGTCCGTCTGATGGGCCATTTCTAGGCCCGGCCCCGGCTGCCGTCAACCTGTCAATTCTGACGGGTGCGCGCGTCGCCGGCTGTGCCACGGCAGGGGTTGGTTCCCGTATTGCCTGTCAATCAATGGGCGCGGCCTGATGCGGTGCCGCCGTGGGTGGAGCCTGCGGGGGGTGACGGAGCGACAGCTTGCGAGCCGCAGCCGGTGAAGAACTTGGAGCTTGAGAGCCAGTCGGCGTCGGGATAGTAGATGAAGAGGTAGGTGCCGTCCTTGATGGTGTCGATGAGCTCCTTCGCCGCGTCGGAGGGGACCGCCGGGCAGCCCCAGCTTCGTCCGAGGCGCCCATGGCGGTCGGCGAACTCCTCGCTCACATACCAGGCGCCGTGGAGCACGATGGTGCGCTCCAACGCCAGGTGGTTGACCCCCTCCTCGAGGCCGTGCAGCTTGAGCGAGTAGCCGTTCTTGCCGTGGTAGGTGCCGGCGGTCAGGAACAGGCCGAGGCTCGACTGCTTGCTGCCGCGGCGGTTGGAGAAGTCGGTGGCCATGTTGGCGCCGGTGTTCTTGCCGTGCGCCACAAGCTCGTGGAACAGCAGGGCGCGGCGTTCGAGGTCGAAGACCCACAGCCGTGGGGCGGTGGACGGCAATGAATAGTCGATCACCGTTAGCACGGGGCGGCCGTCATAACCTGCCGAGTCGGCACAGTGGACAGCCGTCACCGCGAGCTCGAGCACCTTCCGGTCCAGGTCCGGAGCCGCCCTGGCGAGCTCCCTGTTCATGGAGCCGTCGGATGCATGGCCGACGAGGGCGACGGCTGAGACGGTGAGGCCCACGAGTGCGCGCCGGGCGCTCGAAGCGAACGTCATCATCGACCCGATCATACTCGTCGCACCGGCGTCCGGTCAGCTGGTCTGCTCCGGGTGCTGCGTGGCCAGCACCACGAAGTCACTCTCCGACCTGGTCTCGGGCGACGCCGTGCGGTTGGTGATCACGATCGTCGATCCCGGGCCGAGAATCTCCCACACCCTCGTGGAGAAGAAGTCGGGGATGGAGATCCGGTTCAGCTCCGAGCCCTCGTCCCGCCAGGCCGTGTCCTGGGAGATCCCGGCCGGGGCGTTGGTCCAGACCGTCATCCACAGCGGCGCCGGCTTGCCGGGCACCCACGGGTTCTCGTGGTCGGCGTAGCCGTCGAGGATCGTGAAGATGCCCTCGGCGACCGGCCGCACGGGGTCTGCGACCCGGATCCGGGAGAAGCCGATCTCGACGCCGTTGCGGTAGACGTAGATCTTCTGATCCGCCGTGCTGATGAGCACGTTGACCGGACCCTCGAGCGACAGCTCGGGCCGCCAGTCGTAGGCGTCCGGACCGATCACCGGAACCTCGGGCTCGCCCTCGGGGATCATCGGCGACAGCACCATGCCGGGGTGGGAGGCCTCGGCCGGTCCCGAGTGGTCGTCCGCGATCACCACGGTGCCGCCGAGGTGCTCGATCTCGAAGAGCAGGTGCGAGAACTCCAGCGGGAGGTGGATGCAGCCGTGCGAGTTGGGGTAGCCGGGGATGCTGCCGGCATGCAGCGCGATACCGCTCCAGGTCAGGCGCTGGGTGTAGGGCATCTTGGCGTTGTAGAGGCTCGAGACGTGGTCCTTGTCCTTCTGCAGGATGGTGAAGACGCCGGTCGGGGTCTCGTGGCCCGGCTTGCCGGTGGCCACCGGGCAGTAGCCGATGAGAACGCCGTTGCGGTAAACGTAGGCGAACTGCTGGTTGAGGCTCACCAGGACCACGAGCGGGCCCGACGGCGCGGCCTCGGGCATCCACACGAACTCGCCGCCCTTCAGGTCCTCGGGCGGCGTGCCCGCCGGGCGCCGGCCGTCGCCGGACGCGGCGGCAGCGGTGACGGCCGTCATCATCATGAGGGCGGCGGCGAACCTGGTGAGAATGGTCTGGGTACGGGCCATGATCAGTATCTCCCTTGTTCTGTTGCGTCTCGGGCGTTCGAATCTTTCTGGCGCCGAAGCGGGTTTCGCGGGCCCGCGTCGGGATCGTTCGGAATCGGAGAGGGATCCCCCCAAAACGGTGCGCTCCGCAGCGCCCCGGTTGCGGTCGACAGGACGTCCGGCCGAAGCCGGAATTCCAGCGGGGATCCAACGGAACACCCCGCCGGGAGGCGGGTGCCAGCGCGCATCAGCGTGGGCCCTCCGCGGAGCCCGGGCCCGGTCCCGACGGCGGTGCGAGGACGGGAGGGCTGCCCTGGACGCCTTCGACGCGGAGCACCTGCTGCGGGAAGGGGATCTCGATACCGGCCTCGGCGAAGGCCTCCGCGACGGCCACGCGGAGCTCGCTGGCCACGCGGTAACCGTCGCCGTAGTGCGCCACCCAGCACACCATCCGGAAGTCGAGCTGGCTGTCGCCAAAGGAGACCATGAAGGCTTTGGGAGCGGGGTCGTCGACCACGTCGGGGTGTTGCCCAGCCACCCGCTCGAGAACCTCGATGACCGTCCGCGGGTCACTGCCGTAGGCGGCGCCCACCAGCACCTCCACGAGGCGGCGCTGGCTCGACAGCGTCCAGTTGGTGACGTCCTTGGAGATCAGGTCGCCGTTGGGGACCAGGACCTCGGAGCCGACGAAGGTGCTCAGAGTGCTGGAACGGATGCCGATGCGCGAGACCTGACCGAGCACGCCCGAGGCCTCCACGACGTCGCCGACCCGAATCGGCCGCTCGAAGAGCAGGATGAGGCCGGACACGAAGTTGTTGACCACGTTCTGGAGGCCGAAGCCGAGGCCCACGCCGAACGCGCCGGCCAGGATGGTGGCCTTGGAGAGGTCGACGCCGAGGGCGGCGAGCGCCAGTGCGAAGCCGCCGAGCAGGATCAGATAGCGCACCGAGGTGGAGATCATGTACGGCACGCCGCGTGCCAGCGGCAGCCGCGGCAGGAACTCCTCGTCGAGCACGAAGCAGACGAATTTCGCCAGCAGGAATGCGGCCGCGACCACGGCCGTGAAGGAAAGGACCTCGCCGATCGTGAGGTCGAACCAGCCCACCTCGACACCCGCCTCGAGGAGCGCCTTCACGCCGGACTGCAGGGGCCGCGTGAGCTGGAAGGCCTGCAGGCTCAGCCACGCCCACGCCGCGAGGGCCCCCGCCATCACGACGCTGCGCACCGAGCGAAGCACCGCTGCCGGGTGGGAACGCAGCATGTTGAGGCGGTCTCCGACCGGCCCGCGCAGCACGTCGGTGACGATCCGAAGCAGCGCCCTGACGATGCCGTAGAGGACCATCGCAAGACCGAGGGAGACCACTGAGCCGTCGCGCAGCAGCGCTGCCAGGCCGACCTCGCCGACGATTCCGGCGAACAACGAGACGGCGAGCGCCGCCATCAGGATCCACAGCAGGGCGCGGACCGCCGCCCGCCAGCCCCCGCCGAGGCGGTCCAGGATGAGCCGCCGCCTGAGGATCAGCACGACGGCGACGATGACGGCCACGTCTTCTGCGAGCAGCAGCAGGCGGTCGAGCAGCGGGACCGCTTCCGCGTAGGCCCTGAACGGCCACAGCAGGACCGTGGCCGTGATCAGGACGATCGGCAGCCGCGACGCCGGGCCCAGAATCGTGCTCGCGAGGTGGGCAGCCGGCAGCGCCATCAGCGCCCAGAAGAGGTGGTCGATGATCTGCGGTCCCGGCGGTGCGAGGAGCTTGGTCGCGGCGAGCGCGAGCAGCAGCGACGCGCTCAACGGGTGGGCGAGCACCGGGGAGAGCTCGGACGGCGCCCCGGTCGTCCCCTGGCGTCGGTGCCGCCGCCGCACCAGCATCGATACGACCAGACCGACGGCCAGCGCGGTGGGGAAGACCAGGAGCATGCGGCCCCCGGCGGTTACGGCGTAGTCGAGGGTCCGGAAGAGATCCCCTCCGGCCGTGCGCCGCAGGAGCTCGGCCGCGGCCTGCGGGCGCTGCAGTGCGATCCGCCACAACGGCTGCGACGCCGCCGCCAGCGTCTCGCGGTGGATGCGGTCGATCTCGTGGCTCAAAGCGTCACGGAGGTCGCCCACCGTGATCTTCGACTGCAGGCACCGGTCGAGGAGCTCCAGTGCGCGGTCTCGTCGGGCACGGACCGAGCGCGCGAGGTCGTCCACCGCTCGCCGCGCGTCCTGGGCGCGGTCCATCACGAAGGTGGGGGCCGCGTCTTCGACGGCGGCTGCGGCGATCTGCGACCGACGCTCTCCGGTCTCGGCGAGACCCACGAGGTCCTTTTCGGCATGGCGGACCTCCGAAGCGAGAACCCCGGCGGCCTGCGACAGCTGCTCGTCGAGCCGCCGCGCCGAGGTGTCGAGGTCGAGCAGGTCGGTGAGGCGAGCATCGTCCTGCAGCTGGGCGGCCTGCGCCTGCAGCAGGGGAAGCACGGTCGATTGGACGTCGCGCAGCGAGGTTTCGATCTCGTCGAAGACCGAGGTATCGGCGAGCCGTCGCGTGATGTCGCGCCGCAGCCGCTGCAGCTCTTCGGTCTCGTCGGTGACCGACGCCAGCGAGAGCGGTGTCGGAGTCGGTGACGGGATGGGGGCGCCTGGGCGTCTTGAGCGCGGCCCGTGCATGGCGGCATTGCAGCCGTAAGCGCGAGCAGCGCAAGAGCGATCCAGCTGTGGCGTCGAGTCATGGGTGTCAGCGTCGAAGCAGGCCTTTCGGAACCGGATTTCGAGCCTTCGGACGTGAACAACCTCTCTGCCGCGGCTCCGCGTTCCCGAAAACGGTCAAGTGGGCACCCGTCAAAACTGACAGGTTGACGGACGCGTGGCGACCGCCTCAGCATGGCGCCCTGATCACGATTCTGGATCGATGTGGGTGAGGTAGTGGTAAGCGGCAAGCACATGACGGCGACGCGGATCTGGCTTCGGCGGGTCCAGTACGGCAGTGGGATCGCGGGTGCGGTCCTGGTAACGTTCTGGCTCGCCGTCTGGGTGCACGGCAGGGCCTCGAGCGCCAGCGATATCGAGCGCTTCGCTCAAGCGCGCGAGCGGCTCGTCGAGGTGGCGAGGCTCCAAGCCGAGGTAGGCCGCGACGACGGAAGCCCGGTTGACGTGAGCCTGTGGGCGAACGAACGGATCACCGCCTACCAGGAGAGCCTCTTCGAGGACCTGGGGGCGACCCTCGCGGTGCTGCGTATCCCGCGGCTCGACATTACGGTGCCGGTGCTCGAAGGCACCAGCGATGCCGTTCTGAACCGTGGAGCGGGCTGGATCGAGGGTACGGCGCCACCCGGATCAGGTGGCAACTGCGGCATCGCCAGCCACCGTGACGGCTTCTTTCGGGGGCTCAAGGACATCAGGGAGGGCGACAAGCTCGAGCTGGAAACCCTGACCGGGAGCCTGCGCTACACCGTCGATGCCCTGACGATCACCGATCCCTCCAACGTGTCGGTCCTGGACCCCCGCGACCGGAGTTCGGTGACCCTGGTGACCTGCTACCCCTTCTACTTCGTGGGCAGCGCCCCGCAGCGTTTCATCGTCCACGCGTCCCTGGACAATGGGGAAGGGTCGACCAGCGGACGCGTCGGATAAGTCGGGTCCTGTCGCTCGGCATCGCCGTGCTGCGCAGGTTCTGAGTCGGCGATCGAGAGGGAACGTGTTCGGACCGCCCCGGCGAGGGGCGGTCATCTTCGATTCATCCGGGAAGGCGCGCGGGGGCGCCTTCGAGGATCGAGCTTGTGGGTCCCCCGATGCGAGTCGCGTTGCATCGCCGGACCCGAATCCCCGACAACAACTGGAAGCAAAGGAGTAGAAACATGAAGAAGTTGATCGCGATGGTTGTGGCCGTGGCGGCGCTCGCCGTGATCGTGCCGGCGACGGATGCCGTGGCTCAGGAGACGATTCAGGTTCAGGACGGCTGCGGGACCATCCTCAAGGCCGTCAACAACACAGTGGTGGCCCGCATCGACGGCACCAACAAGATTCGCGTCTTCCGCAATATCTCCCCCGACGTCCACTTCATCGTCAACGGCAATAAGGCCTCCGTGTACGAGCTCCGCGAGGGGATGCACGCCTGCGCGTACCACCTGGAGACCGTGGCGCCTCCGACCGTGATCTTCATCGAGGAGCACGAGGTGGCGACCGTCGTCGACGAGCCGGATATGCACGACGCGCCGAAGGCCGCGGCCCCGGCCGCCAAGCCCGCCCCGGCCCCGAAGCCGGCGCCGAAGCCGGCCGCGTTGCCCCGCACCGCGAGCTCGCTGCCGCTGGCCGGCTTCGCCGGCCTGGCGCTGCTCGCCCTGTCGCTGGGCATTGCGGTAGCTGCTCTGCCGGCAGAAGCTCGCCGAGCGCGAGGCGGCGTGGAACCGGAAGCTGGCCGCCGCTTCGGTCGGCGACCGGCGCGACGACCTCACCAAGATCGAGGGCGTCGGCCCGAAGATCGAGACTTTGCTGTACGACAACCGCATCTTCACCTTTGCCGACCTGGCGGAAGCGCCTGTGGACACCTTGAAGCGTATCCTCCACGGCGCGGGCGAGCGCTTCCGGATGCACGACATGAGACAAGCTGGCCTGACCAGGCGAAGCTCGCGGCGGAGGGGCGCTGGGACGAGTTCGATGAGTTCCAGGACGTGCTCGACGGCGGCCGTTAGAGCTGACCCACCGCACCGAGTCCAGGCCCGGCGCCCGTCCGAGTTTCAGGGGGGGATGCCCTTGAGGTAGACGTTTCGCGGGGGGATGGAGTATCATGCGCAAACTCAAGCTTATGTGAACGAGATTCGGGTGGCGCGACCGACGCCCCGCAGTCTCCAGCCGTTGATGCCTGGATTAGGTCGCAGAAATCTTGGAGCAGTGGTCGGAGGAGCCGACCGACGAGAAACAAGGAGAAGAAAAGAAATGAAAAGCAGATGGATCGAACGCGTCGCGGTGCTGGCGATGGTGGTGTTTGCGGTGGGGTGCGCGTCCTCGCAGCAGACCTTTACCTACGAGCCGGCGGACATCGACCCCGACTACTGGCTACCGAAGGTGGACCGCTTCGTGGTCGTCGTCGACGGCTCGGGGAGCATGAAGCACAAATACCAGCGCGAGAAGAAGCTCGAAATCGAGCGCGATCTCGTGCTGGCAATGGCCGACAGCATTCCGGACCTCGAGTACGAGGCGGGGCTGCGGGCCTTCGGCCACGGCAAGTGCGTGCCGACGGGCAAGACGGTGCTGCTGGAGGAGGTGGAGGCCTACCTCAAGGGTGACTTCGAGGCCGCCGGCGAAAAGATCCAGTGCGCCGCCGGCTCGAGCCCGATGTACGCGGCGCTCGACGGTGTGTCGGGAGACCTCGCCGGAGCCGCCGGCGGGAAGGTGGCGGCGATCGTCATCAGCGACGGCCGCCAGATGGGCCGCAAGACTTACATGGCGGCGGACCGGCTGGCAGCCCAGTACGGCGACAATCTGTGCATCTACTCGGTTCTGATCGGCAACTCCGGCGAGGGCTACGACACGATGCAGCGGATCGCTTCGGCCACCGGCTGCGGTCGGGTCCTCTACGCCGAAAACTTGACCGACGCTGCGGCTCTGGGCGCCTTTGTCAAGGAGGTCCTGCTGATTCCGGACAGCGATGCGGACGGCGTCGCCGATGCCGACGACAAGTGCCCGAACACGCCGCGCGGCGTCGAGGTGGACAGCGCCGGCTGCCCGCTCGACACCGATGGCGACGGCGTGCCGGACTACGAGGACAAGTGCCCGAACACGCCGAAGGGCGCGCCTGTGGACGCTGACGGCTGCCCGCTCGACAGCGACGGTGACGGGGTGCCGGACTACAAGGACGATTGTCCCGGGACCGCCCGGGGCGTGCCGGTGAACGCCCGCGGGTGCCCGATCGAGGGCATCAAGGTGGGCGAGGACGAGTGGACGGTGGGCGGCAAGGTGCTGTTCGACGTCAACAAGAGCGACCTCCATGCCGACGGCAAGGCTTTCCTGGCCAGGGTGGCGGATTTCCTGAAGAAGAACGCTCAGTGGAACGTGGAGATCCAGGGCCACACCGACGGCACCGGTCCCGAGGACTGGAACCAGGAGCTGTCCGAGCGCCGCGCCGAGTCGGTCAAGGCGCACCTGGTGGAGCTCGGGGTGGCGGCGAGCCGCCTGACGACCCGGGGCTTCGGGCCGCACGACCCGATTGCCACCAACGCCACGGCGGAAGGTCGCGCTCAGAACCGCCGCGTCGATTTCAAGCCGATGGAGCGATAGCCTCGCTCCGTCGACGATTCGAAATGTCCACGGCGGGCCCCCGGGCCCGCCGTTTTTTTTTCGGTCGGGCCGAAACGGAGTTGAATACCCAACTGGGGTATGGTATCGTCGGCAGCATGGAAACGACGGTCGCTTTGGATGAGCGGGTCCACCGGAGCGCACTCAGGCGCCTTGCCATCATCGAAGGCCAGGTGCGCGGCCTGCGGCGGATGATCGAGAACGGCACCGGCTGCGTCGAGGTGCTGACCCAGGTCTCGGCGATCCACGAAGCGCTGCGTGGGGTCGGTAAGGTCATCGTCCGCCACCACATCGAGACCTGCGTCACTGAAGGGCTGCAGAGCGAGACGCGTCGCCAGCACCAGGACGAGCTGATGGACCTGATCTACAAGCTGAGCAAATGATGGCCGTGGTGCTTTCCTTCCTGTCCGAGCTCGGGGTGGCCTCGTGGTGGATGCTGGCCGAGATGGCACCCTACCTGCTGTTGGGCTTCCTGATGGCGGGGCTGCTTTCGGTGTTCATCTCTCCGGAGTGGGTCGAGCGCCATCTCGGCGGCAGCCGCTTCGGGCAGATCTTCAAGGCGTCGCTGTTCGGGGTGCCGCTTCCCCTGTGCTCGTGCGGCGTCATCCCCGTAGCGGCGTCGCTGCGCCGGCACGGCGCCGGCAAGGGTGCGACCACCGCTTTCCTGCTGTCGACGCCGCAGACCGGCGTCGACTCCATCGCCGTCACCTATGCGCTGCTGGGGCCGTTCCTGGCCGTTTTCCGGCCGCTGGCGGCGCTGCTGACCGGCGTCTTCGGCGGCGGCCTGGTGCACGCGGTGGACCGTGACTCCTCGCCCGCAGAGTCCTCTGCCAGCGCCGCGGGTGCGGCCGGCGAAGCGTGTGCCGACAGCGACTGTGGCGGCGGTGCGGCCGCCGGCGAACCGAGGCTGCTGGCGGCGCTGCGTTACGGCCTGGTGACCCTGCCTCGCGACATCGGCCGCGCACTGGTGGTCGGGCTGCTGCTGTCGGGTGTCATCGCCGCCCTGGTCGAGCCCGCGGCGCTCGAGGGCGTACTCGGACGTGGCCTGCTGCCGATTCTCCTCGCAATGGCGATCGGCGTGCCGCTCTACGTCTGTGCCACCGCCTCGGTGCCGATCGCAGTGGCGATGATCCACGCCGGCCTGTCGCCCGGCGCTGCGCTGGCATTCCTGATCTCGGGCCCTGCCACCAACGGCGCGACGCTGACCACGCTGTGGCGCGTGCTCGGCTGGCGGTCGGTGGTGGTGTTTCTGTTGACGGTGGTTGCCGGGGCCGTCGGCTCCGGTCTGCTGGTGGACGGCGCCGTCGCGTCGGGCCTGGTGCCCTCCTCAGCCATCGTCACGCCGGCGGATGCCACGGCGGCGCACGCGCACCACGGCGAGCACGGCCCCTCTTTGTTCCAGATCGCGTGCGCGGTGCTGCTGATCGCGGTGCTCGGCAACGCGCTGAGGCCGCGGCGGACCGAAGAGCACGGTGAGGCCATGATGGCTGACGACGAGCGGAGCGTGGAGCTGTCGATCGAGGGCATGCGTTGCACCGGCTGCGTGCAGAGCGTGCAGCGGGCGCTGTCGGAGATCTCGGGCGTGCACGCCACCGAGGTCCGGCTCGAGGACGGCTTGGCGTGGGTGCGGGGCGAGGACTTCGCGGTCAGCGACCTGCTGGAGGCGGTGCGGTCGCTCGGCTTCGAGGCGAGAGCGTAGCGACCGCCCGTCCGCCCACCCGATCATCGGATGTGAATGGGTGGGGGGCGGGCGTGGATCTGACGCCCGGTAGCCGGCAAAAGTCGTCAGACCCCCCACGATCGAGTCGAGGGTTCTTTTCCTATTGAAGTGTCCACTCGCGGGTCGCCGATGGGCGTTGTTTGTCTTCAGTATTTTGCTAGGTGTGGGTCGCATGCAGGCGCCGGGGCGCGACCATGTGCCGAGGCTTGATTCGCTCAGGCTCCTCGGGTCGTGGAAATCGATCCCGTGACGGACGATGTGGTGTGGGAGTACCGCGCCCGGCCCGAGAACGATTTCTTTTCACCCCGTCGGGGGGTGCACAGCGCTTGCCGAACGGTAACACCTTGATCACGGAGAGCGATCGCGGACGAGGCTTCAGGGTGTCGTCGGCGGAGGTGATCTATCATCACTCGGACCCAGCCTCGAAAAGCTCGAATGCCGTGCGCAGGCGCCACGCTTCCTGTGACAAGACAGAGGGCTGGGAATAGACCTGCGGTGCCTCGACCGCGCGCCCCACCGAGGTCCGGCTCGAAGACGGCCCGGAGCAGGCGCGCGGAGAGGATTTCGCGTTCAGCGACCCGCTGCAGGCGGTGCGGTCGCTGAGCTTCGAGGCGAGAGCCGGGTGTCCGTTTGGCGGTGCACCCAACGCTGGCACAATCGACGTTTCGGCGCTACCCTACCGACCATGGCGACGGAGGCCCCCCGTCGTGTGCTGGTGGTTGACGACTCCGGTCTCCAGTGCGCCGTCTGGCGCAAGCTGCTGGAGCGGCGGTACGGCGGAAAAGTGGCGGTCGAGACCTACACCGATCCCGTGCAATCGGAGCGGGCGATGGCGCCGGACGTTCACCTTCTGTTGCTCGATTGGGAGATGCCGGAGCGCGACGGCAAGCAGGTGCTCGAGTCGGCGCGCGAGGCAGGGGTCGATCCGAAGAGGGTGATCATCACCTCGGGCCATCCCGCCGACCGGCTGCACGAGGAGTTCGACGACTCCGGTTGCCTGGCGGTGATCGAGAAGACCGAGCCCGAGCAGCAGGCGGCCTTCTTGATGATCCTGGATTCGATCATGCGGAGGTAGGCGGGAGCCGCCTTCTGCACCCTGCCGCCATTCTTCGCCTGCCCGTGTGCCATCGGGGGCCCTGTGGGTGAAATCGCTCGGAGCACACGGGCAGGCGAAAAATGAAAGAGTGAGAACTTTGAACAGGGCTCGTGCGTAGCCTTGATCAGGAGGTCTGAAAAATGTTCGAGGCACTCGGCATCCTGGCGCTGCTCGTGACCGGTGCGGTCGTGGTCGGAGTGCTCGTGCTGCTGGCCGGGCTCTTCAAGCTGCTCTTCAAGCTTGCGCTGCTGCCGCTGGTGCTCGGTCTCAAGGCGCTGCTCTTCGTCATCGGCTTCGTGATCGCACTGATCGTGGTCGGGCCGGTGGTGCTGGTCGTCGGCGGCGTATTGCTGATCCCGCTGCTGATCCTCGGCGGCCTCGTCTGGGCGGGAATCGCGATTGCCACCTGACGGTCACGATCTGAATTCTCAATTTTGAATTCCCTCCCACCCTCCCAATGCCCTGCGGGGCGGATGGCAAGTCAAAATTGAGAGAGCCTCCTGCAAAATTCGAATTATTCCGCAGAAATCGGACGGATCGCGCCTGATCGAGGCCGGGCGGCACGGGTGCCGCCCCTACCGACGAGAGACATTCCCTTGTAGTGGCGGGGCCTGCCCCGCCATTGAACGTGATGATTGCAAGAGGCTCGAGAATTCAAAATTCGTTGAGCAGCCTCCGGCCGATCACCGCAATTTCATCCACAAATAGGCGTACTCGAGCGCGTCGGTGTAGGCGCGCTGGTTGAGGTTGGCGCCCGCCGCATGCCCACCCTCGGTGTTCTCGTAGTAGTAGACCGCGTGGCCCATGTCGCTCATCGCGGCCACCATCTTGCGGGCGTGGCCGGGGTGGACGCGGTCGTCGCGGGTGGTGGTCCAGAAGAAGACCTCGGGGTAGTCGACGTCTGGGTCGAGGTTTTGGTACGGCGACCACAGCTTCATGAAGTTCCAATCGTCGGTGTCCGGGTTGCCGTACTCGGCCATCCAGCTCGCGCCGGCGAGCAGCTTGTGGTAGCGCTTCATGTCCAACAGCGGCACGGCGCTCACCACCGCCTCGAAGAGATCCGGCCGCTGCACGAAGCTGCCGCCCACCAGCAGCCCGCCCTGCGACCCGCCCATGATTCCGAGGTGCTGGGGCGCGGTGATCTTGCGGGCGATCAGGTCCTCGGCGACGGCGATGAAGTCGTCGAAGTTGGTCTGGTGCTTCTCCTGGACCGCGGCCATGTGCCACCTCGGGCCGAACTCGCCGCCGCCGCGGATGTTGGCGAGCACGTAGACGCCCCCGCGTGCGAGCCACGCGGCGCCGAGGCCGCCCGAGTAGCGCGGCACCCTCGACACTTCGAAGCCGCCGTAGGCGTAGAGCAGGGTCGGGTTCGAGCCGTCGGCCTCGAATTCCCTCGGCATGACGACGAAGTAGGGAATTAGGGTGCCGTCCTTCGACTCGGCCTGGTGCTGCTCGACCTCCATGCCGGTGCTGTCGAACCACTCCGGCGAGCTCTTGACCTGGCGGGTGCTGCCGTCGTCGCCCACCAGGTACAGGCTCGACGGGGTCAAAAAGTCGGTGTAGGTGAAGAAGAAGCTGTCGTTGAAGTCGGCGGTGCCGCCGAGGCCGACGGTACCGATGCCGGGCAGCTCGATCTCCTGGCGGCTCCACCCCGACTCGCCGAGGTGCAGCCGGTAGAGCCGGCCGCGGACATTGTCGAGGGTGGTTATGATCAGGTTGTCGAGGGTGTTGGTGACCCCTCCGAGCGAGACCCGTTGCGACGGCTCGAAGAGCATTTCGAAGTCGCGGCCGCCTGCCAGGAACTCGTCGAGATCGATGGCGAGCAGAGCGTCCTGCGGGTAGGTGGTGCCTGCCGGCGTCCAGTCGGACCGCAGGGCTACCAACAGGTGGTCCTTGAAGATGCCCTGGAGGTTCGCATCCTCGGGGATGTCGAGCTTGACGAGTCGCTCGCCGAGCCGGAGGAAATAGCTGCCGCGGAAGAACTCGGGCGTCCTGTAGATGATGTCGTAGCGGCTTTCCGGTGTGTAGAGGCTGTAGGCGCCGACCGCTACGTCGTCGACGCTGCCCTCATAGACCAAAGTGGCGTCCGCCAGCGGCGTGCCGCGGCGCCACTCCTTGACGAATCTTGGGTAGCCGGAGGTCGTCAGCGAGCCTTCCCCGAAGTCGGTCCCGATCCACAGCGTGTTGTCGTCCTTCCAAGCGACCCGAGCTTTCGCTTCCGGAACGAAGAAGCCGTCCTCGACGAAGCTCTTGGCGTGGGTGTCGAACTCGCGCCGCACCGACGCGTCGGCGCCGCCGCGCGACAGTGTGATCATGCAGTGGCGGTAGTCGGGGGCGAGACAGCTCGCTCCCTTCCAGACCCAGTTCTCGCCTTCCGCCTCGGCCAGCGCATCGAGGTCGAGCACTGTCTCCCACGCCGGTGATGCGGCCGTGTACTGGTCGAGGAAGGTGCGCCGCCAGATCCCGCGCACGTGCGTCGCGTCCTGCCAGAAGTTGTAGATCCACGGGCCGCGGATCGCCGGGCTCGGGATTCGCTGGCTGGAGTTGTAGATCTCGAGTAGTCGGTCCTGGATCGGGGCGAACTCTGGCACCGCCTCGAGTACCGCGGTGTCGGCGGCGCTCTTGGCCTTCGCCCACTCGAGGGCCTTGGCCCCCTCGACCTCCTCGAGCCACAGGTACGGGTCCTCGTCGCCGGCCACCGCAATCGCGGCGGCAAGCAGAGCGGCTACCGCGACAACCGAAAAACGTGTGTTCATTACGTGCTCCTCCCCGGAACTCCTCAGGCGGCAGGCGCCATTGGTTTCGGGATTCTAGCAAGGCGGAGCTTCGAACCGGGTACAGGGAGCGGGGAACA